>NZ_JBIUUS010000027.1:91841-101663 GCF_044742585.1 Kitasatospora sp. NPDC087861
GCTTCGCTCGGTCCGGTCGAAGGCGCCGCGCGGGATCTCGGGCAGCCAGGCCGGGCGGCGCGCCTCGTACGCCTCGATGTCCTCGTTCCTGAGCAGGGTCGCCGCGATCACGTCCTGCCCTTCGAGCAGCCGGGCCCGGGCCCGTTCGTCGACCGTGAACGGGTGTTCGCCGCCGGGCCGGCGCAGCAGGCCGGCCCGCAGGTCCACGGTGACCCGCAGGCCCTCGGCGGACTCCGCGAGGGCCATCAGCTCCTCGACCACGGGGGTCGGCAGGTCGACCGGGACGAGCCCGTTGTTGAGGGCGTTGCGGCGGAAGATGTCGCCGAAGCCGGTGGCCACGACGGCGCGGAAGCCCCAGTCGCGCAGCGCCCAGACGGCGTGTTCGCGGGAGCTGCCGATGCCGAAGTCCCGGCCGGCCAGCAGGACCGTGGCGTCCGCGTACTGCGGCTGCTCCAGGACGAAGCCGTCCTCGGCGCGCCAGCGGGCGAAGAGCGCGTCCTCGTAGCCGCTCTTGACGACCCGCTTGCAGAACTCGGCGGGCAGGATCTGGTCGGTGTCGACGTCGTCGCGGCGCAGGGCGACCGCGCGACCGTGGTGTTCGACGAAGGGTTCCATACTGAGCTCGTCCTCTCTCCGGCCGGGCCGGCTGTCAGGCCAGATCGGCGGGGGCCGCGAGCCGCCCGGCCACCGCCGTCGCGGCGGCGACCGCGGGCGACACCAGGTGGGTGCGGGCCCGCGCCCCTTGACGGCCTTCGAAGTTGCGGTTCGAGGTGGAGGCGCAGCGCTCGACACCCTCGAGACGGTCGGTGTTCATGCCCAGGCACATCGAGCAGCCGGGCAGGCGCCACTCGGCGCCGGCGTCCAGGAAGACCTCGTGCAGCCCCTCCGCCTCGGCCTCGGCCCGCACCTGCATCGAGCCGGGGACGACCAGCAGCCGGGTGCCGGCGGCGACGGTGCGGCCGCGCAGCACCCCGGCCGCGGACCGCAGGTCCTCGATCCGGCCGTTGGTGCAGGAGCCGAGGAAGACGACGTCGATCGCGAGGTCCCGCATCGGGGTCCCGGGCCGCAGCCCCATGTAGGACAGGGCCCGCTCGGCCGCCGCGAGTTCGAGCGGGTCGGCGAAGGTCTGCGGGTCGGGGACGGTGGCGGCCAGCGGCACGGTCTGGGCGGGGTTGGTGCCCCAGGTGACGAGCGGGGTGAGCCCGTCGACGTCGAGGACGACCGTCCGGTCGAACACCGCGCCGGGGTCGGTGGCCAGGGTGGACCAGTCGGCGACGGCGGCGTCCCAGTCCGCCCCGGTGGGGGCGTGCGGACGGCCGCGCAGGTACTCCAGGGTGGTCTCGTCGGGTGCGACGATCCCGGCCCGGGCGCCGGCCTCAATGCTCATGTTGCAGAGCGTCATCCGGGCCTCCATGGAGAGCCCCCGCACCGCCTCGCCCCGGTACTCGATGAGGTGGCCCTGCGCCCCGTTGGCCCCGATCCGGGCGATCAGCGCGAGGATCAGCTCCTTCGCCCCGACCTCCGGGGGGAGTTGGCCGGTGAACTCGACGGCCAGCGTGCGCGGCCGACTGATCTCCAGGCACTGGGTGGCCAGGACGTGCTCCACGTCGCTGGTGCCGATGCCGAAGGCGAGCGCGCCGAAGGCGCCGTGGGTGGCGGTGTGGCTGTCGCCGCAGACGATCGTCATACCGGGCTGCACCAGGCCGAGTTCGGGCCCGACGACGTGCACGATCCCCTGCCGCCGATGACCGACCGAGTAGAGCTCGATGCCCTGGTCGGCGCAGTTGCGGCGCAGCGTCTCCAACTGGACCAGGCTGACCGGGTCGAGCACCGCGTCCGCCGTGGTGGCGACGTTGTGGTCCTCCAGCGCCAGGGTCAGCCCCGGGCGCCGGACGGCGCGGCCGGCCAGCCGCAGCCCGTCGAAGGCCTGCGGGGAGGTGGCCTCGTGGGTCAGGTGGAGGTCGATGTAGAGGAGGTCCGGTTCGCCGGGCCGGGCGGCCACGACGTGGCGCTCCCACAGCTTCTCCGCGAGTGTCCGTGCTGGGCCCATCGTCGTCCCTTTCTCCCCTGCACTACCCGTGCACCACGACCCTGAGGCGGAACGCCGGGTACCGCCTGCCGTCCGGCCGTACGGATCTCAGCCTCCATGCCGCCGCCCACCGCCCACCACGTCTTTAAGCCGGTGCGAAAACGCCCAGGACAGGCGATCACGTGCACGAAGAAAGGTGCAGAGAACTGCACCTCGGATCGGAAGTAAGCCCCCATGAAATCGGCTTCGCCCGGCCTCAGGATGGAGTCATCGAAGGCGGAACCAACGCCAGGACGACGGGCAGACAGATCATCGGATCCCACGGGAGCCAGGGAGGAAGCATGTACCCGATGCGGAGGAGCCGCGGGGCCGAGCCCGGAGGCCGGCGGAGCAGGACGGTCGTGCTGACCCTGGCCGCCGTCCTCCTGGTCGGCGCCGGAACGTCCGCCTGTGAGGTCAGCACCAAGGCCGCCGACCGGATCGAGCTGTGCGCGAAGATCTTCGGCAAGACCTTCACCGATCCGTTCCCGGACAACGTGGAGGAGGCCCGCAAGAAGATGCGCGACCGGGCCGACGAGCTCGACGGGCTGGCCAAGCAGGCCGGGGACGACAAGCTCCGCAATGCGATCCACTCGACCGCCGAGAAGATGCGCAACGCCGACATCCGGGAGAAGGGTACGGCGCGCACCGTGGTGGGTTACATCGGTGAGCAGAACGACCGCATCAAGGAACTGCGCCAGACCTGCCTCGACCACCACGACTACCCGTGAGGACTGGGCTTCCGAACCAGCGTCACCGTTGAGGCTCCCATGGAGCCCACGGTGATCCCAGACCGGAATCGGTGAACAGGGCACTAACAGTTCCCCCACCGATTCCCTTGGCCGGGCCCCTCGTTGGGTCCCCCGTCTTCCGAGGGGCCCGGCCGCAAATCTCCCCGTACCAATACAAGCCAGGAGCAGTCATGCCCGATTCGACCGGCTGGAAGCCCACTAAGGAACGCCCGATGTGGCCCTGGGTCGTCCTCGCGGTGGTCGCCGTTGGCGTTCTGATCAACGTGCTTATCACGATCTGACGAGCAGATCGAATCCGCACCTGAGGAACTTCCGCGCTCTTGGCAGGTAGGCCGAGGGCGCGGACCCACGTCCGGCGTGACTCCGACCCCATTGGCCCCTCGCGTCACACCCGTCACTCGGGCCACCCGGCCCGAGTGACGCGGGTAGACCCGAGTCGAGCAGGCTATCTGGATCAGGTGCAGAGAACTGCACCTTCGAACTGGCGAAGACTCGACTGTCACCCCCCTAAAGCGGGACGTAGCGTAGTCGGTACGGGAACCGGCATGACCATGTCGAGCTTGCGGTCACGCAAGTCCGCTCATCCACCTCACCGTGGACCCCGGCTCCCGACCCGCATACGTCAACGGCATTCTGGGGGACTCGTGCCACGTCTGCACTTCACATCGGCAAGCCTGTTGAGAACGCGTATCATGCCGACCCCTGACTGGGTCAGCGAATCACTCTTCGCCCTGGATCTGCTCTCTTCCCGGCACCGCCAGGCAAAACGCCGACTCCGATGGCATAAGACCCGTCCGGCCGGGCCGGCCCGTCGGCTGGGCCCCGCCCACCGCCTCGGGTCCACTCAACGGCTCGTCGAACTCGCCCGAACCATCCGCCCGTTCCCCGACCTGGACGCCATGGTCCGGCGCGCCCGCCGCACCGGAGACGACGCGGACACGCGTCTGCTCCGGGACCTGGAGTCCTTCTACCGCATCGTGGTCGCCCCACATTGGGACGTGATCTCCCTCACGGTTCAGAGCGACCGCAAGAAGCGGCTGGAAATCCTCCATGACTGCGGCGCCCGCGGCCTGCTGAGCACCCTTCACCCCGCCGTCCGGCTCTCCACCTGCTCCCTGGAGATACCCGGACAGAGCGAGGACGTACAACTGGAGGAATGCGGACTGACGATTGCGCCGTCCTACTTCCTGGCGCCCGATTCGCCGGTCCTGGTGGACGACCACACCATTGCCGACGGACCGACACTCTTCTATCCCATTCTCCCCGACGGACCGGCCTGTACGACCGAGGACGCGATCGAAGCGGCAGCGATGCCGGCCTGAGACCGATCACCTCCGATCACGACAGCGTCGGCACCTTCAAGGGGGAACACCGAAATGCGACGCATATTCTTCAGTCCGGCGAGCCTGGCCAAGGTATCGTCAGCCGCCCACCTGGATCCGATGAGAGAGGCGCTCTGCGCCCTGGAAACCTTCGCGACGGGCGGCGGAGGCCCCGTCTTCCATTCCTGGCGCCGACGGGTCGCGGGTGAACGGGACGGCCGCGCGCTGGCCGAACTCGCCCGCACCGTCCGCCCTTTCCCCGATCTCTACCGAATCCTCGAAAACTCCTCCGCGGCCGGATCCGGAAACGAATTCCGCCCGCGGGTTCTGCGCGACCTGGAGACATTCCACCGCATCGCGGTGGAACCGTACTGGAGCCAGGTCTCCACCCTGCTCGAAGTGGACCGGAACGCCCGGGCCCAGATCATGATGAGCGGCGGCGTCGACCAACTGCTCAGCACGCTGCACCCGGCGATCCGCTGGCGCCCCCCGGTGCTGGAGGTCCCCGGGACGGGGCACGACATCAAGCTGGAGTCGACCGGCCTGGAGATCGCCCCGTCACTGTTCCTGTTCTCCCGGTCGCCGATCCTGGTCGAACAGCAGGGCGACCGGCCCTTACTGCTGCTTTACCCGATCCCCGTCCCGCGCGAGCGGGAGAACCTCTGGGATCCGGCACCCGACGGCGAGCAGGCCCTGGGGGCCCTGCTGGGCCGCACCCGGGCGGCCGTCCTGCAGGTGCTGACGACCACCTGCACCACCACCGAGGTCGGCGAGCTGGTGGGCATCTCCACCGCCGCGGCGAGCCAGCACACCGCGGTCCTGCGGGCCGCCGGCCTCATCACCACCCTGCGCTCGCTCAACAAAGTCCACCACACCCTGACCCCCCTGGGCGGGGCGCTTCTCCGTGGGGATCCACTGGTCTGACAATTCGCCCTATACCGACGATTCTCGGAGTAACGAACCGGCAACACATTGCTACGCACGATCCGGATCTGACACGGATGGTCTAGGAAAGTGCACCATACATACGGATGCGGGCAGCATGGCCTAAACCCATTACGAGCGAGTAGGTTCAGGGCATGCAAGCACGATGCCTTGTCGCCGCACGCATCAATTACGGAAGCCTGGGAGCCGATTCATGATGGGAGGAGCATCAGCTGCGCGGGAAGCCGCCCCCAGCTGTGCCGTCACGCTGGAAAACGTGTCGAAAATCCACCCGGGCACGAACGGCCCCACGGCAGTCCTGCGCGAGTTCTCACTCGGTGTTCGAAAAGGCCGCTTCTGTGCCGTCATGGGAGACGAACGCGCCAGCACGACGGCGCTCCTGGAGTGCATGGCCGGCGTCACCACCCCGTCCACCGGAACGGTCCATTGGGCCGACAGTGAACGGGGTGCCGTCGGCGCACTCTGGGGTCAACACGAGCCCGTTCACCCGAATGTGACGGTTCGTGAATTCGTCGACCCCGGCACTCCCGCACTCGGCCGCCGCCAGGCCTGGCAGATCAGTCGGGCCACCCGACTGTGGCACTGGCGGCGGCCGCTGCGGAAGCTGGGCCGGGTCGAGCAGCACAACGCCATGCTGGCCCGGCTGCTGGCCGCCTCACCACGCCTGCTGCTGGTCGACACCCCGGGACACGACGACTCCCCCGAACTCGCCCGCGCCATCGGCGCCTCGCTCCGGCGCGCGGTCCGCGCCCTCGACCTCACGGCGGTCCTCGTGACCACCGACCCCGAAGCCGCCGCGTGCGCCGACAGCGTCGTCTTCCTGCGCCACGGCCGCCTGGCCGACGCTCTCGGCCCCTCCACCCCCGCCGAGATCGCCGACTGCCTCCAGCACCTCCGAAGAGGCCCGGCCTCCTGATCCACGCCCCGGCTTCCCCGGCGCCCTCTCCCCGGGCGCCCACCGGCGCCCCTTCCCGTGGCCCCCTTCCCCGGCGCCCCGGTCACGCAGTGCCCCGGTCGAGCGGGGCCCGGCACCTCCCCAGCCCGTCGGTCCCCCGGCCCTCGCGTGCCCTCCCGTGCACGGCGCCGTCGCGTCCCGGACCGTCGCCCGCGCACCCGGCCGACCGGCTGACGCACGCTTCACGCCCCGTGCCCCGCGTAGAGGTCGTCCTCCTCCCGGCGTCGGGCCACCTGCTCAGGAACCAGGCCCGGCCGGTCCTGGACCTCCTCCGTCCGGCCGACGGCACACCGCCCCTCCCCTCCCGGCAGCACTGCGCCCCCGGGCCGGACGCGGCGACGGGCGGCGTCGGCGGCGCCCGGCCCCGGGTTCGGGTTCGGAGTCGGTCCGCCATCCCGTAGTCCTGGGCGAGGAAGGTGGTCACCTCCTCGGCGTACGGCTGCAGTGCGGGCAGCTGCCCGGCTCGATGGGGGGGCCCGGCACGTGACCGACGATCAGCCGTGGACTGATCTCTCGGGGCCGGCAGGGGGATCACGGTTCACGGCCCAGGCGGGTGGTCCGCAGCCAAGTAGTAGCGGATGGTCTTCACGGGCAGCCCGGTGCGTGCGGCCAGTTCGCCGATGCCCACCGTGTTCCCGCCTCGGGTGCCGTGCGCTTGCGTGTCGTGCGTCAGAGCCGGTTGAACCTCCACCGCGCGGGAGCCGTTAGCGTCCTCGGCGATCCCCGCCCTCCGGTGTGCTCCGGGGCGGCACTCGCCGAGGAGGATCATCACATGCGGATTCTGATCGTCACCGCCGGTTCGCGAGGGGACGTCGCACCCTTCACCGGCCTTGGACGGCGCCTGCTGGACGTCGGCCACCGGGTCACTGTGGCCGCGCACCCGCCCTTCGCCTCGCTCGTCGGTGGGTGTGGCCTCGGCTATCGGCCGCTGATAGGGCTCTTTGAAATTCCCCACCCCTCGCTATGGGTGCGGACAGACCTGCTCGCCCAACTTCCCCACCCACCACCTGCACGCTGACTTGCGGACAGGCCCGTAAGGGCTCGCGCGTGCCGCCGTCCGGATGGTGAGGTGGCACGGTGACCAATCATGATGAGGCGGCGACTGTCCGACCGTTGACACTGGCCTGGGTGAGCCGGCACCTGGAGGCCGGCGAGCGGATCGTCGGAGCCGAGGCGCTGCACGGCGGCGCCACCGCCGACATGCGGAGGCTGACCATCGGCACGCGGGACGGAGGCACCCGGCACCTGGTGCTGCGCTCCTTCGTCGACCCGACCCGGCAGGGGCCGGCCGAGGACCTCCTGCACAGGGAGGCCGACGCCCTGACCACGCTCACCGGCACCGGCGTGCCGGCTCCCGGACTCGTCGCCGTCGATCCGACCGCCGCGCACTGCGAGTACCCCTCGCTCCTCATGACCCACCTGCCGGGCCGGACGGTCCTCGACGACGAGGGGCTGGAGACGCGCCTGCCCCTGCTGGCCCGTCAACTCGTGGCGGTCCACGCGGTGCGGCCAGCCGTCCGGCCCCGGGAGTACGTGGCGCTGACGACCGCCGACACGGTCGTGACCCCCGAGGGCGCCGACGCCGTGGTCTGGGCCGCCGCGATCGACGTGATCCGCAAGCCCGCGCCGCGCTACGAAGGGCGGTTCCTGCACCGGGACTTCCAGCCCGGCAACGTGCTGTTTGACCTGCCGCCCGAGGACCCGGCCGGTGCCGCCGGCGCCCGGATCGCCGGCGTCGTCGACTGGGCGGCGGCCTCCTGGGGCCCGGCGGACCTCGACGTGGCGCACTGCTCCACCAATCTCGCACTGCTGCACGGCCCGGCGTGGGGCCTGCGCTTCACCGAGGCGTACCAGGAGGCCGGCGGGATGCTGGCCGCGGCCGCGGACGAGCGGCTGTACTGGCAGGTGCGGGAGCCACTGGCGTTCTCGGAGGAAGTGCAGTGGGTGGCGCAGCCGTGGCGGGAGGCAGGACGGACCGAGCTGACGACACGAGCCGTGGAGGAGCGGCTGGATGCCTATGTCACCTCCCTGATGGACGCGCTGGGCTGAGCCAAGGCGGTCCGGGGCGCGGCCCCGGCCTCATCGTTTACCGCTCAACCAAGTGGGGAATCGAGCAGACCCTGGGGAATTTCGGGCATCCCCATCACCGCTGCCGGGCGACCCGTACGAACTGATCCGCGCCAGGGCCCGGGCGGCGTCGCCGGAGGAGGCGCGCGCGGCGACGACGGAGTTCCTGGGCCGGCTCGCCGACGGCGTGGTGCCGGCCGTGGCGGACGGCACCGACCTGGTGCTCACCGCGCTCGGCCCCGCATCGCTCAGCCAGGCGGCCGGCGAGGCCGTCGGCGTCCCCGTCATCGGCACCTACCTCGCACCGGCCTTCGCCACGCGGGAGTTCCCGCTGCCCGGTCCGCCGGACGGCGACGACCTGGGACCGGAGGGCAACGTCGCCGCAGGCCGGGCGCTGCTGGCCCGGGCCGGAGCGCTCCAGGACGGGGTCCTGACGCGGCTGCGCGCCCGGCTCGGGCTGCCCGCCGCCGCGTCGCAGGTACGGGCAGGGGAGATCCGGCCGGTCTTCCACGGCTTCAGTCCGCTGGTGGTGCCGCGCCCGGCGGACTGGCCGTCCGAGGTCGGGGTGACGGGCTACTGGTGGCCGCTTCAGGCCCGCAGGACCCGTACGCCGGCGGCCGTGACGGCCTGCTCCTGGGCGTCGGTCAACTGGTCGTCCGTGACGAGCTCGTGGATGTCCGGGAGCGGGCAGATCTCCGCGAAGGTGACCCGACCCACCTTGCTGCTGTCCGCCAGGACGACGGATCGGGCCGCGCTGCGCAGGAAGGCCCGGTCCGTGGTCGCCTCCATCTCGTCGTGCGTGGTGCAGCCCTCGCTCGCGGTCAGGCCGTCCACGCCGATGAAGGCGAGGTCCAGGTGGTACTGCGAGAGCATCCGCTCGGCCGCCGGTCCGACCAGCTCGTAACTCGCCGTCCTGGCGATGCCCCCGACCACGACCAGGCGGATCTCGGGCCGGACGATCAGATCGGCGGCGATGTTGACGGCATTGGTCACGATGGTGACCCCGCCGCGGTCGGCGAGCACCCTCGCCAGTTCGCCGGTCGTCGTGCCACCGGTCAGCCCGACCACGGCGCCGTCCGGGACCAGGCTCCCGGCGGCGAGGGCGATCCGCCGCTTCTCGGCCTGCCGCGTCCCGCGCCGGTGGCGCAGCGGCAGCTCCAGGCCGACCGCGCCGGTGACCGCACCGCCCCGCGTACGGTGCAGCAGCCCCTGGTCGTGGAGCTCCTGGAGGTCGCGCCGGATGGTGGCGGTCGAGACCTCCAACAGCCCGGCCAGCGCGTGCACATCGGCACTGCCCTCCTCGGTCACGTGCGCGAGGATCCGGGCCGTACGGTCAGCTTTGAGCATGCGGGGAGTTTAGACGACACCCCTGTGCGGCGGGCCGTCGGCGACCTTGGGACGCCTGCGACCTGCGCCGCCACGATTCACTCGGCGTCGAGTCCATCAATTCGGGTGCTCAATATTGACTGGAATGCAGCACCAATGCTCAACTCTGGTCGAGATCATCGACCCCCTCGGACAGCACGAGGCCCCGACGACGGGATCGCCGACCGCAGTGCTGCCCGTCCCGTCCCTGGAGGCGACCACCGTGGGCATGGACCGTACCGTCTTGGCCGGGGCCCGGCTGGTCCTGCCCGGCGCCGTCGTCGAGGGCGACCGCCTGGCCGTCGAGGGCGACCGCATCGCCGGCCTCGGCGGCGAGAGCGAACCCGG
>NZ_JBIUUS010000028.1:0-85353 GCF_044742585.1 Kitasatospora sp. NPDC087861
GCGGAGGCCGAGGTCATGACGGCTTCGGTGCGCAGGGGGTTGATCTCGGAGACGGCGCCGACGAGCGTGGTCTTGCCGACACCGAAGCCGCCCGCCACGACGATCTTCGCCGACGTCGTGGCCCGGGCGGGTCCGTTAGAGCTTGCGAAGTCCACTGAGGACCCTTTCGAGCAGCGTGACATCGGGCGTTCCGCCCGACTCGCCCGCGGCGGCGGGCTGGTGGATGGCGACGAGGCCGGCCTCGGCCAGGTCGGCCACGAGGATGCGGGCCACACCGAGCGGCACGCCGGCCAGTGCGGAGATCTCCGCGATGGACTTGACCTCACGGCAGAGGTTCACGATCCGGGCGTGCTCCGGCAGCAGGCCGCCGGTCCGCTCGGCCGAGCCGGTGGTCGAGATCAGGGCCTCGATGGCGAGCTGGTACCTGGGCCGGGTGCGGCCGCCGGTCATCGCGTACGGGCGGACCAGCGGCTGCTGCTCGTAGCCGTCGGACTGCTGCCCGCCGTAGCCGCTGCCGTACCCGTTGCCGTACGAGCCGGCGGGTGTCGAGGGCGGGGTCATGGGTCCTCCTTGTGCTGCAGCCTTGGGCAGCCGGTTCCAGCTGGGGCGGTGCCAGCTGAGGCGGGATCAGCTGCCTGAGGGTAGCTGAGGGTGAGACGCCGGGACCGGTCGGGTCGGACCCGGCGGCGGGTGGGACGGTGGATGAATCCCGTTCGGAGCCAGGTCAGTGCAGGAGACTGCCCTGGAGTTCCGCGCGGAGTGCGGGGGTGAGGACGGCGCCGGCGCGGTCGACGAGCAGGGCCATTTCGTAGCCGACGAGGCCGATGTCGGAGTCGGGGGAGGCGAGTACGGCGAGGGCGGAGCCGTCGCTGATGGCCATGAGGAAGAGGAAGCCCCGTTCCATCTCGACGACGGTCTGGTTGACCTCGCCGCCCTCGAAGATCCGGCTGGCGCCGGAGGTGAGGGAGGTGAGGCCGGAGGCGACGGCTGCGAGCTGGTCGGCGCGGTCGCGGGGGAAGCCCTCGGACATGCACAGCAGGAGGCCGTCGGCGGAGACCACCACGGTGTGGGACACCCCGGGGGTGTTGTCCACGAAATTGGTGATCAGCCAGTTCAGGTTCTGTGCGGCCTGGCTCATCTGATTCAACTCAACGCTCCTGGTGATCTGCGCCGTTGCCGTCGGTCCGGCCACCGAAACTATCGAATCCGGGCTGCTGGGCACCATGCTGGAAGCCCGGCGGGTTGGACTGTTCGGCCCCGGCCCGGCGGCCCTGCTGGATGCCGCGGCGCAGGTTGGTCAGCCGGCCGCGGACCTCCTCGGGGGCCCGGGAGACCTGCGGACCGGTCAGCGGCGAGGCCTCGGCGGTGCCGGAGACCAGGTTGGCCTGCGGGGTCCGCCGGGGGAGACCGGACATGGTCACACCGCTGGTGGAGGGCTCGCGGATCTGCTCGGCGCGGCGCCAGCGCTCGTCGTTCGCGGACGGGCGCCACGGGGCGTCGCCGGGGCCCGGCTGCTCGGGCTGCTGCTGAGCCTGCGGGGCCTGGGCCTGCGGGGCCTGTGGCTCCGACGGCTGGGCGTCCGGCGCGGAGGTGCCGGGTCGACGCGGCTGGTACGGCCGCGGCCGCGCCTGCTGCTGGCCGGCCTCGGCCGGACGGCCCTCCTGCGGGTGCCACGGCTGGCCGGTCGCGCCCTCGGACGGGCCGGTCGGCAGGGCCATCGGCTCCGGACGGGCCTGCTCCTGGCGCACCGGCTCCGGGCGGGCCTGCTCCTGCCGGACCGGCTCCGGGCGCGCCGGGTTCGACACGCTCGGCAGCACCGGCTCCACCAGGCCGAGGCCCAGCGGGTCACGCGGGTCGATCTGGCTGGCCTCGAAGCGCGGCCTGGCGAACTGCTGGGTGCTCTCCATCGGCGACGACTCGGCCGGCGGCAGCGGCTGGGCCTGCTGCTGCGGGGGCAGCTGCGGCTGACGGTCGCGTTGCGGCGCGTCCGGGCCGGGGCGCTGGGGGCGGCGCGGACCCTGCGGACCCTGGGGACCCTGAGGGCCCTGGGGACCCTGGGGACCCTGAGGGCCCTGCGGACCGGGCTGGCCGGGGCCGCCCTGGCCCTGCGGGGCCGGCCGACGCTGCGGCAGGCCGTCCTGCGGACGGTTGCCGGGGCGGGCACCCTGCTGCTGCGGTCCGCCCGGTCGGCCCGGCCGACCGTGCTGCGGCTGCTCGCCGGTCCGGGGGCCCGGACCGCCGTCGAACTCGCCACCCGGGCGCGGCCGTTCCTGGCCGGGGCGGCCCGGAGCGGGCTGCTGCTGGCCACGGCGGGGCAGGCCGCCGAGGCCGCCCTGGGCCGGGCCGGGCCGGTTCGGGCCGCCGCGCTGCGGCAGGCCGCCCGGCGGGGACTGCTGCGGCTGCTGGCCCGGCTGGCCCGGACCCTGGGGCTGGGGCCGCTGGCCCGGCTGGCCCGGCCGGCCCTGCTGCTTCGGGCCCTGCTGCTTCGGCTGGGTCGGACCCTGCTGGCCCGGCTGGCCCGGCTGGGCCGGTATCTCGCGCAGCGACTGGCCGGCCTGGCGGGTCGGCAGACCGCCGGCCCGGCCGCCGGGCGCGGCCGGCGCACCCGCGCCGGTCGGGGCACCGGGGCCGGTCGGAGCGGCCGGGCCGCCCTGGCCGAGCTGCGGGCGGCCACCCTGCGGGGCGCCGCCGGCCGGGCCCTGACCGAGCGCGGCCGGGCCGCCCTGGCCGGGCGGCACCTGGCGCTGCTGGCGCGGCGTCGGGGTGACCCCGCGCTGCTGCTTGGCCTGCGCCGGACCGGTCCGGGCGGCGCCGCGGCGGTCGGCGGAGTTGGTGACGTCCACCGGGAGCATGACGAGTGCGGTGGTGCCGCCGGAGTCGCTGGGGCGCAGCTGGATGCGGATGCCGTGTCGCAGGGACAGGCGGCCGACCACGAACAGGCCCATGCGGCGGGAGACCGAGACGTCCACCGTCGGCGGGTTGGCGAGGCGCTCGTTGATCTCGGCGAGGTCGTCCGGGCTCAGGCCGATGCCGGTGTCGTGGATCTCGACCAGGACGCGGCCGTCCGGCAGCGCGTGGCCGGTGACCCGGACGCGGGTCTGCGGGCTGGAGAACGAGGTGGCGTTCTCCAGCAGCTCGGCGAGCAGGTGGACGAGGTCGTTGACGACGCGGCCGGCGACCTCGGCCGACGGCACGGCGGCGAGCTCGATGCGCTCGTACTGCTCCACCTCGGAGGCGGCGGCGCGGAGCACGTCGACCAGCGGGACGGGCCTGGTCCAGCGGCGGCCCGGGTCCTCACCGGCGAGGACCAGGAGGTTTTCGCCGTTGCGGCGCATACGGGTCGCGAGGTGGTCCAGCTTGAAGAGGTTGGCCAGCTGGTCCGGGTCGGCCTCGCGGCTCTCCAGCTCGGAGATGAGCGACAGCTGGCGCTGGATGAGGCCCTGGCTGCGGCGCGAGAGGTTGGTGAACATCGCGTTGATGTTGCCGCGCAGGAGGGCCTGCTCGGCGGCGAGGCGGACGGCCTCGCTGTGCACCATGTCGAAGGCGTGCGCCACGTGGCCGATCTCGTCGGTGGAGTCGACGGCCACCGGTTCGACCGTGGTGTCGACGTCGTGCGGGTCGCTCTCGGAGAGGGTCTTGACCAGCTCGGGCAGGCGGCGCTCGGCGACGTCCTCGGCCGCGGCCTGCAGGCGGGTCAGCGAGCGCACCATCGAGCGGGCGATCAGACCGGCGCCACCGAGGGCGACGAGCAGCACCAGGGCGACGGCGGCACCGATGATGATGGCCTCGGTGTCGGTCTGGGACTGCAGGTCCTGGGCCTTGCCGTCGAGGTCCTCGATGAGCTTGGACTCGATCCGGCGCTCGGCGGTGATCTTGGCGCTGGCCTTCTCGTACCAGTCCTTGTAGGTCACCGGGTCGGTCTGGTGGATGCCGCTCTGCTGGAGGATCGAGCGCGCGTAGCGGTCGGCGTCGGCGACCACCGAGTTGTAGCTGAGCTGGCCGCGCAGGTTGTCCAGGTCGTGCGCGGTGTAGATGTTGTTGAAGCTGGTGAGCGCGTTGTCGTAGGAGGCGCGCAGGCGGATGCCGAAGGACTCGTCGCTCGCGCTGAGGTCGGGGCCCTTGGGGTTGGCGAGTGCGGCGCTGATCAGGGCGCGCTGCTGCGAGGTGGCGTCCTTGGCCAGCGAGAACTGCTGGAGCGCGCGGGTCGCGACGACCAGGTCCTTGTTGTTCGAGGCGAGCGCGATGTCCTGGCTGATGGACAGCAGGTCGCGGATGATCACGTCGTAGGCGGTGATCGTCGACTGGATGTTCTGGTTGTTCTGGTACGGCGTGTTGCGCGCGTCCGAGATCGAGTTCAGGTCCTTGCGGATCTGGAAGAGCAGCGCCTTGCCGCCGGAGAGTTCGAGGTTCTCGAACTTGTCCGAGGACGCGGTGAAGGTGCGGCTGAGGTCGTCGGTGTCCTTGCGGGCGGTGACGATGTCGTCGTCGAGCGGGGCGTTGGGGCGCGCGGTGATCGGGCCCGCGCTGATGTCCCGTTCCTTCTGCAGGGCGTCCGCGAGGTTGGTCGCCTTCTTGGCGAGGTCGGACAGGTTGGCCATCTGGGCGAGTTGCTGCGAGGCCTGCATCGAGGTCTGGATCCGCAGGCCACCGAGGACCAGGGAGACCAGGACGGGGAGGGCGAGCAGGGCGATCAGACGGGTGCGGATGCGCCAGTTGCGCATCGCGAGCCGGCTCAGACCGGTGGCCCGCCGCCTGGTCAGGGTCGTCCGGAGCTTGTCCCGGGTGGACTTGCGCTCCTGGCCGTCGTCCTCCGGGAGGCCGGGGCCCTCGGGCGTCACCGGCTCGGCCGGGCCTCCAAGGGCCGCCGCCTGCTGGGGGGCTGCCACAGGCTCAGGCGACTCCGGGTTACCCGCGGCGCCGCTACCCCTTTTGAAACGTCCCTGCACTGGCGTCGCAACCTCTGGACCGGGCGTCCCGCCGCGTCGCCGCGGACCGGACGGTGTCGAGTTTCCTTCCGCTACCCGGCCGGTCCGGGTGAGCGGGTCGCCGGGGTGGACTTCTCCCTACCCACGGTCCGTGGCATTCCAGCACAGCCGGGGAATCCCAACAAGGGCCGCCAGGACACGCCGGGCGGCGCTACCGACCGCGTGCGCGACCTCACGGACTGTGCAGCATTCGGACCGGAATACCGCCTTTTTCGGACACTTGCCGGATACATGCCAACCCGACCCGAGATCGAAAAGAGTCACAGACCTTCCGGAATGCCCGTTATCGGAGATATGCCGGTAAATTCCGTTGCGGCGATATGTCGGATATCTGCGATTCTCTCGTGAATTTGTGAGCAAAATCACAGTCTAATGTGTAGCTTTGGTCACGGCCTCTGTGGAATGAGATCTCGTAACCTGGCTGTCTCCGGAGCACGGCCCCGATCAGCCTGCCCAGAACCCCTCCGAATCATTCGGAATCACACAGGTCGGTGCCGATCCGTTCGCGATCCGCCGGCCGCGACCACGAGGTGCTCTCGATGTCCCAGGCGAAGAAGGCCACCAAGTCCACGCTGCCCAGCCGCTCCACGGCGAACCCGCGCCGGACGACGCTGGCCTCGGTCGCGGACTTCAGCGCGATCCCGGGCGCCCGCAAGTCCGAGGACGTCGTCACCTACGCCACCGAGCTGCCGGCCAGCACCGCCAACCCGCGCCGCACCCAGCTGATGGTCGCCCCGGTGGCCGCCGTCCCGCAGGACTGACCCGACCGCGCTGCGACAGGGCGCCACGGCCGCGCAGCAAGGGCGGCCGCGGCGCCCTGCGGCGTTCCCGGGCCCCGTCCGCGGCGTCCGGCCCAACCGCGCTGAACAGGGGCAAAGCGGTCAGCCGGGGCCCCACGCGATAGCCTGGACGACGATTGACGGGGCCGCGCCCACCGTGGGCGGGGCGCCCACCAGCGCCCGGGCGCGCCCCGGGCGGTCGACGAAGCGAGGGGTAGCCCAGCCGTGCGCATTGCCAGGTTTTCCGTCCGGGAGGGGAGCCCTGCCGCCGGCAGCGTCTCCTTCGGCGTGGTCGAGGGCGACCCGTCCCAGCCCGACTCGCTGGTCGTCCACGCGCTGGCCGGCCACCCGTTCGGCCAGCCCCAGCCCACCGGCGAGAGTTACCGGTTCCAGGACGTCCGGCTGCTCAGCCCGATGCTCCCCAACAAGATCGTGGCGGTCGGCCGCAACTACGCGGCGCACGCGGCCGAGCTGGGCAACGACGTCCCGGACGTCCCGCTCACCTTCTTCAAGCCGTCCACCTCGGTGATCGGCCCGACCGAGAACATCGCGTACCCGCCGTTCTCCTCGGACGTCCAGCACGAGGCCGAACTCGCCGTGGTGATCGGCAGGATGTGCCGCGAGGTGCCGCTGGACCGGGTGCCCGAGGTGATCCTCGGCTACACCTGCGCCAACGACGTCACCGCCCGGGACGTGCAGAAGCGGGAAGGCCAGTGGGCCCGGGCCAAGGGCTTCGACACCTCCTGCCCGCTGGGCCCGTGGATCGAGACCGACCTGGACCCGGCCGACCTCGCCGTCACCTGCACGGTCAACGGCGAGCTCCGGCAGGCGGGCCGCACCTCCCAGCTGGTCCGTTCGGTCGCCGAGCTGGTCGTCCACATCTCCGAGGCCATGACGTTGCTGCCCGGCGACGTCATCCTCACCGGCACGCCCGCAGGGGTGGGCCCGCTCAACGTCGGCGACGAGGTCGCCGTCTCCATCGAAGGCATCGGCACTCTCACCAACAAGGTGATCAAGCGTGGCTAACACTGACCCGGCCGTCCGGGTTCGCTTCTGTCCGTCCCCGACCGGGAACCCCCACGTGGGCCTGGTCCGCACGGCCCTCTTCAACTGGGCCTACGCCCGCCACAACGGCGGCACGCTGGTCTTCCGGATCGAGGACACCGACTCGGCCCGCGACTCCGAGGAGTCGTACGGCCAGCTGCTCGACGCCATGCGCTGGCTCGGCTTCGACTGGGACGAGGGCCCGGAGGTCGGCGGCCCGCACGAGCCGTACCGCCAGTCCCAGCGGATGGACATCTACGCCGACGTCGCCCGCCGCCTGCACGAGGCCGGCCACGCCTACCACTGCTACTGCAGCACCGAGGAGCTGGACGCCCGCCGCGAGGCCGCCCGCGCGGCCGGCAAGCCCTCCGGCTACGACGGCCACTGCCGCGAGCTGACGGACGAGCAGGTCGCCGTCTACAAGCTGGAGAAGCGCGAGCCGATCCTGCGCTTCCGGATGCCCGACCGCACCATCAGCTTCGACGACCTGGTGCGCGGCACGCTCACCTTCGAGCCGGAGAACGTGCCCGACTACGGCATCGTCCGGGCCAACGGCGCCCCGCTGTACACCCTGGTCAACCCGGTGGACGACGCCCTGATGGGCATCACCCACGTGCTGCGCGGCGAGGACCTGCTCTCCTCCACCCCGCGACAGGTCGCGCTGTACGCCGCGCTCGCCGAGATCGGCGTCGGCGACGGCACCACCCCGCGCTTCGGCCACCTGCCGTACGTGATGGGGGAGGGCAACAAGAAGCTCTCCAAGCGCGACCCGCAGGCCTCGCTCAACCTGTACCGCGAGCGCGGCTTCATCCCCGAGGGCCTGCTCAACTACCTGTCCCTGCTGGGCTGGTCGCTCGCCGACGACCGTGACCTCTTCAGCATCGACGAGATGGTCGCCGCCTTCGACATCGCCAAGGTGAACGCCAACCCGGCCCGCTTCGACCTGAAGAAGTGCGAGGCGATCAACGCCGAGCACGTCCGCAAGCTGGCCCCGGAGGACTTCGTCCGCCGCCTGGTGCCGTACCTGCAGGCCCCCGGCCTGCTGCCGGCCGAGCCGACCGCCGAGCAGCTGGACCTGCTCGCCAAGATCGCGCCGCTCACCCAGGAGCGGATGGTCGTGCTGAGCGAGATCGTGAACATGGCCGGCTTCCTGTTCGTCGACCCGGCCGACTTCACCGTCGACCCGGACGACGCCGCCAAGGCCCTGACCGCGGACGCCCGCCCGGTGCTGGAGGCCAGCATCAAGGCGCTGGAGGCGCTCGCGGACTTCAGCCCGGAGCCGATCCAGGCCGCGCTGCGCGAGGCGCTGGTGGACGGGCTGGGCATCAAGCCCAAGTTCGCGTTCACGCCGCTGCGGGTGGCCGTCACCGGCCGCCGGGTCTCGCCGCCGCTGTTCGAGTCGATGGAGCTGCTCGGGCGCCCCGAGACGCTGCGCCGGCTGAACTCCGCCCTGGACGCCCTGCCGGTCGCCTGAGCGGGTCGCCGAGCAGGCCGCGGGCCCGGCCTCGTGCCGGGCCCGCGGCGTACCCGGACGTCACCGGACGGCCGCCCGGCCGCTGCCTGGGGTTATCGATTTTGGAGCCGGGGCAGACGTCGGGTAATGTTCTTTCTGCGCCGCCCGGGAGGGAACGAGCGAGGGAGCGAAACCCCCGCCGGTCCGAACGAGGGGCGCAACGCCTGAGAGGATCCCGACAGGGGTTCAACTCTGGTGGGGTATGGTGTAATTGGCAGCACGAGTGATTCTGGTTCATTTAGTCTAGGTTCGAGTCCTGGTACCCCAGCGCAGTACAAGCAGTACAACAACAGATCAAGCCCCCGTTGTGTAGCGGCCTAGCACGCTGCCCTCTCACGGCAGTAGCGCCGGTTCGAATCCGGTCGGGGGTACTGATCCCGCAAGGGATCACCTGGAAAGCCCCCGTTGTGTAGCGGCCTAGCACGCTGCCCTCTCACGGCAGTAGCGCCGGTTCGAATCCGGTCGGGGGTACTGATCCCGCAAGGGATCGCCAGTAAGCCCCCGTTGTGTAGCGGCCTAGCACGCTGCCCTCTCACGGCAGTAGCGCCGGTTCGAATCCGGTCGGGGGTACTTCAGAGCAGGAAGCCGGTGGGTGACTCCCATCGGCCCTTGCTTTGTGTTGGGGTATGGTGTAATTGGCAGCACGAGTGATTCTGGTTCACTTAGTCTAGGTTCGAGTCCTGGTACCCCAGCCAGAAATTCAAGGCCCCGGTTCCCGGGGTCTTTTTTGCATTTCCCGGTGGAATCGGCGCGGGCCGGCCGGAAATACCCGAGGGGCCCCGTCCGGTCGGACGGGGCCCCTCTCGGTGCTGCGGGATCGATCAGCCGCGGCGCAGGGCCTCGGTGAGCCGGTTCGCGGCCTCGATGATGGCCTGGGCGTGCAGCCGGCCCGGGTGACGGGTCAGGCGCTCGATCGGGCCGGAGACGGAGACGGCGGCCACCACCCGGTTGGAGGGGCCGCGCACGGGCGCGGAGACGGACGCGACGCCCGGCTCCCGCTCGCCGATCGACTGGGCCCAGCCGCGCCGCCGGACGCCACTCAGTGCGGTGGCGGTGAAGCGGGCGCCCTGGAGGCCGCGGTGCAGCCGCTCGGGCTCCTCCCAGGCCAGCAGGACCTGGGCGGCCGAGCCGGCCTTCATCGGCAGGGTGCTGCCGACCGGGACGGTGTCCCGCAGACCGGAGAGCCGCTCGGCGGCGGCGACGCAGATCCGCATCTCGCCCTGACGGCGGTAGAGCTGTGCGCTCTCGCCGGTGACGTCGCGCAGGTGGGTCAGGACCGGGCCCGCGGTGGCGAGCAGCCGGTCCTCGCCCGCCGCGGCGGAGAGTTCGGAGAGCCGGGGGCCGAGGATGAAGCGCCCCTGCATGTCCCTGGTGACGAGACGGTGGTGTTCGAGTGCGACGGCGAGTCGGTGGGCCGTGGGGCGCGCCAGACCGGTGGCGGCGACCAGCCCCGCCAACGTGGCGGGGCCCGACTCCAGTGCGCTGAGCACCAGAGCGGCCTTGTCGAGAACGCCGACGCCGCTAGAGTTGTCCATGCCCTAAGACTGCAGTCTCATTCCGCGAGACGCAAGTTCAATCTTCGGCGAAAAGCGCCACTCTGGAAGCAGCAGCCCGGGAGACATCCAGGATCGGACCTCAACAGAGTGTCCGCATCGTGGACAGCGATCCGGCGTGCAGGTCGTGCGGACGTGCCCGGCACAGGGCGGCGGAAGCTTCGACCTCGACGACACGAGAAGGCCGGCAACGCGGCCGGCTGGAGGGAATCCGATGGGACGGACACTCGCAGAGAAGGTCTGGGACGACCACGTCGTGCGGCGCGCGGAGGGAGAGCCCGATCTGCTCTTCATCGACCTGCACCTGCTCCACGAGGTGACCAGCCCGCAGGCCTTCGACGGGCTGCGGTTGGCGGGGCGCCCGGTGCGCCGCACCGATCTGACGATCGCCACCGAGGACCACAACACGCCCACCCTGGACATCGACAAGCCGATCGCCGACCCGGTGTCCAAGGTGCAGCTGGAGACGCTGCGCCGCAACGCCGCCGAGTTCGGCGTCCGGATCCACTCGCTCGGCGACGTCGAGCAGGGCGTCGTGCACGTGGTCGGCCCGCAGCTGGGCCTGACCCAGCCCGGCATGACCGTGGTCTGCGGCGACTCCCACACCTCGACCCACGGCGCCTTCGGCGCACTGGCGTTCGGCATCGGCACCAGCCAGGTCGAGCACGTGCTGGCGACCCAGACGCTGCCGCTGGCGCCGTTCCGGACCATGGCCGTCACGGTCGAGGGCGAACTGCCGCAGGGCGTCACGGCCAAGGACCTGATCCTCGCCGTCATCACCAAGATCGGCACCGGCGGCGGCCAGGGCTACGTCCTGGAGTACCGCGGTTCGGCGATCCGTGGCCTGTCCATGGAGGCCCGGATGACCATCTGCAACATGTCCATCGAGGCCGGCGCCCGGGCGGGCATGATCGCCCCGGACGAGACCACCTTCGCCTACCTCAAGGACCGTCCGCACGCCCCGCAGGGCGAGGACTGGGACGCCGCCGTCGCGTACTGGCGGACCCTGGGCACCGACGAGGACGCGGTCTTCGACCACGAGATCTTCATCGACGCGGCCGAGCTGACCCCGTTCGTCACCTGGGGCACCAACCCCGGCCAGGGCGCCCCGTTGGGCGCCAACGTGCCGGACCCGGCCTCCTTCGCCGACCCGCAGGAGCGCGCGTCCGCCGAGAACGCCCTCGCCTACATGGGCCTGGAGGCCGGCACCCCGCTGCGCGAGGTCAAGGTCGACGCCGTCTTCGTCGGCTCCTGCACCAACGGCCGGATCGAGGACCTGCGCGCCGCCGCCGCCGTCGTGGAGGGCCGCCGGATCGCTGACGGCGTGCGGATGCTGGTCGTCCCCGGCTCGGTCCGGGTCTCCCTGCAGGCCGTGGAGGAGGGTCTGGACAAGGTGTTCACCGCGGCGGGCGCCGAATGGCGCCACGCGGGCTGCTCGATGTGCCTGGGCATGAACCCCGACCAGCTCGCCCCCGGCGAGCGCTGCGCCTCCACCTCGAACCGCAACTTCGAGGGCCGGCAGGGCAAGGGCGGCCGCACCCACCTGGTCTCCCCGCAGGTCGCCGCCGCGACCGCCGTCCTGGGCCGTCTGGCCGCACCGTCCGACCTGACCAGCACCGTGGCTGTGGAGGCCTGAGAACCATGGAGAAGTTCACCACCCACACCGGCCGGGCCGTTCCGCTGCGGCGCTCGAACGTGGACACCGACCAGATCATCCCGGCCCACTGGCTCAAGAAGGTCACCCGTTCCGGTTTCGAGGGCGGGCTGTTCGAGGCCTGGCGCAAGGACGAGTCGTTCATCCTCAACCGGCCCGAGCGGCAGGGCGCCACGGTCCTGGTGGCCGGCCCCGAGTTCGGCACCGGCTCCTCGCGCGAGCACGCCGTCTGGGCGCTGCAGAACTACGGCTTCCACGCGGTCATCTCGTCCCGCTTCGCCGACATCTTCCGTGGGAATTCCCTGAAGAACGGACTGCTGACGGTCGTCCTGCCGCAGGAGACCGTGGAACGGCTCTGGGCGCTCACCGAGAGTGACCCTTCGGTCGAGATCACCGTTGACCTGGAGGCCCGCGAAGTGCGTGCCGAAGGCATCACGGCCTCCTTCGAACTGGACGACAACGTCCGGTGGCGGCTGCTCAACGGGCTGGACGACATCAGCATCACACTGCGGAACGAGGCCGACATCGCGGCCTTCGAAGCGACCCGCCCGGCCTTCAAGCCCCGTACTCTGCCGGTTGCCTGAGATCCCTTCAGAACAAGCATTCTGACGATCCGCCGGATGGCCCGGCTCCCCTTCGGGGGGGCCGGGCCATCCGGCGTTCCGGAGCACGAGTTAGCGGCGCGGCCCACCCCGGATTGCCCATTTGGCTTTGCCCGAGAGGGCCCCGCGCAAGTACAACTGCGGGTAGATGGCACAATCAGTACATGCACCGGCACCATGAACCTCCGTACGCGGGCGGCGAACCCGCGGCTCCGGAGTCCGTGGGCCGGGGAGCCGAACGCCGAATTGACGATCGGCCGGACGTCACCTCCGCACCAGCTGAGGGGCCGGACGACCAGGAAGTCGCAGCGCTCTACGCGCTTGTGGCCGAGCGGTTGAAGCAAGCTCACGCCCGCGTGCATGCGCTGAACGTGTCTGCCGATGCAAAGACCGCTCTCTCCCGTCAACTCCTCATCGTCACCGAGACCGCCAAGCGCGATCTTCCGGAGGCGGCAAGGCGGTTGAGTCGCTTTGTACATGACCTCGACGAGGGGCGCCCGCCCGTCGACTGAGGTCGCCGACGCGCAAATCCATTGCGACACTAGGGTGATTCGCGCGTTTGGTAATTGAAAGTCCGCAGATACATACCTAACGTGCGAAAAGAACGGATGGAATCATCCGGCGCCCGTTTCCGAAGGGGAAGACGTGAACAAGGCTCAGCTTGTCGAAGCGGTGGCCGAGCAGCTGGGCGGTCGCAAGGCTGCCGCAGAGGCCGTCGACGCAGTGCTCGACACCATGGTCCGTGCCGTTGTGGCCGGTGACCGGGTTTCGGTCACCGGTTTCGGCACCTTCGAGAAGGTGGAGCGCTCCGCGCGCTTCGCCCGCAACCCGCAGACCGGCGAGAAGGTCAAGGTCAAGAAGACCTCGGTGCCCCGCTTCCGTCCCGGCCAGGGCTTCAAGGACCTGGTCAGCGGCAGCAAGAAGCTGCCGAAGGAAGGCCCCTCGGTGAAGAAGGCCCCCAAGGGCTCCCTCACCCCGGGCAAGAGCGGCGTCGCCGCCACCCCGGCCGCCAAGCGTGCCGCCACCAAGCGTGCCGCCACGGCCGCCGCCGCCGCTCCGGCCGCCAAGAAGGCCGCCGCCAAGAAGGCGACCACCACGGCTGCCGCCAAGAAGACCACGGCCACCGCCGCGAAGAAGGCGACCGCCACCAAGACGGCCGCCGCCGCCAAGAAGGCGACCACCACCGCCGCCGCGAAGAAGACCACCGCGACCGCGACCAAGAAGACGGCCGCCGCCGCCAAGAAGGCGACCACCACCGCCGCCGCGAAGAAGACCACCGCGACCGCCAAGAAGGCGACCGCCACGGCCAAGAAGACGGCTCCGGCGAAGAAGACCGCCACCCGCAAGACCACCGCGCGCAAGACCTCTGCCAAGTAGTCCCGCGCAGCGGTCCTCGGACGGCCTTCGGCAAAGAGCCGCGGCACCCCCCTCCGTGAATTGCGGAGACCGGGTCGCCGCGGCTCTTTCGATTTCCGGGCGCTTAGTCAACATTCGACGGCGGACGGCGGCCACGGCGCGGGTACGCGGAGGCGGGCGTGCGGAAGGCGGGCAGGACCGACGGGCAGGACCAGCGGGGGAGGGTCAGCCCTCGGCCGGGTCGGGGAAGGTCTGCAGCGTCACGAAGACCACCCGGCGGGCCTCGCCGGAGCCCTCGGTGCGGATCCGCACCCGCTGGCCGGGCCGCAGCAGCCGCAGACCGCCGGCGTCGAAGGCGGCCGCGTCGAACGGCACCGGGGTCCCGTCGTCGAGCAGCACGGAGCCGGCCCGGGTGGCGGGGTCGAAGGTGAACGCGGTGGCCTGCATGCCAGCAGCATAGCGAGCGGTCCGTAGCGGCCGGGCGCCGTTCCGCGGGGTGCCGGTCAGCCCCGTCCCAGGCGGGCGAACAGGGTGCTGGTGTACGGGCCGAGGCCGAGCACCGCGGCCTCGCCGAGGTCCGCGCCGGTGTCGACGTCCCGGCGCACCGACTCCACGTCCGCCAGGCGCAGTTCGAGCGCCCCGCCGGCCGCGTGCCGGGCCCGCGAGCCGTCCCCGAAGGCGGGGGCGAGCGGGCGGCCGGGGGTGCAGGCGAGCAGTGTGGTGCCTAGGCCGGGGGAGTCCGGCAGGAAGGCCCGGCCGGCCGGCGGTACCGCGCCCAGCACCCGGGCCAGTTCGACCGGGCGCAGGGCCGGCAGATCCGCCGAGAGGGCGGCCAGCGGCGAGTGCGGGGCGAGCGACCGGGCGGCCGAGGCGCCGTGTGCCAGCGCCTCGTTGAGGCCCCCGCCGGGTTCGTCGGCGACCACGACCGCGCCCAGCGCCGCCAGCCGGTCGCCGGCCGACGCGTCCCGGGTGACCACCAGGACGCGGGCGACGCCCGGGGTGGCCAGCGCGGCGGTGACGGTGTCCAGCGCGAAGGACAGCGCGAGGTCCGCCCGGTGCGGCCCGGCGTACGGGGCCAGTCGGCTCTTCGCGAGGGCGAGCGGCTTGAGCGGCAGCACCAGCGACCAGTCGGCGGTGGGTGCGGGGGGCGCGACGGGCCCGCTGGGGCGTACGGTGTCCTGGGTCATCGGCGTCATTGTGTCGCCGGTCCCGGAGCCCTCGCCAGGCCGTCCGAACTGTGCGGACGTGCGTTTGATCACGCCTGCCGGGCGGGTTGGCGCGGTCGCTCGACAGCCGGTGAGCAGCCGGGCGACACTGTTCCGCGCCCGTGACCCGGGCACCGGTCGGGTACCGGTGCGCGGCGCCGGGAGGCTATGACGCGGCACCCCACGTGCCGCATGGGATGAGGAGGACCTGGGGTGGCCCGCCGCTCGTACGCCAAGTTCGGCAACGCCGACTACGGCATCTGGTACCGCTTCGCGGCCGTGCTGGTGAAGCCGGTGACGACCGCCCTGGTGAAGCCCGACTGGCGGGGCTGGGAGCACCTTCCGACGGAAGGCGGCTTCATCGCCGCGGTGAATCACAATTCGATCATCGACCCGGTGATCTACGCGCACTGGCAGTACAACAGTGGCCGTCCGCCGCGGATTCTCGGCAAGTCCTCGCTGTTCTCGATTCCCTTCATCGGATTCATGCTGCGTAAGACCGGTCAGATTCCGGTCTTCCGCGAGTCCACCGACGCCGCGCAGGCGTTCCGGGCCGCGATCGACGCGATCAACGACGGCCAGTGCGTGCAGTTCTACCCGGAGGGCACGCTCACCCGGGACCCGGACCTGTGGCCGATGACCGGCAAGAGCGGGGTCGCCCGGGTCGCGCTGATGACCGGCGCGCCGGTCGTCCCGGTCGCGCACTGGGGAGCGCACGAGATCATCCCGCCGTACGGCCGGCCCGGTTACGGCCGGGGCAAGTTCAACCTCTTCCCGCGCCACAAGGTCACGGTGGCCGCCGGGCCCCCGGTGGACCTGAGCCGCTACCAGGGCCAGGAGCTCACCGCCCAGGTGCTCAACGACGCGACCGAGGACATCATGAAGGCGATCACCGCGGTGCTGGCCGGCATCCGCGGCGAGGAGCCGCCCGCCGAGCGCTACGACATGCGCAAGGCGGCCCGGAGCCGGGCCGCCGCGGCCGCCGCCGAACGCCGGCGCGCCAAGGGCGGCAACGACGAGGAGGTCGGCCGGTGACCCGCTGCGCCGTGATGGGGACCGGTTCCTGGGGCACCGCCTTCGCGATGGTGCTGGCCGACGCCGGCAGCGAGGTGGTCCTGTGGGCCCGCCGCCAGGAACTCGTCGACGCCATCAACACCACGCACGAGAACCCGGACTACCTGCCGGGCGTACGGCTGCCGGGCTCCGTCCGGGCCACCACCGACGCCGCCGAGGCGCTGGCCGGCGCCGACTTCGCGGTCCTGGTGGTGCCCTCGCAGACGCTGCGCGACAACCTGGCCGCCTGGACGCCGCTGATCGAGCCGCAGACCGTGCTGGTGAGCCTGATGAAGGGCATCGAACTCGGCACCGCCAAGCGGATGAGCGAGGTGATCGACGAGGTCACCAAGGTCGGCCCGGAGCGCGTCGCGGTGGTCAGCGGGCCCAACCTGGCCCGGGAGATCGCCAACCGGCAGCCCGCCGCCAGCGTGGTCGCCTGCGCGGACGAGGCGGTCGCCAAGCGGCTCCAGGCGGCCTGCCACACGCCGTACTTCCGCCCGTACACCAACACCGACGTGGTGGGCTGCGAGCTCGGCGGCGCGGTCAAGAACGTGATCGGCCTGGCGGTCGGCATGGCGGCCGGCATGGGCCTCGGCGACAACACCAAGGCGACCCTGATCACCCGTGGGCTGGCCGAGACCACCCGGCTCGGCGAGGTGCTCGGCGCCGACCCGCACACCTTCGCCGGGCTCGCCGGGATGGGCGACCTGGTCGCCACCTGCTCCTCGCCGCTGTCGCGCAACAACACCTTCGGCATGAACCTGGGCCGGGGCATGTCGCTCGCGGAGACCATCGCGGCCACCCGGCAGACCGCGGAGGGCGTCAAGTCCTGCGAGTCGGTGCTCGACCTGGCCCGGCGCAACGGGGTCGACATGCCGATCGTCGAGGCGGTGGTGGACGTCGTGCACAACGGCCGGCCGACGCAGGAGGCGCTGCAGGCCCTGATGTCCCGTTCGGCCAAGGCCGAACGGCGCTGAGGCGGTGCGTCCGGGGCGGCTGACACCCCGGAAACACGTCGCACGGTAGTCTCAAACCCGATATGAGCATCGAACAGTCCTCCCCGAACCCGTCCGCTGCGAAGCCGCGCGTCGCGCTGGTCTTCGGCGGACGCAGCTCCGAACACGGCGTCTCGGTGGTCACCGCCGGCAGTGTGCTCAAGGCGATCGACCGCGAGAAGTACGAGGTGCTCCCGATCGGGATCACCCCCGAGGGCCGCTGGGCGCTGGTCAGCGACGAGCCGGCCCGGATGGCCATCACCGACGGCCGGATGCCGGACGTCCCGGGTGTCGCCGAGTCCGTGGACGGGCAGGTCGCGCTGCCGGTCGCCCCGGGCGACCGGGAAGTGGTCCTGAGCGAGCCGGGAAGCGCCCCCAAGGCCCTCGGCGAGGTCGACGTGGTGTTCCCGCTGCTGCACGGCCCCTGGGGCGAGGACGGCACCCTGCAGGGCCTGCTGGAGCTGTCCGGCGTGCCGTACGTCGGCAACGGCGTGCTCTCCAGCGCGGTCGGCATGGACAAGGAGTTCACCAAGCGGATCCTGGCCTCGCACGGCCTGGGCGTCGGCCGGTACACCATCGTGCGGCCGCGCGACTGGGAGACCGAGGACGGCCGCGCCGCGGTGCGCGAGCGGGCCGCCGAACTCGGCCTGCCGCTGTTCGTGAAGCCCTGCCGGGCCGGCTCCAGCATGGGCATCACCAAGGTCAAGGACCTGGCCGACCTCGACACCGCGATCGAGGAGGCCCGCCGGCACGACCCCAAGCTGATCATCGAGGCCGGCGTGACCGGCCGCGAGATCGAGTGCGGCGTGCTGGAGTTCGAGGACGGCCCGCGGGCCAGCCTCCCGGCCGAGGTGCTGGTCGGCGACGGCTTCGACTTCTACGACTTCGAGGCCAAGTACATCGACTCCTCCGAGGTGCAGATCCCGGCGAAGCTCGACGACGAGCAGACCGCCGAGATCCGCCGCCAGGCGGTGGCCGCGTTCGAGGCGCTCGGCTGCGAGGGCCTGGCCCGGGTGGACTTCTTCCTGCTGGAGGACGGCACCTGGATGGTCAACGAGATCAACACGATGCCCGGCTTCACCCCGATCTCGGCCTACCCGAAGATGTGGGAGGCCACCGGGCTGTCCTACCCGGAGCTGATCGACCGGCTGCTCCGGACGGCGCTGAGCCGCTCGACCGGCCTGCGGTAGCGGGTCCGGCGCCGGCTGTCTTCGACGGCAGCGGTCCCGACGGCAGGGGCTTCGACGACGGAGGGCGGGCCGGGGGCTACCCGGCCCGCCCTCGCGGCGTCTCCCGGCCGTCAGCCCGGGATGGTGGCCTTCACCGCGCCGGTGAGGGCGGCGGCCGGGTCGAACGGGTTGGCCGCGGCCCCGGCCGGGACGGTCACCTCGACGTAGGCGGCGCGCATGGTCGTCACGAAGCGGTAGCCGCCGTCGCTGAGCTTCTGCGACCACCAGGTGACGTCGTCCACGGTCGGCGACCAGTCCTTGGCGTGCTCGCCGTCCAGCGCCTCCGGGCGGTCGACGCCGCAGCGCAGCACCGTGCGGGGCGTGCTGTCCCACGCGGCGACGTACGGCGAGGCGGGCGACGGGTCCTTGCGGGCGTGCCCGAGCAGCTCCTGCGGCAGGGCCGCCGCCAGCGCCCGGCAGTACCCGGCCGCCTTGCCGCCCGGCTGCGGGGCCGCGACCCGGTCGTCGGCGGAGCCCCAACTGCCGAGCAGCACCACGACCGTGCAGGTCAGCGCGAGCGGCAGGGCCAGCCAGCGGATCGGGGCCGGCAGGGCCGCCAGGGCCCTGGGGACGCGGAGTTCGATAGCCACCCACCGATGGTATGCGGGCCCTACAGGTGGACCACCGGACAGGTGAGGGTACGGGTGATGCCCTCGACCTGCTGGACCCTGGCCACCACCAGGCGGCCCAGGTCGTCCACGGTGTCGGCCTCGGCCCGGACGATCACGTCGTACGGGCCGGTGACGTCCTCGGCCCGGAGGACGCCGGGAATCTCGGAGATCGACTGGGCCACTGCGGTGGCCTTGCCGACCTCGGTCTGGATCAGGATGTATGCCTGTACCACGGGGACCTCCGGCGGCCGGTTACGGGGATCGCCGCCGTGATCGCCCGGTCAGGCGTCGGGGTGGGAACGGGCTCACCGGCAGTCTGATCACCACGCTACCCCGGGGTGGGCCGGGGAGGGGAGACCCCGGGCCCTCCGAAGGGCGTACGCTGCGCGCGGGGGCGCGACGGGGACGAGTTCAGATGGAAACGCGAGAGGACGGCAGATGCAGGGGACCGTGGGCGAGCTCGGCGAGTTCGGTCTCATCAGGGAGCTGACCGCCCGGGTGCCGCTCACCGACGCGGTGGACCTCGGCCCGGGTGACGACGCCGCGGTGGTGAAGGCGCCGGACGGCCGGGTGGTGGCCACCACGGACGTCCTGATCGAGAACCGGCACTTCCGTCGGGACTGGTCCACCGCCTACGACGTGGGCCGCAAGGCCGCCGCCCAGAACCTCGCCGACGTGGCCGCGATGGGTGCGGTGCCGACCGCGATACTGCTCGGCCTGGTCGCCCCCGCCGACCTGCCCACCACCTGGGCCACCGAGCTGATGGACGGGCTGCGCGACGAGTGCCAGGTGGCCGGGGCGACGGTGGTCGGCGGCGACGTGGTGCGCGGCGACACCGTCACGCTGGCCATCACGG
Source organism: Kitasatospora sp. NPDC087861 (assembly GCF_044742585.1). Lineage (NCBI taxonomy): Bacteria > Bacillati > Actinomycetota > Actinomycetes > Kitasatosporales > Streptomycetaceae > Kitasatospora > Kitasatospora sp. NPDC087861. Next base: position 19,439 of record NZ_JBIUUS010000028.1, read on the forward strand.
CGCTCGGGGACCTCCAGGGGCGCGCGCCGGTGACGCGCTCCGGCGCGCAGGTCGGCGACGTGATCGCGGTGACCGGCTGGCTCGGCTGGTCGGCCGCCGGACTGACCGTGCTGCAGCGCGGCTTCCGCTCCCCGCGCGCCTTCGTCGAGGCGCACCGCCGGCCCGAGCCGCCGTACCACGCGGGCCCGGCCGGCGCGGAGTTGGGCGCGACCTCGATGATCGACGTGAGTGACGGGCTGGTCGCCGACCTCGGCCACGTGGCCCGGGCCAGCGAGGTGGACATCGACCTGAAGGCCGCCGACTTCGACGTCCCGGCGCAGATGGCCGACATCGGGCAGGCGGTCGGGGTGGACCCGCTGGTGTGGGTGCTGTCCGGCGGCGAGGACCACGCGATCGTGGCGACCTTCCCGCGCGGGGTCCAACTCCCGGCCCGCTGGCGGGTGGTGGGCGAGGTGACCGGCCGCCCCCGGGGCAGCCGCAGCGGCCGGGTGACGGTGGACGGCGCGCCCTGGGACCGGGTCGGCGGCTGGGACCACTTCGCCGAGTGAGGGCCGGCCCCGCCGATTGTCGTACGGCGCACGGCGGATGACGCCCGGACGACGGTGCGGCGCGTGACGCTCCCGACGTGCGGCGCACGGCTTCGCGGGCCCGTTGTGCGTAGGCTGGCGACGACCGAGCCCGCCCGCCGTCCGGTGCGGGTGGTCTGAACCACTGCGAGCGGGAGCGCACCAGCCATGCGTATCGGTGTACTGACCAGCGGCGGCGACTGCCCCGGCCTCAACGCGGTGATCCGCTCCGTGGTGCACCGGGGAACGGACGTGCACGGCGACGAGATCGTCGGGATCCTGGACGGCTTCCTCGGCCTGATCGAGGGCCGCACCCGGCCGGTCTCGCACGACGACGTCACCGGCCTGCTCACCCTCGGCGGTACCGTCCTGGGCTCCGCCCGGGTGCAGCGCGAGCGGATCGCCTGGGCGGTGGAGAACGCCAAGACGCTGGCCCGGGACATCGGCATCGACGCGCTGATCGCGATCGGCGGCGAGGGGACGCTGACCGCCGCCAGGCTGTTCAGCGACGCCGGGCTTCCGGTGGTCGGGGTGCCCAAGACCATCGACAACGACATCGACGCCACCGACGTCACCTTCGGCTTCGACACCGCGGTGCACGTCGCGACCGAGGCGATCGACCGGCTCAAGACCACCGCCGAGTCCCACCAGCGCGTCATGGTGGTCGAGTTGATGGGCCGTCACACCGGCTGGATCACCCTCACCGCGGGCATGGCCGGCGGCGCGCACGGCATCCTCATCCCGGAGAAGCCCTTCGACATCGAGGCGGTGGCCCGGATGGTCGAGGACCGCTTCGACCGCGGCAAGAAGTTCGCCATCATCGCCGTCGCCGAGGGCGCCGCCCCGCTGCCGGGCACCATGCGCTTCGACCACGGCGACGTCGACCAGTACGGCCACCGGACCTTCGGCGGGATCGGCAACCGGCTCGCCCACGAGCTGGAGAACCTGCTCGGCAAGGAGGCCCGCCCGGTCATCCTCGGCCACACCCAGCGCGGCGGCACCCCGACCGCCCGGGACCGCGTGCTCGCCACCCGCTTCGGCTGGCACGCCGTCGAGGCCGTCCACCAGGGCGCGTTCGGCCACTTCACCGCGCTGCGCCGGACCGAGATCGAACTGGTGCCGATCGCCGACGCGGTGACCAGGCTGAAGACGGTGCCGGAGGACCGCTGGGTGGAGTCCGAGGCCGTGCTCTGAACCACCGCAGGTAGGTTGACCCCATGGTCCACCCGTCTCCCACCCCCGCCCCCGGCCGGCCCGTCCCGCCCGGCCCCTCGTCCGCCCCGCCGCGGGTGCTCACGATCGCCGGCTCCGACTCCGGCGGCGGCGCCGGCATCCAGGCCGACCTCAAGGCGATGCTCGCCCTCGGCGTCCACGGCATGAGCGTGATCACCGCCGTCACCGCGCAGAACTCGCTAGGTGTCCAGGGCTACTGGGAACTGCCCGCCGAGGCCGTCCGGGCGCAGTTCCGCAGTGTGGTCGACGACATCGGGGTGCAGGCCGTGAAGACCGGCATGCTCGCGTCGATCGAACTGGTCGAGACCGTCTCCGACCTGCTCGCCGGAGTGTCCGCCCCGGTGGTCGTCGACCCGGTCGGCGTCTCCAAGCACGGGGACGCCCTGCTGGCCGCCGAGGCCGTCGTTACCGTCCGCGAGCGGCTGCTGCCGGTCGCCACCCTGGCCACCCCCAACCTGCACGAGGTGACGCAACTCACCGGCCGGACGGTCGAGAACGAGGGGCAGATGCTGGACGCCGCCAAGGCGCTGCTCGACCTCGGGCCGCGCTGGGCGCTGGTCAAGGGCGGCCACCTGGAGGGCGAGGCCGCCGACCTGCTCTACGGCGGGCCCGGCGAGGTGCACTGGTACCGGGCGCCGCGCTACGACAACCGGCACACCCACGGCACCGGTTGCACCCTGGCCAGCGCGATCGCGGCCGGGCTGGCCAAGGGCGAGTCGCTGCCGGAGGCGGTCGGCTCGGCCAAGGAGTACGTCACCGGCGCGATCGCCGGGGGCTTCGCGCTCGGTGCCGGGATCGGCCCGGTCGACCACGCCTGGCGCTGGCGCTGACCCGGACGGTGGGCGGGTCAGCGGGCCCGCCCACCCGCGGGAACTCCCGGGAGCGGAGGGAACGCCCCGGCCGGAGAACGAGAACAGTGAAGCCGGTTCATCCGAGGATGAACCGGCTTCACTGGAGGACCGGCATGCCGGTCTGCGCGTCAGCGCGAGACCTTACCGGCCTTGATGCACGAGGTGCAGACGTTGAGCCGCTTCGGCGTCCGCCCAATCACAGCGCGCACCGTCTGAATGTTGGGGTTCCAACGACGGGGGGTACGGCGGTGCGAGTGGGAGATGCTGTTGCCGAAGCCCGGCCCCTTGCCGCAGACGTCGCAGTTGGCAGCCACAGGAGTCACTCCAAGACTTCAGATCATTTACGTTCGACAACCCCGCTGGACCAGCGGAGCACTCGCGTGAACCGGACCGGGCCGAAGGGTGAGCCCGGATTGTTCCAGGCAACCGGAAGAGCATACAACGCTTGCTCCGGTTCAACGAAACTACCATGACCGGCCGGGTGATCGCTCCGGTCGCCGGTCCCGGTGACCCTCCCCGGCCCCCGATAACCTGCCGGTATCACCCCTCGCCGTTCATTCTCAGGCCATCGCGGCGTCCCATCCGGAGGAGACCTGGTGCTGCACACGCTCGACGCCCCGGCCGTGCGCACCTGGTGCCAGCTCGCCCTGCGCGCGCTCGGCCAGGCCCGCGAGGAGATCGACGCGCTCAACGTCTATCCCGTCCCGGACGGCGACACCGGCACCAACCTCTACCTGACCGTCGAGTCCGCCGCCGCCGAGGTGGAGAGCCGCTTCGCCGACCCCGCCGCCGAGCCGGCCCCCGGCCTGGCCGACACGATCCGGGCGATGGCCCGCGGCGCGCTGGTCGGCGCCCGCGGCAACTCCGGCGTGATCCTCGCCCAGTGGCTGCGCGGCACCGCCGAGATGCTCGCCGAGGGCGGCGGCGCCGACCAGCTGCGGGCCGCCCTGCAGCGGGCCGCCGACTCCGCCTACCAGGCCGTCGCGGAGCCCGTCGAGGGCACCCTGCTGACCGTCGCCAGGGTCGCCGCCCGGGAGGCCGTCCGGGCCGGGGACGGGCTCGCGCAGGTCGCCGACACCGCCTACCGGGCCGCCCGGGACGCGCTGCGGCACACCCCCGAACAACTCGCCGTGCTGGCCGAGAACGGGGTGGTGGACGCCGGCGGGCGCGGGCTGGTCGCCGTCCTCGGCGCGCTCGCCGACGCCGTCGCCGGCCAGCAGCCGATGGGCCCGGTCGCGCTGCGCGGCGACCTCCGGGCCGTCGAGAGCTGCGAGGTGCACGTCCGGCCGCCCGGCCCCGGCCACCCCGCCTTCGAGGTCATCTACCTGCTCGACGCACCCGACGAGGCCCTGCCCGCGCTGCGCGGGCGGCTCGGCGCGCTCGGCGACTCGCTGGTGATCGGCGGCGGCGACGGCCTGTGGAACGTGCACGTCCACGTGGACGACGCGGGCGCCGCCGTGGAGGCCGGGGTCGAGGCCGGGCGCCCGCACCAGATCCGGATCACGCACTTCGCCGAGGCCGCCGCCCGGGCCGGCCGCGCCGCCGAGCGCGGCGAACGCGAGGAGCGGGCCCGCGCGGTGCTCTCCGTGGTGTCCGGCGGGGGCCTGGCCGAACTGTGCGAGCAGGCCGGCGCCGTCGCCCTGCACGCCGACCCGGACCGCCCGCCGGCCAGCGCCGAACTCGCCGCGGCCGTCCGCCGCTCGGCCGCCCGCGAGGTCGTCCTGCTGCTCAACGACCCCGAGCTGCGCGCCGCCGCCGGGGCCGCCGCCGACCAGCTGCGCGAGGAGGGCGTACGGATCGCCGTGCTGCCCACCCGCTCGCCGGTGCAGGGACTGGCGGCGCTCGCGGTGCACGAGGGCGGCCGCCGCTTCGACGAGGACGTGGTCGCCATGACCTCCGCGGCCGGTGCCACCCGGTACGCCGAACTCGCCGTGGCCGAGGGGGAGTCCTGGACGATGGCCGGGGTCTGCCAGGCCGGCGACGTGCTCGGCCTGATCGACGGCGACGTCGCGGTGATCGGCGCCGGACTGGCCGAGGTCGGGGCGAGCGTGCTGGACCGGATGCTCGGCGCGGGCGGCGAGCTCGTCACCCTGGTCCTCGGCGAGGGCGCCGACGAGGCGCTCGCCGACCGCCTGGTGGCGCACGCCCGGCACCGGCGGCCCGAGGTCGACGCGGTGGTCTTCCACGGCGGCCAGGAGTCCGCGCCGCTGCTCATCGGGGTGGAGTGAGCCGACCGGCGCGAGGCCCGGATTGTCGGTCCCGTGGTGTAAACAGGGGGCTGATGGGCGCTCTCGACGAACCACTGACCAAGCTCGTCGGCGACCGCACCGCCAAGGTGCTCGCCGACAGCCTCAAGCTGCGCACGGTCGGGGACCTGCTGCACCACTACCCGCGCCGCTACGTCGAACGCGGCCAGCTCACCAGCCTGGACGAGCTGGAGATCGACGAGCACGTCACCGTGCTGGCGCGGATCGAGAAGGTCACCCTGATCCCGTTCCGCGGCCGCAAGGGCGACCGGCTGGAGGTCGTCGTCACCGACGGCCGCAGCCGGCTCTCACTGGTGTTCTTCAACCAGGGCTGGCGGCAGAAGGAGCTCAGGGCCGGCGCCCAGGGTCTGTTCGCGGGCAAGGTCGGGGTCTTCAACCGCAGCCGCCAACTGGTCTCGCCGGACTACCAACTGCTCGACGAGGAGGCCGGGTCGGACGCCGCCCGGCAGTTCGCCGGCCGGCTCATCCCGGTCTACGGCGCCAGCGCGCAGATGCCCAGCTGGAAGCTGTCGATCTGCATCGAGACGGCCCTCACCAAGCACCTGGGCGACGTCGGCGAACCGCTGCCCGCCGAGCTGCGCGAGCGGCACGAGCTGATCCCGCTGCCCGAGGCGCTGGAGCTGATCCACCGCCCGCGCAGCCAGGCCGACCGCGAGCGCGCCCAGAGCCGGCTGCGCTGGGACGAGGCCTTCGTCCTCCAGGTCGCCCTGGCCCAGCGCCGGGCCGCCGAGTCCGCGCTGCCCGCCGTCCCGCGCCGGGCCCGCGAGGGCGGCCTGCTGGACGCCTTCGACGCCCGGCTGCCGTTCACCCTCACCGAGGGCCAGCAGAAGGTGTCCGCCGAGATCGCGGCCGACCTGGCGAGCGAGCACCCGATGCACCGGCTGCTCCAGGGCGAGGTCGGCTCCGGCAAGACGCTCGTCGCGCTGCGCGCCATGCTCGCCGTGGTCGACGCGGGGGGGCAGGCCGTGCTGCTCGCACCCACCGAGGTGCTGGCCCAGCAGCACCACCGCTCGATCGTCGAGATGATGGGCGACCTGGCGGAGGGCGGTCTGCTCGGCGGCTCCGAGCTCGGCACCCGGGTGGTGCTGCTGACCGGCTCGATGGGTGTCCCGGCGCGCCGCCAGGCGCTGCTCGACATGGCCTGCGGCGACGCGGGCATCGCGATCGGCACCCACGCGCTGATCGAGGACAAGGTCCAGTTCCAGGACCTCGGCTTGGTGGTGGTCGACGAGCAGCACCGCTTCGGCGTCGAACAGCGGGACGCGCTGCGCGCCAAGGGCGAGCAGCCGCCGCACCTGCTGGTGATGACCGCCACCCCGATCCCGCGCACCGTCGCGATGACCGTCTTCGGGGACCTGGAGACCTCCGTCCTCGACCAGCTGCCGGCCGGCCGCTCGCCGATCTCCACCCACGTCGTCCCCGCGCTGGAGAAGCCCAACTTCCTCACCCGGGCCTGGGAACGCGTCCGCGAGGAGGTCACCAAGGGCCACCAGGCGTACGTGGTCTGCCCCCGGATCGGGGACGAGGAGCCCGCCGCCGAGCCGAGGAAGAAGCGCCGGGCGGGCGAGGAGGACCTGGAGGACGTCGCTCCCGACGCCGGCGCCGGGAGCGACGAACGGCGGCCCCCGCTCTCGGTGGTGGAGACGGCCGAGAAGCTGGTCACGGGCCCGCTGAGCGGCCTGCGGGTGGAGATCCTGCACGGCCGGCTGGCCCCGGAGGCCAAGGACGAGGTGATGCGCCGGTTCACGGCCGGCGAGGTCGACGTCCTGGTCGCCACCACCGTCATCGAGGTCGGCGTCAACGTCCCCAACTCCACCGCGATGGTCATCATGGACGCCGACCGTTTCGGCGTCTCCCAGCTCCACCAGCTGCGCGGCCGGGTCGGCCGCGGCAGCGCCGCGGGCCTGTGCCTGCTGGTCAGCGACATGCCCGCGGGCAGCGCGGCCCGGGCTCGGCTGGACGCGGTGGCCGGCACCCTGGACGGCTTCGAGCTGTCCCGGATCGACCTCGAACAGCGCCGCGAGGGCGACGTGCTGGGCCAGGCGCAGTCCGGGGTGAAGTCCTCGCTCAAGGTGCTCTCGGTGCTGGAGGACGAGGAGGTCATCCTCACCGCCCGGACGGAGGCCACCCGGCTGGTCGCCGAGGACCGGGAGCTGGCCGCCCACCCGGAGCTGCGCACCGCGCTGGAGAGCCTGCTCGACGAGGACCGCGCGGCCTACATGGAGAAGGGCTGAGCGGGCCGCCGCGGCCCCGGAATTGTCAGACCCCCGCGAGAGAATGAAGGTGTTCAGGGCGCACCCCCAAGGTGCGTACCTGGCACGACACTTGGGGGTCCTGCCATGGCATTCCGTCATCTCAACGAGCTCCCGCTGGGCGACAAGGTCTTCCGGATCGAACTCGCCAGCGACGACGACCGCGAGGTCACCCTCACCCTGACCGGCTGGCGCGAGGGGGCGGCCGCCCAGCCGCTCGCCTCGGGCAAGCTCCGCCTGCCGGTCGAGGACGTCGCCTCGCTGCGGATCGCGCTCAACCGCGCGCTGCGGGCGCTGGCGATCGTCGCCGATGTCTCCGAGCCCATCCCCGACCGCGACGTGCTGCGCGAGCTGTACCCCGGCCACGGTGCCCCCTGGGTGCCGCAGCACGAGGAGGAGCTGGTCCGGCGCTTCCACGACGGCGAGACCGTCGCCCGGATCGCCGCCCGCTTCGGCCGTACGCCCGACTCCGTCCGCACCAAGCTGCGCGAGCTCGGGCACGACCCGCGCCGCCCCGAGTTCTGCCCGCCCGACGGCTGCCTGTCCTGGTCCCGCTACGCCTCGCCCGCGCTGCTCGGCGCGGCCGTCCCGGCCCAGTCGGCGGGCTCCGAGGCCAGCTGAGCGGGTAGCGGCCGTGGCCCCGCCGACCGGCTCGGCGGGGCCACGGCCGCTGCTCCTCCGCCCGCCTCCGGGGCGCCCCCGGACCTCGGGGCGGGATAGCGTGGTGCGGCAGCGACGAAAGGACCTTCCACCACCATGACCCGCGTGATCGCCGGGCTGGCCGGCGGCCGCCGGCTGGCCGTACCGCCAGGCCGGGGCACCCGTCCGACCTCCGACAAGGCCCGCGAGGCGATGTTCTCCACCCTGGAGGCGCTGCGCGGCACCCTGCACGGGGCCCGGATGCTCGACCTGTTCGGCGGATCGGGCGCGGTCGGTCTGGAGGCGCTGTCGCGCGGTGCCGGACACGTCCTGCTGGTCGAGGCGGACGGCCAGGCGGCGCGGGTGATCCGGGAGAACGTCCGCACGATCGGCCTGCCGGGCGTGGAGGTGCGGGCCGCTAAGGCGGAGAAGGTGATCGCGGGCCCGCCCCCGCAGACCCCGTACGACCTGGTCTTCCTCGATCCGCCGTACGCCGTGACGGACGAGGAGCTGCGCGAGATGCTGATCACACTCCTGGCCGGGGGCTGGCTCGCGGCGGACGCACTCGTCACCGTGGAGCGCAGCACCCGTGGCGGCGAGTTCGGCTGGCCCGAGGGCTTCGAGGTGCTGCGCTCGCGCCGCTACGGCGAGGGCACGCTCTGGTACGGTCGCGCCGCCGCCGAGGCCAGCCAGCACGAGTAGCGGGCCGAGGCCCGCAGCAGCCATCACCCCACGAGGGAGCACACACGCCATGCGCCGCGCCGTCTGTCCCGGTTCGTTCGACCCGATCACCAACGGTCACCTCGACATCATCGGGCGGGCCTCGAAGCTGTACGACGTGGTCCATGTCGCGATCCTGATCAACCGGAACAAGCAGGGCATGTTCACCGTCGAGGAGCGGATCGGCCTGATCGAGGAGGTCACCGCGGACTTCGGAAACGTGGTGGTCGAGTCGTACCACGGCCTGCTGGTGGACTTCTGCCGGGAGCGCGGGATCCCCGCGATCATCAAGGGCCTGCGCGCGGTCAGCGACTTCGACTACGAGCTGCAGATGGCCCAGATGAACCACGGCCTGACCGGCGTGGAGACGCTGTTCGTGCCGACCTCCCCGACCTACAGCTTCCTCTCCTCGACGCTGGTCAAGGAGGTCGCCTCGTACGGCGGGGACGTCTCCCACCTGCTGCCGGAGACAGTGCACCGGCGGCTGGTCGAGCGGATCGCGGAGCGCAGGGCCCAGCAGTAACCGGAGCGCGAGGGGCGCCGGCCGGCGCCGGGCAGCCGTCCGTTTCTGCCGGTTCGTCATGGCTTGTCCGGTGTCCGGTCAGCCGGTCGGGCTCTGGCGTTGTGACCTCGCCGCGCGGTGGCCGTACAGTCTGTATTCCTGCCCTGCGGTGAGGTTCGCCGCGTCGGGCCTGCCTCCGCCGGACCGTCGGCGGCACACGGAAAGACGAAGCCCCGTGGACGTGCAGAACAAGGTCGACGAGATCGTCGCGGCGGTCGAGAACGCCCGTTCGATGCCGATGTCGGCCTCCTGCGTGGTGAACCGGGCCGAGCTCATCGGCCTGCTCAACGACCTCAAGGCGGCGCTGCCCGCCGAACTCGCCCAGGCGCAGTCGGTGATGGCCGACCACGAGCAGGTGGTGGCCGGCGCCCAGGCCGAGGCGGACCGGATCATCCAGGGCGCGCACGCCGAGCGGGGCTCGCTGATCTCCGACACCGAGGTGGTCCGCCGGGCCCAGGCCGAGGCCGACCGGATCCTCGCCGAGGCCCGCGCCGAGGTCGAGACCAAGCGCGCCGAGGCCGACGACTACGTGGACAGCAAGCTCGCCAACTTCGAGGTCGTGCTGACCAAGACGCTGGGCTCGGTCGGCCGCGGCCGGACTAAGTTGCGCGGCGACTCCAGCGTCTTCGAGACCGAGCACGAGGGCGAGCCGGACGGCGAGGAGTTCCAGCCGCAGCGGATCAGCCCCAGCCCCGAGGTCGACGAGTACGTCGATGTGAAGCTCGCCACGCTGGAGAACGTCCTCGGCGCCACCCTGGAAGCGGTCGGCAAGGGCCGGGACAAGCTGCTCGGCAAGCGGTCGATCGACGAGCTGGGCGCCTACCTGGCCGCCGCCGACGAGGCGCAGCAGGCCAAGGAGCGGGCCGAGGCGGTGGCCGCGGGCTTCGCCCACGACGCCGACGGCGACGACATCGCCTGGTACCGCGAGGACGTCCCGCAGCAGCAGACCTGGCCGGAGCAGACCCCGGCCGCGGCGGGCTGGCAGGCCCCCGGCACCGACCAGTACGCGGCGGCCCAGCAGCAGGGCGGGCAGTACGCCGAGGTGTACGGCGGCGGCTACGACCCGGCCGGCCAGGGCGACCCGTACGGGACCCAGTGGGGGTACCAGCAGCAGGGTGCCGCGGACGGCTACCCGCAGCAGCCGGACTACGCGGGCCAGCAGCACGGGGGCTACGACTACCAGCAGCAGCAGCAACAGCAGCAGCAACCGGGCTACGGCGCGCAGCAGTACGACGCCTACACCTACCCGCAGCAGCCCGCGGCCCAGCCGGCCGTGGCGCAGCAGCAGGGCCTGGACGAGACCAGCTTCTTCGACACCAGCATGATCGACATGACCAAGCTCCGGGAGCTGGGCGGCCGCTGAGCCGGGCCCGCGCGGCCCCGTCGGGCGTCCCTGACGGGGCCGAAGTTGGGCCTGGGGGGAGACTCCGGTAGGCTGACCACTCCGGCCTTTTCGTGTCGGACTGTCGGCTTGCCCGCGCGCCACCGGCGTGAAGGCGCCGCACATCGATGTTTCCCATGGAAGTCAGGACACCTTGAACCGCCTCGACCACCGCGACCCCCTCGTGTTCGACACGCACGAGCTGGGACGTCGCCCGGGCTCGCTGCGCAAGGTGTCCCGCACTCTGGAGGCCCCCGAGGGCCTGGGGATCATCGACGTGATCGGTGTGCCGGAGAAGAGCGAACTCCATCTGGAGCTCCGCCTGGAGTCCGTGGTCGAGGGCGTGCTGGTGACCGGCACCGCCGAGGCCCGGATCGAGGGCGAGTGCGCCCGGTGCCTGGAGCCCGTCGAGGACGACATCGACGTCGACTTCCAGGAGCTGTACTACTACCCGGAGTCCGACGAGCGTCACCGCGCCCGGACCACCGGGACCGAGGACCTCGACGAGGACTCGGAAGAAGAGACTTACCGCCTGGAGGGCGACTTCTTCGACCTCCAGCCGGTGCTGCGTGACGCGGTGGTGCTCGCACTGCCGCTGCAGCCGGTGTGCCAGGAAGACTGCCTGGGCCTGTGCTCCGAGTGCGGAGCGCGCCTGAGCGACGACCCGACGCACCACCACGACGCCGCCGACCCCAGGTGGGCGGCTCTGCAGGGACTCTCCGCCGCCCCCGGCGACGAGGGTGACGGGATCAAGAACAGCGACACCCGTGAGGGTCTCGCCGAGAACCAGGAGAAGTAGCCGTGGCTGTTCCGAAGCGGAAGATGTCGCGCAGCAACACGCGCCACCGCCGTTCCAACTGGAAGGCCGTCGTTCCGGCCCTCGTGGCGTGCGACCGCTGCCACGAGCCGAAGCTGGGCCACATCGCGTGCCCGAGCTGCGGCACGTACAACCGTCGCCAGGTCCTCTCGGTCTGATCGGCGGGGTGCACGGATCGATGTCGGACGGTAGCTCCACCCGCAAGGCGTCCGCCGCCCCGAAGGGTTCCTCTTCGGGCGGTGGCAGGGCCGGTGGGCCGGCTTCGACCGAATACGACGTCCTGGAAGGGCGCCTCGGGTACACGCTCGAGCGCGCCCTTCTGGTGCGTGCCCTGACCCACCGCTCGTACGCGTACGAGAACGGGGGTCTGCCCACCAACGAGCGCCTGGAGTTCCTCGGCGACTCGGTGCTGGGCCTGGTGGTGACCGACACCCTCTACCGCGTCCACCCGGACGTCCCGGAGGGCACGCTCGCCAAGCTGCGCGCCGCAGTGGTCAACTCCCGCGCGCTCGCGGACGTCGGCCGGGGCCTGGACCTCGGCGAGTTCATCCGGCTCGGCAAGGGCGAGGAGGGCACCGGCGGCCGCGACAAGTCGTCGATCCTCGCCGACACCGTCGAGGCCGTGATCGGGGCCGTCTACCTGGACCAGGGTCTGGACGCGGCCACCGAGTTCGTCCACCGGCTGTTCGACCCGCTGATCGAGGAGTCCTCTCAGCTGGGCGCCGGCCTGGACTGGAAGACCAGCCTGCAGGAGCTCACCGCCTCGGTGGGCATCGGGGTGCCCGAGTACGTGGTCATGGAGTCCGGTCCGGACCACGAGAAGACCTTCACCGCGGCGGCCCGGGTGGCCGGCGAGGACTTCGGCAGCGGCGTCGGCCGCTCGAAGAAGGAGGCCGAGCAGAAGGCCGCCGAGAGCGCTTGGCGGGCGATCAAGGAGAAGTACGCCGACCGGCTGCCCGCCGGGGCGCAGTAGTCTTCCTCCTGCCGATCACTTTCGCAGGAGGCCTGTTCCCGTGCCCGAACTTCCCGAGGTCGAGGTCGTCCGCCGTGGTCTGGCGGACTGGGTCGCCGGGCGGACCGTCGCCGACGTCCAGGTGCTGCACCCGCGTGCGGTGCGCCGCCAGCCCGCCGGCGCGGCCGACTTCACCGCCCGGCTGACCGGCACCACCCTGGGCACCGCGCAGCGGCGCGGCAAGTACCTGTGGGTGCCGCTGGCGGGGACCGGCACAGGCTTCTCGCTGATCGGCCACCTCGGGATGAGCGGCCAACTCCTCGTCCAGGACCCGTCGGTTCCCGACGAGACGCACCTGCGGGTACGGCTGCGGTTCGCCGACGGCGGGCGCGAGCTGCGCTTCGTCGACCAGCGGACCTTCGGCGGCCTCGCGGTCGAGGAGGCCGAGGACGGCGACCCGGAGGGTACCCCGCTCTCCATCGCGCACATCGCCCGCGACCCGCTCGACCCGCGTTTCGACGACGCCGCCTTCACGGTCGCGCTGCGGGCCAAGCGCACCACCGTGAAGCGGGCGCTGCTCGACCAGACGCTGATCAGCGGGGTCGGCAACATCTACGCCGACGAGGCGCTCTGGCGCTCCCGGCTGCACTACGACCGCCCGACCGCGACGCTCACCCGCCCGCAGAGCGCCGAACTGCTGGCCAACGCCCGCGAGGTGATGACGGCCGCGCTCGCCGTCGGCGGCACCAGCTTCGACAGCCTGTACGTCAACGTGAACGGCGAGAGCGGGTACTTCTCCCGGGACCTCGACGCGTACGGCCGCGAGCACGAGCCCTGCCGCCGCTGCGGGACCCCGATCCGGCGGGCCGCCTGGATGAACCGTTCCAGCTACTTCTGCCCCCGCTGCCAGCGCGTGCCACGGGCCCGCAGCGGGGGCTAAGACCGACCGGCACATGGTGGGCGGCGTCGCGACGCCCAGGCTGTCGCCTGGACGGCTTCTCCTCAGTCGCCGCAGCTCCGCTGCTACTCCCTCGTCGGCACCGCCCAGACTCGGCCCGGACGCCGCTCCTTCATCCACCCACCATGTGCCGGTCGGTCTGAGCCGGCTCAGTGCTTGGCGAGTTCCGGTTGGTCGGCGGCCGCCTCGCCGGGGGCGCCGTGGGTGTCCTGGCCGAAGTAGGCGACCCCGACCGCGGACACCACCGCGAGCAGGAAGCCGACCACGCCGAGCCAGCCCAGGCCGGACTTGGAGGAGTCGCCGAGCCAGAGCACGCCGATCGCGCCGGGCAGCACCGTCTCGCCGACCACCAGCGCGGCCGTCGCGCCGTTCACCGAGCCGATCTGCAGCGCCACCGTGTGCACGTACATGCCGCCGAGGCCGCCGACCAGGATCGCGTACAGGGCCGGGTCGGAGAGCAGCTTGGCGAGGTCGAACGGGTCGATGCCGTTCAGGATGCGCACGCCGACGCCCAGCGCGCCGAAGCCGAGGCCGGAGAGCAGACCGGCGACGATCGCGCCCTTGGAACCCATCCGCCGCACCAGCAGGCTGCCGCCGACCAGCAGCACGGTGGTGACCACCAGCAGCCACCAGTGGAAGGCCATCTCGGCGTGGTGGCCGCCCTCGGGCCCGGCCGAGACGGCCAGCAGCACCAGCGCCGAGCAGAGCACGCCGATCGAGGCCCACTCCAACTGCTTGAGCCGGATGCCGAGCAGCTTGATGCTCAGCACCGCGGTGATCACCAGGTTGGCGCTGATGATGGTCTGGGAGAGGAACAGCGGCAGCAGTCGCGCGGCCAGCGCGCCCAGCCCGAAACCGATCAGGTCGAGCACCGTACCGAGGATGAACTCCCAGGTGACGGCGGCCTTCGCGGTCGAGGACAGGCTCGGCCCGCCGTGCTCGGTGGTGCCGGTGGTGGCGCCCTTGGCGGCCTCCTCACGTGCGGAGCGGCGGGATCCGACGGCCTGGAGGACTGAGCCGGTGCCGTAGCAGGCGGATGCCGCTACGGCGGTGACGAGGCCGATGATCACCGGGTGCTCCGATCGGGAGGTAGGTCAGGAACGGGCTTGGTCAAGAAAAGGCAATGGGACCAGTGGTCCGGGACCACTATGCCCGCCCGCGCGATACGGTCGGGACGCCGCCCGGAACGCCCTGGGCCCGCCGGGACGTACGACCGGGCGCCTGCCGCAGTTCCCGCACGCCGCCCGCATCGGGGACGACTGGGGGAAACATCATCCCGGAGGAGGGGCGAAGCCCCGGCGGACGGCGGGGAATCCTGTCATTACCAGTATGCGAAGGGTATGCCGTGCTCCGACGCCAGTCGCGGTAGCGTCGTGGGCATGAGAACCCTTGCACGACGTTCCCGGGGCGCCGGGCCGCTTGCCCTGGTGGCGACGCTGCTCGGGCTGCTGCTCCTGCTGGCGCCGGCGGCCTCGGCCGCCGGCGGGCTGGACGACGCGGCCTCCACCCTGAAGCAGGGCCGGGTCTACGTCGACCCGGCGATGACGAGTCGATTCAGCCAGAGCCAGGCCGACGCCCTGACCGAGAAGATCAACAAGGCCGACAAGCCGATCTTCGTCGCGATCGTCCCGGCCGACTCCGCCTACGGCGCCCAGACCGTCTTCAACGACCTGCGCACCAAGGTCGGCATCGACGGTGCCTACGCGATCTGGCGCGGCGACCAGTTCGCGGCCAAGGCCGACCGCGGCGCGATGTCGCAGGGCAGCGCCGAGCGCATCGCCGGCGCCGCCTTCCGCTCCCACAACGGCGACATCGCCGCCACCGTGAACGACTTCGTCGACAGCGCCGCCCCGCAGACCAAGGGCACCGGGGTGAACCACACCACCTCGATCGCCTGGGTGGTCATCCCGGTCGTGCTGATCGCGCTGGCCGGTGCCGGCGTCTTCCTCCTCTTCCGCCGCGCCAAGAAGCGTAAGGAGGAGCAGGCCCGGGCCGAGCTGGAGCAGCTGCGCCGCGTGGTCGACGAGGACATCACCGCCTTCGGCGAGGAGCTGGACCGGCTCGACTTCAACCCGGCGGCGGCCGACGCCGACGACACCCAGCGCACCGACTACACCCACGCCCTGGACTCCTACGAGAAGGCCAAGCGGCTGATGGACGAGGCCAAGCGGCCGGACGACGTCAAGCCGGTCACCGAGGCGCTGGAGGACGGCCGGTTCGCGCTGGCCACCCTGGCGGCCCGGCGGGAGAAGCGCCCGGTGCCCGAGCGCCGTCCCCCGTGCTTCTTCGACCCGCGCCACGGCCCGTCCGTCAAGGACGCCGACTGGGCCCCGGCCGGCGGCGCCGCCCGTACCGTCCCGGTCTGCCAGTCCGACGCGGACCGGCTGGCCACCGGCCTCGACCCGGCCATCCGCACCGTCGAGACCGAGCACGGCCCGCAGCCGTACTGGAACGCCGGACCGGCCTACGCCCCCTGGGCGGGCGGCTACTTCGGCGGGTTCGGCGGCGGCGGCCTGCTGCCGGGCCTGCTGGTCGGCACCATGCTCGGCTCGATGATCAGCAGCCCGGCCTACGCCGCGGCGCCGATGATGGACCACGGCTACCAGGACCAGTACGAGGGCGGCGACTTCACCGGCGCCGACTTCAACTCCTCCGACTTCAGCGGCGGCTTCAGCGACGGTGGCGGCTTCGGTGGCGGCGACTTCGGCGGTGGCGGGGACTTCGGCGGCGGCGGCGGCGACTGGTGACCCGCTGACCCGATCGCCCGCCTCCGCGGCCCCGCCGGTTCGTCCGGCGGGGCCGCGTCGCGTTCGCGGGCCGGTCGTTGTGCGCGGGCGCATCGGGTTTGAGAAGGCAACCCGGTGTGGCAGGCTGGCGCTGTGACCCCCGACACCGAGTCCGTCCGCGCTCCGGGCACCGTCCCCGGCCGACCGTGCTCGATGGCGGCCGCGTTGCAGGTGGTCGGCGAGAAGTGGGCGCTGCTGGCCGTCCGCGAGCTGTTCTACGGCAACCACCGCTTCGACCGGATCGCCCGCAACACCGGCGCGCCCCGGGACCGGCTGACCGCGCGGCTGCGGGCGCTGGAGGAGGCGGGGGTGGTCGAGCGGCGCCCGTACAGCGAGCGGCCGCCCCGCTACGAGTACCACCTCACCGAGGCCGGGCGGGACCTCGCGCCGCTCGCCCACGCGCTGCGCACCTGGGGTGACCGCTGGGTGCTGCCGGAGTCGCCGGTGACCTTCGACCACGCGCCCGAGGGGCACGAGCCGCACCCCTTCGACCCGGCCTGGGTCTGCCGCTGCTGCGGCCGGGAGGCCCGCCGGGGCGAACTGCACGCGCGGGTCCACACCCCGGGCTGGACGGTCGACGGCCCCGTGGAGCTGTGACCGGGCGGTACGGCGGCTAGGGTCGGGGCATGCACGGTCGCGACGCCCACAGTGAGGAACCGGTCCGGGTGACCGCCTGGGTCC
Source organism: Kitasatospora sp. NPDC087861 (assembly GCF_044742585.1). Classification (NCBI taxonomy): domain Bacteria; kingdom Bacillati; phylum Actinomycetota; class Actinomycetes; order Kitasatosporales; family Streptomycetaceae; genus Kitasatospora; species Kitasatospora sp. NPDC087861. The sequence goes on from NZ_JBIUUS010000028.1 coordinate 36,104, forward strand.
GGGGGAAGGTCCAGCAGGTCGGGTTCCGCTGGTGGACCAGGGCGCGGGCGCTGGAGATCGGCCTGACCGGCTACGCGAGCAACCTCGGCGACGGCCGGGTGCAGGTGGTCGCCGAGGGCCTGGCCGCCGACTGCGAACAGCTGCTGGAGCTGCTGCGCGGCCCGGACACGCCAGGCGGCGTCAGTGGCGTCACCGAGATCTGGACGGCCGTCGGCCCCGGCTACGAGGGCTTCGAGATCCGCTGAGCCCGGCCCGTACCCGGCGCGGGCCGGAACTGCTCCGCAACTGCCGGTGTCATGCGGTTGCCATCCGGGCAGACTCGTGGTTGACTCCGCATCGAACGATGATCCACGAGCACGTGGCCGGACCCGGCCCGAGACCCCCAGGCGTGACGACACCGCCAGGCAGGTGACAGGGGCGCGGTAGCGTGCGGTGATCGTGTTGACCCGTACCGTCTTTGGTGAGACGCTGGAAACCCGCGCACACGACCGCGTTTTCCCGGTAGGTGCATGCCCTCGTGAGCCCAGCTCACGGTGGTTGTGCCGTCAGTGCCCAGCCAGCACTGCCGGTGACGCGCCGCGCGTGCGTGCCCCTTCCCCCTAGACCTGTACCGTTCCGGTTCGGTCACTCAGCGTGGAGGACCATTCATCATGGCAAAGGCGCTTCTCGGGTACGTCGGCGGCCCCGACCCGCGAATGCTCTCCGAGATGCGACGGCTTCAGCAGCGCGTCCAGGACCTTGAATCCGAGCTCCTTCGGATGCAGGCTGAGAACGACGCGCTCACCGCTGTCGCTGACGAGCACTCGCTGCTCAACAGCATCGATCTGGATCAGCGGGAGCCGGCTCTCACCTGAGTCCCGCCCGGTCCTCGCAGATCGACGCCGCTGTGCACTGAGCCGCCCCGAAAGGGACGCAGCTTTGCAAGGGACGCCCGGTTGTGGCGTCCCTTCGTCGTGTCCGGGTCGTGTCCGGGACGCGCGGCCCGCCGGGGATACAGTCGCCGTTGAGCCCTGGGCCCCTGGCGAGCGATGAGGAGACCGGCCGCGTGCACCTGAAGAGTCTGACGCTGCGCGGGTTCAAGTCCTTCGCCTCCAGCACCACCCTGCGTTTCGAGCCCGGCATCACCTGCGTGGTCGGCCCGAACGGCTCCGGCAAGTCGAACGTCGTCGACGCGCTGTCCTGGGTGATGGGGGAGCAGGGCGCCAAGTCGCTGCGCGGCGGAAAGATGGAGGACGTCATCTTCGCCGGGACCAGCGGGCGCCCCCCGCTCGGCCGCGCGGAGGTCAGCCTCACCATCGACAACGCCGACGGCGCCCTGCCGATCGACTACGCCGAGGTGACCATCACCCGGACCATGTTCCGCAACGGCGGCAGCGATTACGCGCTCAACGGCGAGACCTGCCGCCTGCTGGACATTCAGGAACTCCTCTCCGACTCCGGCATCGGCCGCGAGATGCACGTCATCGTCGGCCAGGGCCAGCTGGATTCCGTCCTGCATGCCGACCCGATGGGCCGCCGCGCCTTCATCGAGGAGGCGGCCGGCGTCCTCAAGCACCGCAAGCGCAAGGAGAAGGCGCTGCGGAAACTGGACGCGATGCAGGCCAACCTCAACCGCGTCCAGGACCTGGTGGCCGAACTGCGCCGCCAACTCGGACCGCTCGGCCGGCAGGCCAGGATCGCCCGCCGCGCCGCCGGCATCCAGGCCGCGCTGCGCGACGCCAGGCTGCGGCTGCTCGCCGACGACCTGCTCGCCCTCCGCCGGGCCGTCGAGGCCGAGATCGCCGACGAACTGGCACTGCGGCTGCGCCGGACCACCGTCGAACAGGAGCTGGCCCACGCGGTGCAGCGCGAGGCGGTGCTGGAGGCGCAGGTCCAGCAGCTCGGCCCCAGCCTGGAGGCCGCCCGGCAGACCTGGTACCGGCTCTCCGCACTCGCCGAGCGCAGCCGCGGCACCATCGGGCTGGCCGAGGCCCGTGCCCGACACGCCGCCGCCGGGGGACAGGCCGAGGAGCGGCGCGGCCGTGACCCCGAGGAACTGGAGGAGGAGGCCGCGCGGGTCCGGGAGGAGGAGGCCGCGCTCACCGAGGCGCTGGAGGAGGCCCAGTACGCGCTGGCCGAGGCGGTCGAACGCAAGGGCGGGCTGGAGCGTGAGCTGGCCGCCGAGGAACGCCGCCTCCGGGACGCCGCCCGGGCCATCGCGGACCGCCGGGAGGGCCTGGCCCGGTTGCAGGGGCAGGCGGCCGCCGCCCGCTCCAGGGCGGCCTCCGCTGAGGCCGAGACCGGCCGGCTCGCCGAGGCCAGGGACGACGCGCTGCTCCGGGCCGGGGCCGCGCAGGACGAGTACGACGAACTCCAGCGGCAGGTCGACGGCCTGGCCGGGGACGACGGGCAGGCCGAGGCCGCGCACCAGGAGGCCCGGGAGCGGCTCGCCGCCGTCGAACGCGACCTCGCCGTCGCCCGGGAGGTGGCCGGCGCCGCCGAGCGCGAGCGGGCCGGGCTCACCGCGCGGCACGAGGCGCTGTCCCTCGGGCTGCGCCGCAAGGACGGCACCGGAGCCCTGCTCGCCGCGGGGGAGCGGCTGAGCGGGCTGCTCGGTCCGGCGGCCGCCCTGCTGCGGATCGTCCCCGGGTACGAGGCGCCGGTGGCGGCGGCGCTCGGTGCGGCGGCCGACGCGGTGGCCGTCGACTCGCCCGGCACCGCCGCCGAGGCGCTGCGGCTGCTGCGCGCCCAGGACGCCGGCCGGGCCGCGCTGCTGATCGCGGGTGCGGGTGAACCGGCCGCCGACGCGGGGGAGCTGCCCGCCGGTGCCCGCTGGGCCACCGAACTCCTCGACGGGCCGCCGGGGTTGGCCGATGCCGCACGGGGCCTGCTGGCTCGGGTGGCGGTCGTCGGCACCCTCGACGAGGCACTGCGGCTGATCGCGGACCGCCCCGGGCTGACCGCCGTCACCGCCGACGGGGACCGGCTCGGCGCCGGCTTCGCGCACGGCGGCTCCGACGGCGCACCGAGCCTGCTGGAGACCCAGGCGGCGGTCGACGAGACCGCCCGGGCGATCGGTGAACTCACCGCCCGCTGCGCCGAGTCGGCCGAGTGCCTGGCCGAACTCGCCGAGCGGCGGCGGGAGTCGGCCGACGCGGTGGATCAACTCGCCGACCGGCGGCGGCAGGCGGAGCGGGAACGGGCCCAGGTGGCGGGCGCGCTCGGCCGCCTCGGCGGGCAGGCCAGGGCCGCCGCCGGCGAGGCCGAACGGCTGTCCGCCGCCACCGCGCGGGCCGACCAAGGCCTGGTCGAACTGCGCACCGCCGCCGAGGAGTTGGCCGAGCGGCTGGCCGCGGTCGAGGAGTCGGCGGATGCCGGGGAGGACGAGCCGGACACCGCCGAGCAGCAGCGGCTGGCCGAGGCCGCCACCGGCTCCCGGCAGGCCGAGCTGGAGGCCAGGCTCGCGGTGCGCACCCACGAGGAGCGGGTCCGCGCGCTCGCCGGACGGGCGGACCAGCTGGACCGGGCGGCCCGCGCCGAGCGCGAGGCGCGCGCCCGGGCCGCCGAGCGCCGTCGCCGCGCCGCGCACGACGCCCGGGTCGCGAACGCCGTCGCGGCGGGCGCCCGGCAGCTGCTGGCCTGCCTGGAGGTGTCGCTGGCCCGCGCGGACTCCGGGCGGGCGGCGGTCGAGCAGGCGCGCGCCGAGCGCGAGACCGAACTGCGGGCGCACCGCGAGCAGGGCCGCGGCCTCAAGGAGGAACTGGACAAGCTGGTCGACGCCGGCCACCGGGACGAGGTGCTGCGGGCCGAGAAGCGGCTGCGGATCGAGCAGTTGGAGGCCCGCGCGCTGGAGGAGTTCGGCATCGACGGCGGTGAACTGCTCGCCTCGTACGGGCCGGACCAGCTCGTCCCGCCGTCCCCCGAGGAGCCGGCCGCCGACGGCGCCGCAGCGGAGGGGCGGCAGTCCGGTGAGCCGCGCCCGTACGACCGGGCCGAGCAGGAGAAGCGCCTCAGGGCGGCGGAGCGGGCGTACCAGCAGCTGGGCAAGGTCAACCCGCTGGCGCTGGAGGAGTTCGCGGCGCTGGAGGAGCGCCACCGGTTCCTCGGCGAGCAGCTGGACGACCTCAAGCGCAGCCGGCGCGACCTGCTGGACATCGTCCGGGAGGTGGACGAGCGGGTCGAGCAGCTGTTCACCGCGGCATACCACGACACCGCCGCCCAGTTCGAGGGCGTCTTCGCCCGGCTGTTCCCGGGCGGGGAGGGGCGGCTGGTGCTGACCGACCCGGCCAACATGCTCACCACCGGCGTCGAGGTGGAGGCCCGTCCGCCGGGCAAGAAGGTCAAGCGGCTGTCGCTGCTGTCCGGTGGCGAGCGCTCGCTGACCGCGGTGGCGCTGCTGGTGTCGATCTTCAAGGCCAGACCCAGCCCGTTCTACGTGATGGACGAGGTGGAGGCGGCGCTCGACGAGACCAACCTGCGCCGACTGGTCGGGATCATGGAGGAGCTGCGGGAGAGCTCCCAGCTGATCGTGATCACCCACCAGAAGCTGACCATGGAGTCCGCGGACGCCCTCTACGGCGTGACCATGAAGGGGGACGGCATCTCGCAGGTGATCAGCCAGCGGCTGCGCGAGTCGGTACCTCCCGGTCGGCAGGCCGGGGGAGGGCGTCGGGAGCGGTCCGGGGCCGCCCGCAGCGCATCCGTGTAGGGCGGCTGCGGTCCATCCGGGCTCCGGTCACGGATACTGGAGCCGTTATGGAATACGTGATCCTTGCCGTAGTCATCGCCGTGGTCGCCGTCGGCGCGATCGCCGGCCTCGTCGTTTCCGGCAGACGACGCCAGCAACTGCCCCCGAAGTCGCAGGCGCCGGTCATCACGGCGCCGCCGACCACCCCGCAGGAGCCCCAGGTCGGCGAGGAGGCCGCGCCGCCGACCGAGGAGCCCCGCCGCACCGTCGAGGAGGTGCAGCTCCCTGAGGCCGAGGTCGAGGCCCCGGCCGAGGTCGAGGTCTCCGAGGCCGAGGCGGCCCCCGCCGTCGAGGTCCCCGAGCCCACCGCGGGCCGGCTGGTCCGGCTGCGCTCCCGGCTCTCCCGCTCGCAGAACTCGATCGGCAAGGGCCTGCTCTCGCTGCTCTCCCGCGAGCACCTGGACGAGGACACCTGGGAGGAGATCGAGGAGACCCTGCTGATCGCCGACGTCGGCGTGGCCCCCACCCAGGAGCTGGTCGAGCGGCTGCGCACCCGGGTGAAGGTGCTCGGCACCCGGACGCCCGACGAGCTGCGCGCGCTGCTGCGCGAGGAGCTGGTCGAGCTGGTCGGCAAGGACGCCGACCGCACCGTCCGCTCCACCAAGCACGCGGAGGGCCCGGCCGTGGTCCTGGTGGTCGGCGTCAACGGCGTCGGCAAGACCACCACGACCGGCAAGCTCGCCCGCGTCCTGGTCGCCGACGGCCGGACGGTGGTGCTCGGCGCGGCCGACACCTTCCGTGCCGCCGCCGCCGACCAGCTGCAGACCTGGGGCGAGCGGGTCGGTGCGCGCACCGTGCGCGGCCCGGAGGGCGGCGACCCGGCGTCGATCGCCTTCGACGCGGTCAAGGAGGGCATCGCCGAGGGCGTCGACACCGTGCTGGTGGACACCGCCGGCCGGCTGCACACCAAGACCGGCCTGATGGACGAGCTGGGCAAGGTCAAGCGGGTCGTCGAGAAGCACGGCCCGGTGGACGAGGTGCTGCTGGTGCTGGACGCCACCACCGGCCAGAACGGCCTGATCCAGGCCCGGGTGTTCGCCGAGGTGGTCGACATCACCGGCATCGTGCTGACCAAGCTGGACGGCACCGCCAAGGGCGGCATCGTGGTCGCGGTCCAGCGCGAGCTGGGCGTGCCGGTCAAGCTGATCGGTCTGGGCGAGGGCGCGGACGACCTGGCGCCGTTCGAGCCGGGCGCGTTCGTGGACGCGCTGATCGGGGACTGAGGCCCCTCCCGCCCGTAGGGTCCGCTCCGCGAGGGGCGGGCCCTTTCGCGTACCCGGGCCCTGTTGCCCTACCCGGGTCCCGCTTCCGCACCCGGGCCCCTTCGGGTGTCCGGGGCCGTGGCGGCGGGCGGGTTACGGCGGCGGGCGGGTTACGACGCGAGCCAGGCGGGTTCGGCGGTGCGCTCGCGGCCGCGGTGGCAGGCGTAGGCGAGGGTGCCGAGCAGCAGCCGGGCCTCGGGCGGGCAGCCGGCGTTGTCGCGGGTGGGGCGGCGCAGCCAGCGGACCGGGCCGAGCGCGCCGAGCACGGTGGGCGGGGCGGCCACGTAGCTGCCCTCGCCGTGGCAGGCGAGGTCGAGCGCGGCGTCGTCCCAGCCCATCCGGTAGAGCAGGTCGGGCAGGCGGCGGGCAGCGCCGGCGGCGACCAGGAACTGCAGCCGGCCGGTGGGTGCGGTGAGCACCGGGCCGACCTGGGTGCCCATCCGCTCCAGCCGGACCAGCGCCTGCAGGCCGGCCTGCTCGGGGACGTCCAGGACGTCGAAGGCGCGACCGGTCGGGAACAGGACCGAGCCCTCGGCGTCCGCGGCCCGGGCCCGGCGCTCGCCGCCCGGTACGGGGTGCAGACCGGGCGCGGCGCAGCGGGCGGTGCCGCAGGGACAGCGGGTCGGGGCGGCGGCGGAGGCGGCCGGGCCGCCGGTGGCGACCGTCCAGCCCCAGCGGCCGGTGTACTCCGCGGCGGCCTGGGACGCGGTGACCTTGGTGCGGCGGCGCGCGCCCAGCGGTGTCAACCGCAGGTGCCCCAGTCGAAGTTCGCCGAACAGGTTGTCCATGCCTCCCCCAACAGGTTCTCGTTGCCGATGGTTACGGGACGGTGACTGTGTGTTGCCGGTCCGTTGCGTGGTGCGTCGTGCGGTGGCGGCGTGCGGCGCTCGGTGTGCGCCTGTTGCGGTGGTGCGCCTCGGGCGCCGCCTTGTGACGGGCGGCACCGATGCCGGATCGTCGGGTACGCGAGGTGGCCGCCGATCAGGTGGGCGGCAAACTCGCTTGTGGCTGCGGCGGGTTGCCGGGACTCGCCGGGTTTCGCCGGAGGACTTGGCGGCCCGCATATGCCGGACCGTCGGACTACCTAGTGAAGCGTGCGGGCCGTTGCTTCGGTTCACTCCTGGGGGTGGCGAAGGGTGGCGTTTCGCCAGGGCCGCTCCCGCGGGTGCCGCGCGGGGCATTACGTTCAGCACACGGACGTCGTCATGGAGTCGACTCCAGCCCCTCGGGGCACGGGAGTTGGGAATCTGACGCGCCGTCCGTAACGATGGCACACCAGTGCGACAGTACGGTACGGCAACACCTCAGGCACGGCACGTCTGGCAAGGGCCCGCAACCGTCGGGCGTCACGATCGGGGCCCCGCAGGGGCCGGGCGGGATGGGGACGTTCCCATGGCAGAGAAGCAACCCAACGAGAAGCTGACCACGTGGTTCGTCCGCAGTGGCTGGTCCAAGGGCGAGCTGGCCCGTCAGGTCAACCGCCGGGCCCGCCAGATCGGCGCCCACCACGTGTCCACCGACACCTCGCGGGTGCGTCGCTGGCTCGACGGCGAGCAGCCCCGTGAACCGATTCCCAAGATCATGTCGGAGCTCTTCTCCGAGCGCTTCGGCTCGGTGGTCTCGATCGAGGACCTCGGCCTGCGCGCCGCGATCCCGGTCTCCACCGTGGGCGGCGGCGTCGACCTGCCGTGGAGCGCGCCGCAGACCGTCCAGCTGATCAGCGACTACTCCCGCAGTGACCTGATGCTCAACCGTCGGGGCTTCCTCGGTACCTCGCTCGCGCTGACCGCCGGCGCCGCGCTGATCGAGCCGATGCAGCGCTGGCTCACCCCCGGCCCGGGTGGCACGCCCACCCCGATCCTCGCCGCGGCCAACGGCGGCGACCCGTTCACCGGCCGGCTGTCCGAACCCGAGCTCGAACTGCTGGAGCAGACCACGGTCATGTTCCGCCAGTGGGACGCGCAGAACGGCGGCGGGCTGCGCCGCAAGGCCGTCGTCGGCCAGCTCCACGAGGTCACCGACCTGCTCCAGGAGACGTACAACGAGCACACCACCCGGCGGCTGTTCCGGCTCACCGCCGAACTCGCCCACCTGGCCGGATGGATGTCGTACGACGTCGGGATGCACCCGAGCGCGCAGAAGTACTACGTGCTGGCCCTGCACGCGGCCAAGGAGGCGGGCGACCGCCCGTTCGGCGCACTGATCCTCACCGACATGAGCCGCCAGATGATCCACCTCAACCGGGGCGAGGACGCCCTGGAGCTGATCCACCTCGCGCAGTACGGCAGCCGCGACACCGCCACCGCGCGCCAGCAGTCCCTGCTGTACGCGATGGAGGCGCGCGCCTACGCCACCATCGGCGAGGTGAACCGCTGCGCCCGGGCCGTGCGGCTGTCCGAGGACACCTTCACCGACATCCGCGAGGGGGACGAGGAGCCGGACTGGCTGAAGTTCTTCTCGCCGGCCGAGCTGAACGCCGAGAACGCGCACTCCTTCCGGGACCTCGCCTACCACTCCGACAACGGCGAGCTGTACGCCTCGATGTCCGCGCCGGTGATGGAGCGCGCGGTGGACCTGTTCCGCCAGGACGGCGACCACGTGCGCTCGTACGCCTTCAACCTGATCGGCATGGCCAGCGTCCATCTGCTGCAGAAGGAGGCCGAGCAGGCCGCGGTGATGGCCGAGCAGGCGGTGGACATCGCCACCAAGGTGCGCTCGGAGCGGCTGAACTCCCGGGTCCGCAAGACCACGGAGGCCGCGGCCGCCCGGTTCAAGGGCGTGGACGCGGTCAGCCGGCTCAAGGAGCGCGTGGTTCAGGACATTCCGGAGTACGTCTCGGTGGTCTGAGGACCCCGATCCGGCGGTCCGCCGACCCGCCCCGAGGACCCCGCCGACCGTGACGGCCGCCGCCGCCACGGTCGGCGGTCCGTGCGCCACCGGCGGTGCCGTGCGGCGGCACGGTAACCCGTTCGGCCCTGCGGCAGGGCCGTGGTTCACGTGGCCGTAACCCGCGCGTCGCACGCGTCACGGCCGCGAAACAACCGGCCGCACTGGCCGAAACCAGCCTTCGACACTCTCCTCTTCATCGCCGACACCCCGGGTGGCACGGGACAGGTAACCCGGGTGTGGATCGGCTTTCACGCAGAGGAGACGCCGATGCCGGACGGCTTCAGCGCGGGCGACACCGCTTTCGTGCTCATCAGTGCGGCCCTGGTCATGGTGATGACCCCGGGCCTGGCCTTCTTCTACGGGGGCATGGTCAGGGCCAAGAGCACGCTGAACATGCTGGCGATGAGCTTCCTCTCGCTCGGCATCGTCAGCGTGCTCTGGGTCCTCTACGGGTACTCGCTCAGCTTCGGGCCCGACTCCTTCGCCGGCCTGATCGGCAACCTGGACTTCCTCGGGATGCGCGGCATCGGCCTGAACGACCTCACCGGGACCATCCCGGTCACCGCGTTCGCCACCTTCCAGCTGATGTTCGCGATCATCACTCCCGCGCTGATCAGCGGTGCCGTCGCGGACCGGGCCAAGTTCTCCGCCTGGGGCCTGTTCATCGCGCTCTGGGTGAGCGTCGTGTACTTCCCGGTCGCGCACTGGGTGTTCTTCTTCGACGGTGGCAACGGCGGCTGGCTGGGCGACCGCAACGGCGTGATCGACTTCGCCGGCGGCACCGCCGTGCACATCAACGCGGGCGTCGCGGGCCTCGCGCTCTGCCTGGTGCTGGGCAAGCGGGTCGGCTTCAAGAAGGACCCGATGCGCCCGCACAGCCTGCCGCTGGTGATGCTCGGCTCCGGGCTGCTGTGGTTCGGCTGGTTCGGCTTCAACGCGGGCTCGGCGCTGGCCGCCAACGGCGTCGCCGCGATGGCGATGGTCAACACCCAGGTCGCCACCGGCGCGGCGCTGGTCGGCTGGCTGGTCTACGAGAAGCTCAGGCACGGCGCGTTCACCACGCTGGGCGCCGCCTCCGGAGCGGTGGCCGGTCTGGTCGCCATCACCCCGGCCTGCGGCTCGGTCAGCCCGTTGGGCGCGGTGGCGATCGGCCTGATCGCCGGCGCGGTCTGCTCCGCCGCGGTCAGCCTCAAGTACCGCCTCGGCTTCGACGACTCGCTCGACGTGGTGGGCGTGCACGCGGTGGGTGGCGCGATCGGCTCGCTGCTGATCGGCCTGTTCGCCACCGGCGGGGTCGGCCAGACCGCCAAGGGCCTGTTCTACGGCGGCGGGCCGGCGCAGCTCGGCAAGCAGGCGATGGGCGTGGCCGTGGTCGCGGCGTACTCCTTCGCCGTCTCCTGGCTGCTGGCGAAGGCGATCGATCGGACGGTCGGCTTCCGGGTCACCGAGGAGGTCGAGGTGGCCGGTATCGACCAGGCCGAACACGCCGAGTCCGCCTACGATTTCAGCGCGGTGGGTGCGGGTCTGGCCCGGGCCCTGCCGGTCCTGGGCGGCGCCGCCGCGACCGCTCCGTCGGTGACGAAGGCCGCGGACGGGCCCGCTGGGAAGGCCAGCGACAAGGCCAGCGACAAGGCCGGGGCGAAGCCCGCCGAGAAGACCGCCACCACGCCCGCCGAGAAGACCGAGGTCGACGCCCGATGAAGCTCATCACCGCCGTGATCAAGCCGTACCGCCTGGACGAGGTGAAGGCCGCCCTGCAGGCCTTCGGGGTGCACGGCCTGACCGTCACCGAGGCCAGCGGCTACGGCCGCCAGCGCGGCCACACCGAGGTCTACCGGGGCGCCGAGTACACCGTGGACCTGGTCCCCAAGGTCAGGATCGAGGTGCTGGTCGAGGACGAGGACGCCGACGCCCTGATCGAGGTCCTGGTGAAGGCCGCCCGGACCGGCAAGATCGGCGACGGCAAGGTGTGGAGCATCCCGGTCGACACCGCCGTCCGGGTCCGCACCGGCGAGCGCGGCCCGGACGCCCTCTGAGGGCGTCCGGCACCGCCCCCCCGCACGCCACAGGCGGGCCCGCGATCCCCGGTGGGGGGTCGCCGGCCCGCCGACGGCGTATCGGCGTCAGGCCGCCCGCAGGTCGATCGGCGCCGCCCGCTCAACCGCACGACGGACGGGACCACGCATGACCACCGACACCAGTCCTTCCGACTACGGCGCCGCCCGGGCCGCGCTGCTCGCCGAGCCCGGCCCGGCCGGACGCCCCCGCCGCACCGCGCTCGCCCGGCTCACCGACGACTGGCTGGCGGGCCTGCTCGCGGCCTCCGGCGACCCGCCCGGCGTCGCGCTGGTCGCGGTCGGCGGCTACGGGCGCGGCGAACTGTCCCCGCGCAGCGACCTCGACGTCCTGCTGCTGCACGACGGCCGCCTCGCCCGTGACCTGCCCGAGCGGATCTGGTACCCGATCTGGGACACGGGCATCGCGCTCGACCACTCGGTGCGCACCGTCGCCGAGGCCCGGGCCGTCGCCGCCGCCGACCTCAAGGCCCAGCTCGGCCTGCTGGACGTCCGTCACCTCGCCGGGGACCGGGCGCTCGCCGCGACCCTGCGCTCCGCCGTGCTCACCGACTGGCGCGCCGGCGCCCCCGCGCGTCTGCCGGAGCTGCGCGAACTCGGCCGGGAGCGGGCCGAGCGGCACGGCGAGCTGTCCTTCCTGCTGGAGCCCGACCTCAAGGAGGCCCGCGGCGGCCTGCGCGACGTCGTCGCGCTCGACGCCGTCGCCGCCACCTGGCTCGCCGACGCCCCGCGGGACGGCCTGGCCGCCGCCGCGCTGCGGCTCGCCGACGTCCGGGACGCGCTGCACCTGGTCACCGGCCGGGCCACCGAGCGGCTCAGCCTCCAGGACCAGGACCAGGTCGCCGACCGGCTCGGCGTGCTGGACGCCGACACCCTGCTGCGCCAGGTCTACGAGGCCGCCCGCACCATCGCCTACGCGAGCGACGTCACCTGGCGGGCGGTGGACCGGGTGCTCGCCGCCCGGGCCGGCCGGGGCCGCCGGAGCCCCCGGCTGGCCTTCCCGTTCACCGGCGCCGGGCGCGGCGCGGGCGCGGTGGCCCGGGGCGCGGTCCAGCGCCGCCCGCTCGCCGAGGGCGTGGTCGAGCAGGACGGCGAGGCGGTGCTCGCGCAGGGCGCCCGCCCGGCCGCCGACCCGGTGCTGCCACTGCGCGCCGCGGCCGCCGCCGCGCAGAACGGGCTGGCCGTCTCGTACGCGACGGTGCGCCGGCTGGCCGCCGAGTGCCGCCCGCTGCCGGTGCCCTGGCCGGACGAGGCGCGCGAACAGCTGGTCACCCTGCTGGGCGCGGGCGAGGCGGCCGTCCCGGTGTGGGAGGCGCTGGAGGCGGAGGGCCTGGTCACCCGGCTGCTGCCGGACTGGGAGCGGGTGCGCTGCCGTCCGCAGCGCAACGCCGTGCACCGTTGGACGGTGGACCGCCACCTGGTGGAGACGGCGGTGCGGGCCGCGGCGATGACCCGCCGGGTGGCCCGGCCGGACCTCCTGCTGGTCGCCGCGCTGCTGCACGACATCGGCAAGGGCTGGCCCGGCGACCACAGCGAGGCCGGCGAGGTGATCGTCCGCGACGTCGCCGCCCGGATGGGCTTCGGCCCCGAGGACACCGAGACCCTGGCGGTGCTGGTGCGCCACCACCTGACGCTGGTCGACACCGCGACCCGGCGGGACCCGGACGACCCGGCCACCGTCGAGGCGATCACCAAGGCGGTCGGCACCGCGACCCAGCTGGAGCTGCTGCACGCGCTCACCGAGGCGGACGCGCTGGCCACCGGCCCGGCCGCGTGGAGCGCCTGGCGGGCCTCGCTGGTGGACGGCCTGGCGGCCCGGGTCGCCGCCCGGCTGGCCGGCGTCGGCACCGGGCCCGCGGAGGCCGCGCCGACCGCCGAGCAGGAGCGGCTCGCGGTGGAGGCCGCCCGGACCGGCGGGCCCGCGCTGTCGCTGCTGGCGCAGTCCGACGGGGCGGAACCGGGCGCCGAACCGATGGGCGTCGAGCTGACCCTGGCCGTCCCGGACCGGCCCGGGCTGCTCGGCACCGTCGCCGGGGTGCTCGCGCTGCACCGGCTGACCGTCCGCTCGGCCGGCCTGCGCGAGCTGGACCCGATCGGCGCCGGCGCGGTGCTGCTGCTGTCCTGGCGGGTGGCCGCCGAGTTCGGCGAGCTGCCGGAGGCCGCCCGGCTTCGGGCCGACCTGCGCCGGGCGCTGGACGGCTCGCTGGACGTCTCGCGCCGGCTGGCCGAACGGGACGCCGCCGCCCCGCGCCGCCGGGGCATCCCCACCCCGCCTCCGCTGGTCGTGGTGGCGCCCGCGGTGGCCTCGGCGACCGCGACCGTCCTGGAGGTCCGCGCGCACGACGCCCCCGGGCTGCTGCACCGGATCGGCCGGGCCCTGGACGGGGCGGGCGTCCGGGTGCGGACCGCGCACGTCTCCACGCTGGGCGCGGAGGCCGTCGACTCCTTCTACCTGACCGACGAGGCGGGCCGACCGCTCGCCGCCCGGCGGGCCGGGGAGGTAGTGGAGGCGGTGCGCGCGGCACTGGTCTGAGGTCGTGGCAACCCAGGTGGAGACTGTACCCGGGGCGGCCGGATACCCTGGGGGGCGACGACCGTACTGATACCGATGCCGCAGAGGACCCGCGACGACGTGTTCGACACCCTTTCCGATCGCCTCGCAGCGACGTTCAAGAACCTCCGGGGCAAGGGCCGCCTGAGCGAGGCGGACATCGACGCCACCGCCCGCGAGATCCGCATCGCGCTGCTGGAGGCGGACGTCGCGCTGCCGGTCGTGCGGGCCTTCATCAAGCAGGTCAAGGAGCGGGCGCTCGGCGTCGAGGTCTCGGGCGCGCTCAACCCGGCGCAGCAGATCATCAAGATCGTCAACGAGGAGCTCATCGCGATCCTCGGTGGCGAGACCCGCCGGGTGCGGTTCGCCAAGAACGGCCCGACGGTGATCATGCTCGCCGGCTTGCAGGGCGCCGGTAAGACCACCCTCGCGGGCAAGCTCGGCTTCTGGCTGAAGAGCCAGAAGCACACCCCGCTGCTGGTCGCCTGCGACCTCCAGCGCCCCAACGCGGTCAACCAGCTCCAGGTGGTCGCCGACCGCGCCGGCGTGGCCTTCTACGGCCCGCAGCCGGGCAACGGCGTCGGCGACCCGGTGCAGGTGGCCAAGGACTCGATCGAGTACGCCAAGCAGAAGCAGTACGACGTCGTCATCGTCGACACCGCCGGACGCCTGGGCATCGACGCCGAGCTGATGCAGCAGGCCGCGGACATCCGCGCCGCGGTCGACCCGGACGAGGTCCTGTTCGTCGTCGACGCGATGATCGGCCAGGACGCGGTCACCACCGCGCAGGCCTTCCTCGACGGCGTCGACTTCACCGGTGTCGTGCTCTCCAAGCTCGACGGCGACGCCCGTGGCGGTGCCGCCCTGTCGGTCGCGCACGTCACCGGTCGGCAGATCATGTTCGCCTCCAACGGCGAGAAGGTCGACGACTTCGACGCCTTCCACCCGGACCGGATGGCCTCGCGCATCCTCGGCATGGGTGACGTCCTCTCGCTGATCGAGAAGGCCGAGCAGACCTTCTCGCAGGAGGAGGCCGAGAAGATCGCGGCCAAGCTGCGCGGCGGCCCGAAGGCGTTCACCCTGGACGACTTCCTGTCGCAGCTGGAGCAGGTCCAGAAGATGGGCTCGATCTCCAAGCTGCTGGGGATGCTGCCCGGGATGGGCCAGATCCGCGAGCAGATCAACAACATCGACGACAAGGACGTCAACCGGGTCGGCGCGATCATCAAGTCGATGACCCCGACCGAGCGCGCCGAGCCGGAGCTGATCAACGGCTCCCGCCGGGCCCGTATCGCCAAGGGCTCGGGCGTCCAGGTCGGCGAGGTGAAGAACCTGGTCGAGCGGTTCTTCGACGCCCGCAAGATGATGTCCGCGATGGCCTCCGGCAAGGGCGTGCCCGGCATGCCGGGGATCCCGGGCATGGGCGGCGGCGCCAAGAAGTCCGCCAAGAAGGCCCCGCAGGCCAAGGGCAAGCGCAAGAGCGGCAACCCGCTGAAGCGCGCGCAGGAGGAGGCCGCGGCCGCCGAGCGCCGCGCGCTCGGCCCGGGCGCCGGCCAGGCCCCGGCCGACGGCGGCGCGTTCGGCCTCGGCGCGGGCAAGGGCCCGGCCGACTTCGAGCTGCCCAAGGAGTTCAAGGACCTGCTGTAGAGCTCGTCCGGTGCTTCAGCGGCCCGCCGTCCGGTCCCCTCCGGGCGGCGGGCCGCTCGTATGTCCGATGATGGTGGCGTGCGAGTGACGATCAGGGCCCCGCGGGCCGAGGACAAGGCCATGTACGCCGAGGCGGTCAAGCGCTCCGCCGAGCACATCGGGCGGTGGAACCCGGTCGAGCCGGACGGGCTGGCCGACCTGCTGGAGCGGCAGGGACCGGGCCTGTGCACCTTCCTCATCCTCGACGGGGAGAGCGGCGGGCTGGTCGGCAAGGTCAACGTCGCCAACATCGTGATGGGCCGGTTCTGCAACGGCGCGCTGGGCTACGACTCGTACGTGCCGTACGCCGGCACCGGGCGGATGACCGAGGGCATGCGGCTCGTCCTGGACCACTGCTTCGCCGCGCAGTCGGCCGGCGGGCTGGGCCTGCACCGGCTGGAGATCAACGTGCAGCCGGGCAACACGCGTTCGATCGCGCTGGCCAAGCGGCTGGGCTTCCGGCACGAGGGCTTCACCCCGCGGATGCTGTTCCTGCAGGGTGACTGGCGGGACCACGAGCGCTTCGCGCTGACCGCCGAGGAGTGGCCGGGCTCCGCGGCGTAGCCGCTGGTCCGGGGGGTCATCGCGGCCGGTCGGGGGCGTCTGCGGCGCGGCGTTGCGGGTGGCTCGCCCGA
Organism: Kitasatospora sp. NPDC087861; assembly: GCF_044742585.1. NCBI lineage: Bacteria > Bacillati > Actinomycetota > Actinomycetes > Kitasatosporales > Streptomycetaceae > Kitasatospora > Kitasatospora sp. NPDC087861. Next base: position 51,928 of record NZ_JBIUUS010000028.1, read on the forward strand.
GCCCGCGTCCGTATTGTCCGATGGGTGACCGAACCCGTGCCGCCGCGCCAGACCCCTGACCAGCCCTGGCGGTCCGAGGGCGCCCCGCCCCCGCCGCCGCCCCGCCGCCGGATGCCCGGCGGCTGGATGGGCCTCGCCCTCACCGCGCTCGTGGTGTTCCTGATCTCCGACCTGCTGCTGTCCTTCTTCGGCAACGCCGGCGCCACCACGATCTCCTACACCGAGTTCAACAACCAGCTCAACAAGGGCAACATCACCAAGATCTACGCCAAGGCCGACGCGATCGAGGGCACCCTCAAGAGCGCCCAGCCCAAACCGGACGGCGGCAAGGGCGACTACACCGACTTCGCCACCCAGCGGCCGTCCTTCGCCAACGACAACCTGTGGACCACCCTGCAGCAGCAGGGCGTCGAGGTCACCGCCACGTCCCCGGTGGTCCAGCAGCGCAGCTTCCTCGCCAACCTGTTGCTCTCGCTGGCCCCGATGGTGCTGCTGATCTTCATCTGGGTGCTGCTCGCCCGCCGGATGGCCGGCGGCATGGGCGCCGGCGCGCTCGGCCGCAAGGCCCCGCCCAAGCCGGTCACCGCCGAGCAGGGCAAGCGGACCACCTTCGCCGACGTGGCGGGCATCGACGAGGTCGAGGCCGAACTCACCGAGGTGGTCGACTTCCTGAAGAACCCGCAGCAGTACCGCAGGCTCGGCGCCAAGATGCCGCGCGGCGTCCTGCTGAGCGGCCCGCCCGGGACGGGTAAGACACTGCTCGCCCGGGCCGTGGCCGGCGAGGCGGACGTGCCGTTCTTCTCCGCCTCCGCCTCCGAGTTCATCGAGATGATCGTCGGCGTCGGCGCCAGCCGGGTCCGCGAACTGTTCGCCGAGGCCCGCAAGGTCGCCCCGGCGATCATCTTCATCGACGAGATCGACACCATCGGCCGCCAGCGCGGCGCCGGCGGCGGCATGGGCGGGCACGACGAGCGCGAGCAGACGCTCAACCAGATCCTCACCGAGATGGACGGCTTCACCGGCTCCGAGGGTGTCATCGTGATCGCCGCGACCAACCGCGCGGACGTCCTCGACCCGGCCCTGCTGCGCCCGGGCCGGTTCGACCGGCGGATCACCGTCAGCCCGCCGGACCGGGACGGTCGCGCCGCCATCCTGCGCATCCACACCCGGACCGTCCCGCTGGCCGGCGACGCCGACCTGACCCAGCTGGCCAAGGTCACCCCCGGGATGACCGGCGCCGAGCTCGCCAACCTGGTCAACGAGGCCGCCCTGCTGGCCGTCAAGCGCAAGCAGGACGCGGTGAACGAGCGGGACCTCTCGGACGCCCTGGAGAAGGTCCAGCTCGGTGCCGTCCGGCCGCTGGTGATGCCGCCGGAGGAGCGCGAGCGGACGGCCTACCACGAGAGCGGGCACGCGCTGCTGGGCATGCTGCAGCCCGGCGCCGACCCCGTCCGCAAGATCACCATCGTGCCGCGCGGCCGGGCGCTCGGCGTCACCCTCTCCACTCCGGAGAACGACCGCTACTCCTACACCGAGCCCTACCTGCGCGGCCGGATCATCGGCGCGCTCGGCGGGATGGCGGCCGAGCAGGTGGTCTACGGGGTGATCACCACCGGTGCGGAGAGCGACCTGGAGCAGGTCACCAACATCGCCCGGGGGATGGCCGGCCGCTGGGGGATGAGTGAGCGGGTCGGCCGGCTGACCGCCGTGCCCGCCGACACGCAGGGCGCCTACGGGCTCTCCGCCGCGCCGACCACCCTGGACGCGGTGGACGAGGAGGCCCGGCGCATCGTCGCCGAGTGCTACGACGACGCGGTGCGGCTGCTGACCGAGCAGCGGGCCCGGCTGGACGCGTTGGCGGCGGCGCTGCTGGAGGCGGAGACGCTGGACGAGGAGCAGGCGTACCGCGCGGCCGGGGTGCCGAGGAAGTCGCTCGACCAGGCGTGAACCGGTAGGCCGGGGGCGCTCGCCGTGATGGCGGGCGCCCCCGGTTTCCGGTGCCGCCGACCGGTGCGGGTGACCGCTGTCGGGACAGCGGTGCGTGGGACCGTCGGCGGCGCCGTGCGACCGGCAGCAGGGCCGTGCGACCGTCAGCGGGGCCGTTCGGCGACCAGGTAGCGGAAGACGTTCTCCATCCGGACCGAGCCGTCCGCGCGCAGGTGCGGCTGCAGTGCCTCCTCCAGCTCCTTGGCCACCAGCGAGGCGCCGGAGAACTCCTCGGCCGCCTCGAACAGGCCGGTGGAGAGCAGGCCGCGCACCGCGCTGTCCAGGTCCGCGTAGGCGAACGGGCAGCTCACCCGCCCGCTGCCGGCCGGACGCAGGCCGGCCGGGGCGAGCAGATCCTCCAAGGTGCCGGGCGTGCTCAGCTCGAACGGGTCGCGCGCGGTGGTCCGGCCCGCCCTGCGGCGCGCCACGTCCAGCACCGGGGCGCTCTTGCAGCGCTCCGGCGGGCCCCAGGCGGCGAGCACCACGTGCCCGCCCGGGAGGGTCAGCCGGGCGGCCTCGGCGACCACCGGGCCCGGCTCGGCACAGCCGGGCAACTGCTCGAAGACCGTCACCAGCGAATGGGCCGAGCGGGGGACGGCGGCGGGCGGCCGGGCCCCCGCGCACACCCGCAGCCGGCGGCTGCGGGCCAGCTCGCGCAGCTCGGCCCGCGGCTCCTGGCCGGCGACCTGGGCACCCCGTCCGGCGGCGAGCAGCAGCGCCAGTCCGGACCGGCAGCCCAGGCCCAGCACGCTGCTCGCCGGGCCGACCTCCAGCCGGTCGTAGACCGCCTCGTAGAGCGGCACCAGCATGCGCTCCTGGATCTCCGCCCAGTCGCGCGCCCGCGCGGGCCACGCCGATCCGGGCTGCGGGTGGTGCGGTCGTGCGCCTGTTGGTCGTACGGTCGTGCCGGTCGTCCGAGCTGAAGCCATCGCGGCCTCCCATCCGGTCCTTCGGTGTGCTGCTACGGCTCCCCCAAAGTCCCGCCCCACTCCAGCGAACAGCGGGTCGGGCCCGGCGTCCAGAGGGGTGCAGGGTGGTGCGCCCGTGTCGCGGTCGTGCGCCCCCTGCTGACGGCGGGTGCCGTCCCCCGGGCGCGGGCGGGCCGTTCGGCCACCGGCCGGTGGTGTGATACCGATTCGAAGTCAGGGGGCCGCTCCCCGTACCATTCGGGCCATGGCTAAGGCACCCGTTCTCACCCCTCAGGCGGAAGACTTCCCGCGCTGGTACCAGGACCTCATCAACAAGGCCGAGCTGGCCGACAACGGTCCGGTGCGCGGCACCATGGTCATCCGACCGTACGGCTACGGCCTGTGGGAGCGGATGCAGCAGGAGATGGACGCGCGGATCAAGAAGGCCGGCGCGCAGAACGCCTACTTCCCGATGTTCATCCCGCAGTCCTACCTGACCAAGGAGGCCGAGCACGTCGAGGGCTTCGCCCCCGAGCTCGCGGTGGTCACCCACGGCGGCGGCAAGCAGCTCGACGAGCCGGTCGTCGTCCGGCCCACCTCCGAGACGATCATCAACGAGTACTTCTCGAAGTGGGTGCAGAGCCACCGCGACCTGCCCCTGCTGATCAACCAGTGGGCCAACGTGGTCCGTTGGGAGCTGCGCCCGCGCGTCTTCCTGCGCACCACCGAGTTCCTCTGGCAGGAGGGCCACACCGCCCACGCCACCTACGAGGACGCCCGCGCGTACGCGTCGATGATCCACACCCAGGTCTACGGCGACTTCATGACCAACGTGCTCGGCATCGACGTCGTGCTCGGCCGCAAGACCGCCAAGGAGCGGTTCGCCGGCGCCATCAACACCCTCACCCTGGAGGGCATGATGGGCGACGGCAAGGCGCTGCAGATGGGCACCAGCCACGAGCTGGGCCAGAACTTCGCCAAGGCGTTCAACACGACCTACCAGCTCCAGGGCGCCGAGCGCGAGTACGTCTGGCAGACCTCCTGGGGCGTCTCGACCCGCATGGTCGGCGGCCTGATCATGTCCCACGGCGACGACAACGGCCTGCGGGTGCCCCCGCGACTGGCCGCCGTCCAGGCCGTCGTGCTCGCCATCAAGGGCGACGACGCGGTGATCGCCAAGGTGCGCGAGATCGGCGCGACGCTGGAGGCCGCCGGCGTCCGGGTGGTCGTCGACGACCGCACCGACACCCCGTTCGGCCGCCGCGCGGTGGACTGGGAGCTCAAGGGCGTGCCGCTGCGCATCGAGGTCGGCCCGCGCGACCTGGAGAACGGCACCGCGATGCTGGCCCGCCGGATCCCCGGCGGCAAGGAGCCGGTCTCCATCGACAGCCTGGCCGCGCTGGTCCCGGGCATCCTGGAGGAGGACCAGGCGCTGCTGCTGCGGCTGTCCCGCGAGCGCCGCGAGGCCCGCACCGTCGACGTCAAGACCATCGACGAGGCCGTCGAGGCCGCCGCGACCGGCTGGGGTCGGATCTCCTGGGCCGACCTCGGCCCGGAGGGCGAGGCCAAGCTGGCCGAGCAGGGCGTTTCGGTACGCTGCATCGTCGCGGCCGACGGCTCGGTGCCGTTGGCGGACGACCAGGACGGCAATATCGCGATCGTCGCCCGCGCGTACTGACACCTGTTACCAGCAGGTAATGACCGTTACCGGCGACATTTGCCCGGAATGCGGGTGGGTAAGAATCCGGTAACTGTCCGAGGAGCACCCCGACCGCGGACATCCCTACTGGCCGGTCAACTGCCGGTATTAACGGAATAGCGGTACGGTGTACGGCCCGTGGCCCTGTCAACTTGGCGGGTCCACGGGCCGTACGTCCAGGGGGCGACAGCCCGCCCCCGGACGGAATTCACGAGGCCCGTCGAGCTGCGGTGGGCCGAAACCGGCAGGGGGTTGGTCTTGCGTCAGATCCGGAACGCGCAATTCGCGCGCGACCATGCATTCCTGGGAGTTCCCTGGGAATTCCCGAAGAACGGGAACATGCGGAACATCGGCTCGCACTCCATCGTTGGTCTAGCGTGAGCACGACACAGCCCCTCGTCCTCGCGGCCGAACTGGCCGCCGCCTGGAGTGACATCCAGGCCCACCACCAGGACCTCCCCGACCTGGCCTCGCCCGAGGCCCTGATCGGCGAATCCTCTTCGGCCTGTGGCACGCGGCTCGGTTTCGAGCGGCTCCTCCACGAGGCTGCCCACGGTCTGGCCGCGGCCCGGGACATCCGGGACACCTCGCGGGCCGGCCGCTACCACAACCGGCGCTTCCTCATGCTCGCCTCCGAGCTGGGCCTGGCGCACCCGGTCGAACCGCACGCCAGTAGCGGCTTCTCCCAGGTGACCATGCTCAAGGAGACCCAGGCGCGCTACGCGGAGACCATCGAGCGACTGGACCGCGCCCTCGGCGCGCACCAGGAGGCGGTGGCCGGCGACGGCGCGACGCGCGCCTTCCGCGGCCCGGCGGCCCGGCACGGCTCCTCCGGGGGCGGCGTCCGGGTCAAGGCGGTCTGCGGCTGCGGACGGAACGTCCGGGTCGTGCCGTCGGTGCTCGCGCAGGCGTCCATCGTCTGCGGCGCGTGCCAGCAGCCGTTCAAGATCGCGTAACCGAAAGATCGCGTAACCGAAAGATCGCGTCACCGAAAGATCGTTGGACCGGAAGGCCAAGAAGACGGGGAAGCCGGCGGACGGCTGTGCGGGCAGCGGATCCGGCCGGAGCAAGCAGGACAGATGGGTTCGTGGGCGGACCGGGAGCGGGGGCTCCCGGTCGAGCCTTGTGAGCGGGCCTGCGGTTGGTCCTGTGGACGATCCTGCGGGCCGCTCGGATGGCCGGGTGAAGGCGGTTCGCGCCGGTATGGCAGAATGGACAGCTGAGTACTCGGCAGCCGAGCAGGACCCCTCTCTCCTACGGCTGGCGTGTCCCTTGAACGGCCCACGGCGCAACCCCACGCGACGGCGAGGCTGCTCACCCACGTCAACACCAGGAGAATCCACTCCCGTGGCAGTCAAGATCAAGCTGAAGCGTCTCGGCAAGATTCGCTCCCCGCACTACCGCATCGTCATCGCCGACTCGCGCACCAAGCGTGACGGTCGCGCGATCGAGGAGATCGGCATCTACCAGCCGACCTACAACCCCTCGAAGATCGAGGTCGACAGCGACCGCGCCCAGTACTGGCTGTCCGTCGGCGCCCAGCCGACCGAGCCGGTGCTCGCCATCCTCAAGCTGACTGGCGACTGGCAGAAGTTCAAGGGCCTGCCGGCCCCGGCGCCGCTGAAGGTCGCCGAGCCGAAGGTCGAGGACTTCTCGCACCTGTTCGCGAAGGCCGTCGCCGGCTTCGAGGACGCCACCACCGGTGTCGCCATCACCCCGAAGGCCAAGAAGTCGGACAAGGCCGAGGCTGAGGCCGACGCCGCCGTCGAGGCCTGAGCGTGATCGAGGACGCCCTCGACCATTTGGTGAAGGGCATCGTCGAGCACCCCGACGAGGTGCAGGTGCGTTCGCGCAACCTGCGTCGGGGCAACACCATCGAGGTGCGAGTGCACCCCGATGACCTCGGCAAGGTGATCGGCCGGGGTGGCCGGACGGCGCGCGCACTGCGCACCGTGGTCGGCGCCCTCGGCGGTCGCAACGTCCGGGTCGACCTGGTCGACGTGGACAACATTCGCTGACACAGCTGCTCGTTCAGCCGTCAGGGCTTGTGAGGCCGGCCGGGACGCATGTCGTCCCGGCCGGCCTTTTCGCGTTTCTCGCACTTTCCGCATTCCGTTTCGCTCAGGAACTCCAGGAGAACGATCACCGTGCAGCTCGTCGTCGGCAAGATCGGCCGCGCCCACGGCATCAGGGGGGACGTCAGCGTCGAGGTCCGCACCGATGAGCCGGAGCTCCGGCTCGGCCCCGGTGCCGTCCTGCTCACCGACCCCGCGTCGGCGGGCCCGCTGACCGTCGAGTCCGGCAAGGTGCACAGCGGCCGGCTGCTGCTGCGTTTCGCCGGCGTCAATGACCGCAACGGAGCGGAGGCGCTGCGGGGCACCGTGCTCATCGCCGAGGTCGACCCGGAGGAGCGCCCCGACGACCCGGATGAGTACTACGACCACCAGCTGATCGGCCTGGACGTGGTGCTGCTCGACGGCACCCTGGTCGGGGAGCTGACCGAGGTCCTCCACCTGCCGTACCAGGACCTGCTCACCGTCGAGAAGCCGGACGGGACGGAGGTGCTGGTGCCCTTCGTCAGCCAGATCGTGCCGACCATCGACCTGGAGAACCAGCGCGCCGTGATCACTCCGCCGCCCGGGCTGATCGACCCCGAGCAGGCCGAGGTCGCGGAGGGCGCCTCCGCCGAGGTCGCGGAGGGTGTGGATGCCGACGGCGAGGACGGCGAGGACGGCGCGAAGGGCGTCGACGGCGCGGAGGAGTCGAAGTGAGCGAGATGGAGGGCGCCGCACAGGTGCAGAGCGGGATGCGGATCGACGTCGTCTCGATCTTCCCCGAGTACCTGGAGCCGCTGAACATCTCGCTGGTCGGCAAGGCCCGTGCCCGCGGCCAGCTGGACGTGCACGTCCACGACCTGCGCGGGTGGACCCACGACGTGCACCGAACCGTGGACGACAGCCCGTACGGCGGCGGCCCCGGCATGGTGATGAAGCCCGAGCCGTGGGGCGAGGCGCTGGACGCGGTGATCGCCGGCGGGCCCGAGGGCCGGCTGCCGACGCTCGTGGTGCCCACCCCGAGCGGGCGGCCGTTCACCCAGGAGCTCGCCCAGGAACTGGCGGGCCGCCCCTGGCTGGCGTTCACCCCCGCCCGGTACGAGGGCATCGACCGGCGCGTCATCGAGGAGGCGGCCACCCGGATGCCGGTGGTCGAGGCCTCGATCGGCGACTACGTGCTGGCCGGCGGCGAGGTCGCGGTACTGGTGATGGTCGAGGCGATCGCCCGGCTGTTGCCCGGGGTGCTCGGCAACGCCGAGTCCCACCGGGACGACTCCTTCGCGCCCGGCGCGATGGCCGACCTGCTGGAGGGCCCGGTCTACACCAAGCCCGCCGAGTGGCGCGGCCGCACCGTGCCGGACGTGCTGCTCAGCGGCAACCACGGCCGGATCGCCCGCTGGCGCCGGGAGCAGGCCTTCGCCCGGACCCTGGCGAACCGGCCCGACCTGGTCGAGCGCTGGCAGTACGGAGCCTTCGACAAGAAGGACCGGGAGGCGCTCAGCATCCTCGGCCTGGCCTGGGACGAGCGGCTCGGCCGATTTCGGTCCGTGGCCGGTGGTGTGGAAGAATAGGCCGCTGCTGTCTGTTGCTGGGCCCCCTCCGTAGGGGTCACGTGGACCGGCGTCCCCGCCACGGGGGGATCGTCGTCAGCCGATGCGGCCCGCAGCAAACCCCATTGTGACGAACTTCCGTGGGCGGCCCGTGGCGCTCGCGATGGAGAGCAACATGAGCAACAAGCTCGCTGCTGTCGACGCGGCCTCGCTGCGTAGCGACATCCCGGCCTTCCGCGCCGGTGACACCCTGAAGGTCCACGTCCGGGTCATCGAGGGCAACCGCTCCCGTGTCCAGGTCTTCCAGGGCGTCGTCATCCGCCGCCACGGCGCCGGCATCGGTGAGACCTTCACCGTTCGCAAGGTCAGCTTCAACGTCGGCGTGGAGCGCACCTTCCCGGTGCACACCCCGGTCGTCGAGAAGATCGAGGTCGTGACCCGTGGTGCGGTCCGCCGCGCCAAGCTGTACTACCTGCGTGACCTCCGCGGCAAGGCCGCGAAGATCAAGGAGAAGCGCGACCGCTGATCCACCGGCCCCCGGCCTCGCCGGGGGATCGGATCGCTCTGGGGGCCGGGCTGCCGCACGGTAAGCTCAGCCCCCGATGAGCACGCACGAACCACCCGCGGACCGCGACGGCAGTCCCGCACCCACCGGTGCGGACTCGCTGTCGCGGTCCGCGGTCGTTTCCGCGGCGGTTCCCGCTGCCGCTCCCGGAGGGGGTGCGGGGGCGGACGCCGGGCCGACCTCCCGGGATGCTGCCGAGGACGTCCCGGCGGCTGAGGACGCTCCAGAGCCCAAGGGCGTACCGGAGCGTGCGGTCGCACCGGAGCGCGAGGACGAACCGGAGCGTGCGGTCGCACCGGAGCGCGAGGACGAACCGGGGCGTGCGGGCACACCGGAGGACGAGGAGGCGGCGGAGGACGAGGAGCCGGGCCACTCGCGCTCGCGGGACCTGCTGCTGCTCGTGGGGATCTGCCTGCTGGCCCTGCTGTTGGTGAACGCCTTCGTCACGCGCCCGTTCTCGGTGCCGTCCGGGTCGATGGAGGACACCCTGCGCCCGGGCGACCGGCTGATCGCGAACAAGCTCGCCTACGCCTTCGGCGGTCACCCCCAGCGGGGCGACGTCGTGGTCTTCGACGGAACGGGCTCCTTCCTGCCGGAGTCGGACGAGCCGGCCGGCTTCTGGGACGGGCTGAGCTCGCTCGGCCGGGACCTCGGGCTGGCTCCGGCCGGGAACACGGTCTACGTCAAACGGGTGATCGGCGTGGGCGGGGACCGGGTGACCAGCACCGGCCCGGGCGGGCGGATCACCGTCAACGGGGTGCCGATCGACGAGTCCTCCTACCTGGCCCCCGGGGACCAGCCGTCGAGCGTGGCCTTCGACGTGGTGGTGCCGACCGGCAAGCTCTGGGTGATGGGGGACCACCGCAGCGCCTCCCGCGACTCGCGCGACCACCTCGGCGAGCCCGGCGGCGGCTTCGTGCCCGAGAGCAGGGTGATCGGCCGGGCGGACTGGGTGGTCTACCCGTTCTCGCGCTGGACCGGTCTGGACAGGCCTGCGGCCTTCGCCGCGACTGCGGGAACGGGCGGTCATGGGGACCAGAGGTAGGGGCCGACTGGCCGACCGTCGGGCTCCGCAGCCGGGCGATGGAGGATCGAAAGGCGCCGGGTCGAACGGCGTGGGACCCGACGGCGCGGGATCCGACGGCGTGCGGCCAGGAGGTGCCGTCCCCGGGGGCGTCGGCCCGGCCGAGACCGCGCCGGTCCGGGGCCGGGCCGCGCGCCGTCGCAGCGCCAGGCGGGCGGCCCGGCGGCGCAGCCGGTCGCTGCTGCGCGAGTTCCCGCTGATCATCCTGGTGGCGCTGCTGGTCGCGCTGGTGATGAAGACCTTCCTGATCCAGGTGTTCGTGATCCCCTCGGGTTCGATGGAGCAGACCATCCAGGTCGGGGACCGGGTGTTGGTGGACAAGCTGACCCCCTGGTTCGGCAGCGAGCCGCAGCGCGGCGACGTGGTGGTGTTCAAGGATCCGGGCGGCTGGTTGGAGAGCGACCGCAAGCCGTCCGGCGACGGTCCGGTACTGGGGGCGGCCAAGCAGGTCCTCACCTTCGTCGGGCTGCTGCCGTCGGACAGCGAGCAGGACTTGATCAAGCGGGTCATCGGTGTCGGCGGGGACACCGTGGAGTGCTGCGACGCGCAGGGGCGGCTCAGTGTCAACGGCACGCCGGTGGACGAGCAGTCGTACGTCGCGTCCGCCAACCCGCCGTCCCGGCAGCCCTTCAAGGTGAAGGTGCCGCAGGGGCGGCTCTGGGTCATGGGCGACCACCGGGACGTGTCCGCCGACTCCCGCTTCCACATGGGGAATCCGGGGCAGGGGACGATCCCGCTGAGCGGTGTGGTCGGCCGGGCCTTCGTGATCGCCTGGCCCCTGGACCGCTTCCATCAACTTGACGTGCCGAGTTCACTCTCCTCGTTGGCGCGGGCTCCGCAAGCGCGCGGAACTGTGCCGGAACCCGTGGGCGTTGGGCCGGTTCCGATGGAACCTCCGCTCGTTATGGGTGTGTTGGGCATCCTTCCGGTCGCCGTTCGCCGGCCTGGGCGGCCTTCTGTGTGAGCCTGGCCGGCCGTCGAGCGGCCGGGCCGCGCGCGTTGGACCGCGAGCCGGATGCCTTGGAGTGATAGAGAAGTGCAGGTGCGGCCGGGATTGGTCCCGGTCGCGTGCCGAGGCTGTGCTGGTGTCAGGGGAGCCCGCGATGGGCAGTTCCTGAACCGGCCGTGGTCACGGTGAGCGTGGTGCCCGCTGTGCGGCACTCTGAGCGCGGGCGCACGGGCGTCCGCACAGCAGGGAGGAGATGTTGTGGGGGATGTGGTGATCGGCGCCCGCTCAGGCGCGGGCGAGCCCGAGGGCTCCGGCCGTCGGGCGGCCCGGTCCGCCGAGTCCGGTGCCCCCTCGGCCTCGGCCGAGGACACGGCGGCCCAGTCCGCCGACGACCAGGGCGATGGGGCGCAGGGCCCCACCGGGGGCTCCTCGGAGTTCCAGCGGCCCGATGGCGAGTCGGCGGACCAGTCGGAATCGCAGGCCCCCGACAAGCAGCACAAGCAGCGTTCCTTCTGGAAGGAACTGCCGATCCTGATCGGCATCGCGCTGGTCCTGGCGCTCGTGATCAAGACCTTCTTCGTCCAGGCGTTCTCCATTCCGTCGGAGTCGATGCAGAACACGCTGCAGGTCGGCGACCGCGTCCTGGTGGACAAGCTGACCCCCTGGTTCGGGGCCGAGCCCGAGCGCGGCGAGGTCGTGGTGTTCCACGACCCGGGTGGCTGGCTGAACGACGAGCCGACCCAGCAGAGCAGCAACTCCTTCGTCCGGGGTGTCCAGGACGTGCTCAGCTTCGTCGGTCTGATGCCCTCGACCAACGAGAAGGACCTGATCAAGCGGGTCATCGCGGTCGGCGGGGACACCGTCGAGTGCCATGGCGAGGGACCGGTCAAGGTCAACGGAGACGCGCTCAACGAGCCGTACGTCTACCCGGGCAACACTCCCTGCGGTGACCACCCGTTCGGTCCACTGAAGGTGCCCGACGGTCGGATCTGGGTGATGGGCGACCACCGGGCGGACTCGCTGGACTCCCGGTTCCACATGGACCAGCCGGGCGGCGGCACCGTGCCGGTGGGCAACGTGGTCGGGCGCGCCTTCGTGGTGGCCTGGCCGATCAACCACTGGTCGACGCTTCCGGTGCCGAACACCTTCAACCAGACGGGGCTGGCGGCGGCCGCGCCGATGGCGCCGCCCGTGGCCGGTGCGGTGGGCGCGGTCGCGCTGCTCCCGCTGGTGCGTCGGGTGCGGGACCGGAAGGACCGCCGGAAGGATTCCTGAGCTCCACCGGGTTCACCCCAGGCCTTGCGCGGGCCGTGGTACCGACGAGTAATCTGCTCGGACGTGCCACGGCCCGTCGGCTTTTCCGCCGGGGCCTCCGGCGTGCCAGTGGAGTTCTCCGGTCGGCCAGAGGTGGACGGTTTCGATGAGCAGTGTCGTTGACCAGACCGCCGACCGCCCGGCTGCGCCCGCCCGTCCGGGCCGCCGGGCCGCCGCGGTGCTGCAGGGCGTGGCGATCGCGCTCGGGCTGGTGCTGATGATCGGCGGCTTCGCCCTGATCGCGATCGACTACCGGCCGTACAACATCCCGACCGCCTCGATGTCCCCCACGCTTCGGATCGGGGACACCGTGCTCGCCCGGAAGGTCGGCGGCGGGGCCGTCGGCCGGGGCGACGTGGTCGTCTTCCGGGACCAGGCCTGGGGCGGCGAGCTCATGGTCAAGCGGGTGGTCGCGGTCGGCGGGGACACCGTCGCGGCCAACGGGAACGACCACGGGCTGACGGTCGACGGCAAGCCGGTGGAGGAGCCCTACCTCGCGGCGCAGGGCCCGCAGGGCACCCCGTTCAGCGTCACCGTGCCGCCGGGGCGGCTGTTCCTGCTCGGCGACAACCGGCTGGGCTCGCTCGACTCCCGCACCCACCTGGAGGTCGACAGCGGGACCGTCCCGGCCGACGCGGTGGAGGCCCGGGTCGAGGCCACCCTGCTGCCGTTCGGCCGGATGGGTGACCTGGGTCGGACCACGGCCTTCGATGGGCTCGCGGGCCCGAAGGGCAGTGAGCCCGGGCCGCTGCAGCCGGCCGCCTACGCGACCGTTGCGGGCGCGGCGCTGATCCTCGTGGTGTCGGCGGTGGGCGGGGTGGCGGGCCTGACCCGTCGGCTCCGCCGGGGGCGCAGCTCCTGACCGCGGCCGTCGTGGCCCGGGCCGCTCTGTCGAACATCGCCCCGGACGGCCGCGCCGGGTGGCAGGATCGGTAGCGCCACCGACGCGAACGGAAGGAGCGTGGAGCGCTGCCATGACGGCACAACGGCGTAGGGCGGCGCGGATCCTGCTGCTGGACGGGCAGGACCGCATCCTCCTCTTCCTGGGCTCCGACCCGGCGACGCCGGGGGAGGCCTGGTGGTTCACACCCGGGGGCGGCTTGGAGCCCGGGGAGGACGTGCGGGAGGCCGCCGCGCGGGAACTCGCGGAGGAGACCGGCCTGCGGGGTGTGGACCTGGGGCCCTTGGTGGCGTACGGCACGGTGTCGTTCTCCTTTCAGGGACAGCGTTACGAGCAGGACCAGTGGTTCCACCTGGCTCGGACCACGGAGACGGGTCTCGACCACTCGGGGATGGGCGAGGACGAACACGCCCACCTGCTCGCGGCGCGCTGGTGGACGGTCGAGGAGTTGAGGGGGACCGCCGAGACGGTCTATCCGGTCGGACTGGCGGACTTCCTGGAGCGACTGCTGGCCCAGGGCCCGCCGGTCGCTCCGGTACGGCTCTGAGCGTGGGTGCGGTGGTCCACAATGGGTGGACGTGACAAGTTGAGGGGACGCCTGGATGAGTGCCGAAGATCTCGAGAAGTACGAGACCGAGATGGAGCTCAAGCTCTACCGGGAGTACCGGGACGTCGTCGGCCTGTTCAAGTACGTGATCGAGACCGAGCGACGTTTCTACCTCACCAACGACTACGAGTTGCAGGTGCACTCGGTCCAGGGCGAGGTCTTCTTCGAGGTGTCGATGGCGGATGCGTGGGTCTGGGACATGTACCGGCCGGCCCGGTTCGTCCGCAAGGTCCGGGTGCTGACCTTCAAGGACGTGAACATCGAGGAACTCGCGAAGAGCGATCTGGAGCTGCCCTCGGACGAGTCCGGCTTCGGGAACTGACGTTGGACTGCTCTGCCCCGCGTTGTCCAGCGGAATTTCGCGCGATCGGGGCCTCTCACTCCTGCGGGTGACAAAAGTTATCCACAGGCCTTGAGTTATCCACAGGGAATGGGAAATTCCCGGTCCCGCCGTGCTCGACGGTGCAGCCTCCACAGCGGAGGTGGTCACCGTGCAGCACACGATCGTGCAGGACCAGGCCGTACCGGGTGCGGCCGTACCGGACCCGACCGGAGCGGGCGGCGGCGTGCGGGAGGGTACGCGGGACGACCCGCAGGGCGGCGCCGGGCCGGGCTCGCGCCGCAGCACCAACGGCCGCAGCACCAACAACGGGCTCGGCCGCTACGGGGAGCGGGTCGCCGCCCGGCGCCTCATGGAGGCCGGGCTCCGCATCCTCGACCGCAACTGGCGCTGTGTCGAGGGGGAGCTGGACATCGTCGCCCTCGACGGCGACACCGTGGCGGTCTGCGAGGTGAAGACCCGCTCCGAGCGGGGCTTCCAGCAACCCAGTGAGGCCATCGGCCAGGCCAAGGCCGCCCGGCTGCAACGTCTGGCCGAGCGTTGGATGGCCGAGCGCTGGCCCGGCCACTTCGCGAAGCTGGCCGGTCCCGGCTACGACCCGGGGCCGACGGACCCGCACTGGCCGCCCGCACCACCCGGGGGCGTGCGGATCGACCTGGTGGCAGTGGTCAACCGGGCCCGGGGTGCGGCCGTGGTCGACCACCTGCGGGGGGTGGTCTGAGATGGCCTTCGCCCGTACCTGTTCCGTCGCGCTGGTCGGCGTCGACGGAGTGATCGTCGAGGTCCAGGCCGATCTGGAGCCCGGGGTGGCCGCGTTCACCCTGGTCGGCCTGCCCGACAAAGCGCTGTCCGAGGCCCGCGACCGGGTACGCGCGGCTGTGGTCAACAGCGGCGAGGCGTGGCCGCAGCGCAAGCTGACAGTCGGGCTCAGCCCCGCCTCGGTGCCCAAGAGCGGCAGCGGCTTCGACCTCGCGGTGGCCTGTGCCGTCCTGGCCGCGGCCGAGCGGCTCGACCCGTCGTCCATCGCCGATCTGCTGATCATCGGCGAACTGGGGCTGGACGGCCGGGTGCGGCCGGTCCGCGGGGTGCTGCCGTCGGTGCTGGCCGCGGCCGACGCCGGATACCAGCGGGTCGTGGTCGCGGAGCAGACCGCGCCCGAGGCCTCACTCGTCCCCGGGGTGAGCGTGATCGGAGTCCGCAGCCTGCGGCAGCTGGTCGCCGTCCTGACCGGCGCACCCGCGCCGGAGGAGCCGCCCGACCCGATCAGCGGCCGGCCGGACCCGCTGATGGCCGGCCTGATGCTGCCCACCGCCGGCGTCCGGGGACTGCCCGACGACCGGGTGGCGCGCCTCGACCTGGCCGATGTGGCCGGCCAGTACGAGGCCCGGCGCGCCTTGGAGATCGCCGCCGCAGGCGGACACCACCTGTATCTCAAGGGCCCACCGGGCGCGGGCAAGACGATGCTGGCGGAGCGGCTGCCCTCGCTGCTCCCGCCGCTGACCCAGAAGGAGGCGCTGGAGGTCACCGCCGTGCACTCGGTCGCCGGGCTGCTTCCGGCCGGGCGCCCGCTCATCGACACGGCGCCGTACTGCGCCCCGCACCACTCCACGACGATGCCGGCGATCGTCGGTGGCGGCAGCGGTCTGCCGAGACCGGGGGCGGTCTCACTGGCCCACCGGGGCGTGCTGTTCCTGGACGAGGCACCGGAGTTCCCCGTCCGGGTGCTCGACGCGCTGCGCCAGCCGCTGGAGTCGGGCGAGGTGGTGATCGCCCGTTCGGCCGGATCGCTCCGGCTCCCGGCCAGGTTCCTGCTCTGCCTGGCCGCCAACCCCTGCCCGTGCGGCCGGTACTCACGGCGGGGCGAGGGGTGCGAGTGCAGCCCCGCGATGGTCAGCCGCTACCAGGGGAGGCTCTCCGGACCGCTGCTGGACCGGGTCGACCTCCAGGTCCAGGTCGCCCCGGTGACGAGGATCGAACTCATGGAGCGGGACGCCACGGCGGAGAGTACCGAGACCGTCGCGGCCCGGGTGCTGGCCGCGCGGGACCGGGCGGCGGCCCGCCTGGCGAGCACCCCGTGGCGGACCAACGCGGAAGTCCCGGGCCATGAGCTGCGCACCCGCTGGCAGCTCGAACCCGGCGCACTGAACGACGTCGGGCGCCAGTTGGAGCGGGGGTTGCTGACCGCCCGCGGCCTGGACCGGGTGCTCCGGGTCGCCTGGACGGTCGCGGACCTCGCCGGTCGCGACCGGCCGGACCAGCGGGACGTACGCACCGCGTTGGTCCTGCGCACCGGAGTCGAGCAGGGGCTGCCGCTGACCGAGCGGCTCTACGGCCGACTCGGGCGCATCCCGGCCCAGCGCGGTCCGGTCGACGATCCGTCCGAAGCGCAGGGCCGGGTGGGCCCGTTCGAGAAAGCCGACCACCCCGATCCTCCAGCCGACTCCGGTGGTCCAGGCGGCCCCGACCGTCCAGGCAGCCCCGGTCACCAGGACCGCCCCACCGGTCCTGACCAGTCCGCTCGCTCCAGCCCCGCCCGGCGGTCCAGGAAACGCGACCAGCATGCGGCGAACGAGGAGGGTGAGGCATGAACCCGATGATGACGCACAGCCAGCCGCCTGGTGGATCGGCGGCCGCGCCCGGGCGCGATCCGGAGCGCCTCGCCCGCGTCGTGCTCAGCCGGCTCAGCGAGCCCGGAGACGCGGTGGTCGGCCGATGGCTCGGCCAGCTTTCCGCCGCCGACACCGTCCAGGCGATCCGGGACGGGACGGTGCCCGCGCATCCCGGGCTGGACTCTCCCCGACTCGCCGGTTACCAGGCGAGACTCCCCGGTCTGGACCCGGCCGAGGACCTGGAACGGGTACGAGCCGTTGGTGGACGCTTCATCATTCCGGGGGACACGGAATGGCCCAGCCAACTCGACGATCTGGGTGACGGGCGGCCGATCGGGCTCTGGACGACCGGCACGGGCTCGCTGCGGCTGCTCGCACTCCGCTCGGTGGCGATGGTCGGCTCCCGGGCGTGCACGGCCTACGGCGCCCACGTCGCGGGGGAGTTGTCGGCCCAACTGGCCGAGCGCGGCTGGGTCGTGGTGTCCGGGGCCGCCTACGGAATCGACGCGGCCGCCCACCGGGGGGCGCTCGCCGTCGGCGGGATGACCGTCGGGGTGCTCGCCTGCGGGGTCGACGTGTCCTACCCGAAGGGCAACGCCGAACTGATCCGGCGGATCGGCGTCCAGGGGTTGCTGGTCAGTGAACTCCCGCCCGGGGAGCACCCGAACCGCTTCCGCTTCGTGCTCCGCAACCGGGTCATCGCGGCGCTCACCCGAGGCACCGTGGTGGTCGAGGCGGCGGTGCGCAGCGGTGCGCTGAGCACTGCCAGACGGGCGCGGGACCTCAACCGCCACACCATGGGCGTCGCCGGCCCGGTGACCTCGGCACTCTCGGCCGGGGTGCACGCCCTGATCCGCAGCGGCGGCGCCACGCTGGTCACCGACGCCGCCGAGATCACCGAGCTGATCGGGGCGATCGGGGACGACCTCGCGCCGCAGCGCAGTGGACCGGTGCTGCCCCGGGATCTGCTGGAGCCTGCGGTGGCCCGGGTGCTGGAGGCCGTCCCGGCGACGGCGGAGGGTGCGCCGGTCGAGCGGCTGGCCCGGCAGTCCGGACTTCCG
Organism: Kitasatospora sp. NPDC087861; assembly: GCF_044742585.1. Taxonomy (NCBI): domain Bacteria; kingdom Bacillati; phylum Actinomycetota; class Actinomycetes; order Kitasatosporales; family Streptomycetaceae; genus Kitasatospora; species Kitasatospora sp. NPDC087861. Next base: position 69,555 of record NZ_JBIUUS010000028.1, read on the forward strand.
CCGGACGAAGTACTGCAGCGGCTCTACGAGTTGGGATCGCTCGGCTACGTCGAGCGGCATGGTGCGCACTGGCGCCTGGTGCGGAGGAGGTGACGGCCCGAGCGAAGAGCACCTCTGCGCCGAGGGGAGGCGCGCCGGAATCGCCCGGCTGACCTGCTGATCCGGTTCTTCCGCTTGAGTGCCCGGATCCGGTGACACGAACGCCACCGGATCGAGGGACGACCGAGTGGCGGTAGCGCATTGCAGCGAGTCGGTCACGCTACGCTCCACATGTCTTCCCTATCAGCACATGACTCGGCAGAACGGCGCAGACCAACGCATGCCCACACACATTCCCGGACACAGAGTGACCGGTGGCGCCCGGTCCTCGGGAGGGCCGCGGACCGAGCGGCGCCCCGTGACCGAGTTCCCGCCCAAGGCGACGGGGACCATGGGAGGCTTGTCGCGCCAGGGCGGCCGGCCGTCGGCGGTGCCAGGCCAGCCCGCCGACGCGGTCGGCGCCGCCGCCATCGACGGCGCACCCCACCCGAGCGCCGGCGGCCCCCTGGCGCCGGACGGCACCTCCCCGCCAGGCCCGGAGCAGGGGCCCAGCGGTCAGCGGCCCAGCGGTCAGAGGCTCGGCGGTCAGGGGCTCGGCGGGCAGGGGCCCGGGGCCCAGGGGTCTGGAGCCGAGGGACGCACCGCGCTCGAAGAGCTCTGGCGCTCGTACAAGGAGACCGGTGACCAGCGACTGCGCGAGCAGCTGATCCTGCACTACTCGCCGCTCGTCAAGTACGTGGCGGGGCGGGTCGGGGTCGGCCTGCCCTCCAACGTCGAGCAGGCCGACTTCGTCTCCTCGGGGGTCTTCGGGTTGATCGACGCGATCGAGAAGTTCGACATCGACCGCGCCATCAAGTTCGAGACCTACGCGATCAGCCGCATCCGCGGCGCGATCATCGACGAACTGCGGGCCCTGGACTGGATTCCGCGCTCGGTGCGGCAGAAGGCGAAAGCCGTCGAGCGGACATACGCGACGTTGGAGGCCCGGCTGCGCCGGACGCCGCACGATCCCGAGGTCGCGGCCGAGATGGGCATCGCGATCGAGGATCTGCACGCCATCTTCAGCCAGCTGTCCCTGGCCAACGTGGTGGCCCTGGACGAGCTGCTGCACCCGGTGGGGGAGGGCGGCGACCGGCTGAGCCTGATGGACACCCTGGTGGACCACGGCGCCGACAACCCGGTCGAGGTTGCCGAGGACCGTGAGCTGCGCCGACTGCTGGCCCAGGCGGTCAACACCCTCCCCGAGCGGGAGAAGACCGTGGTGACGCTCTATTACTACGAGGGCCTCACCCTCGCCGAGATCGGCCAGGTGCTCGGGGTGACGGAGAGCCGGGTGAGCCAGATCCACACCAAATCCGTCCTCCAGTTGCGCGCCAAGCTGTCGGACATTCGGTAGCGCGCGCCGGGCCTGCCCGGCGCGGCGGCATCCCCGGGTCGCACGCCTGTCCACTACCCCGGGAGGTATCCCCGGGGTGCGCGCCCGGCCTCAACCACGGGCTCCAGCCCGGCTGAACGCCTCACCGCACGCCCGCTCGTACGCCGCGTCGCGCGCCTGCGCTTCCCACCCAAATGCGCGGCGCCGTATCTGCCGCACGTAGGGCTCCGTACAGTGGGAGCGTGCCGAAGATCCGAGCGGCCACGGTGGCCGAGCATCGCCAGCTGCAGCGGGCAGCCCTCCTTGACGCTGCCCGCACCCTGCTCACCGAGGGCGGCATGGAGGCGCTGACCTTCCCCGCGCTCGCGGCGCGCACCGCTCTGGCGCGCTCCTCGGTCTACGAGTACTTCCGCTCCCGGGCCGCCGTGGTCGAGGCGCTCTGCGAGGTGGACTTCCCGCTCTGGGCGGCCGAGATCGAGGCCGGGATGGAGAGCTGCGACAGCGCGGCCGACCGGATCGAGGCGTATGTCCGGGGCCAACTGGCGCTGGCCGCCGATCCGCGCCACCGGGCGGTGGTGGCGATCTCCGCGCTGGAACTCGACGATGCCGCGCGCGAGCGCATCCGGGTGGCGCACGGCAAGCTGGTCGGCCTAGTGGTCCAGGCCCTGGAGGATCTCGGTCACGCGCAGCCCAGGCTCGCCGCAGCGCTGCTCCAGGGGATCGTGGAGGCGGCCGTCCGCCGGGCCGAGAAACTGGCCTCCGGGGAATGCAGCGGGTGTGCTGCCGAGCGCCCCGAGCTGATTGCGGACGCCGCCGTGGCCATGGCCCTGCACGGCCTCGACCGGACCTGAGCCACCGCCCGGCCCGCCCGGCCCGCCCGGCGCACCCGGCCTGGTGTGCCCGGCGCCGCCCAGCGGCAGTAGTCGCGCCGCCCCCGCGCCGAACAGGGCCAGCGGGTCGAGATAGCGCCCGCCGCGCAGCAGTCCCCAGTGCAGGCAGTCCCGCGCGGGGCAGTGCCGCCCGTCGGGGGCGAGCCGCCCGATCACCTGCCCGGCGGTTAGCGCGGTGCCGACCGGGACGGTGCCGGCGACGGGCAGGTAGGTGGTCCGCAACGGAGGGGATCCCGAGCCCTGGTGGGTGACGGTCACTACCGGGCGTCCCGCCACCAGCCCGGAGAAGGTGACCACTCCCGCGGCCGCCGCTCGTACCTCCGCCCCGGGCGTGCCGGCGAGGTCCACTCCCCGGTGCCCGGCGGCCCAGGGCTTGGCCGGCGGCTCGAACCGACCGAGCACCCCGCCGGACCCGCCCACCGGCCAGGCCCGTTCGCCGCCCGGGCCGGGGCCGGCAGCTCCACCGAGAGCCGAGCTCCGCACCGCACCGTCATAGCCATAGCCATAGCCAGGAACGGAAGCCAGCAGCATCAGCGCCGCCAGCACGACGACCAGCCCTCGCACCACACGCCGCCCCCTCCCCCTCCCCTTGCCCGTCCCGCCTACCCCGGCCTGACCGAACCGGCCCGACGTGAACCGGCCCGGCGTGAACCAGCCCAGCACGAACCCGGCCGGCGTCGACCAGGCCGGCCCGACGGCGGACGGAGCCGGGCACCCGGCGCGAACAGTCATGCCCCGAGGCTCACTGCGTCGCCGCCCCCACACCACCCACTTCCGGATACCTGTGGACAAACCGCCCTCACGGCCTGCACCCATCCCTCCAAGGGGTGTACGGGCACCGCCATCCGGTGGACAAGCGGCATACCAGCGGCCTACCAGCAACGCACCACCGGTCGGCCACCGGCCGGCCACCGACCCACCACCGACGCACCGAAGGCCCCGCCGCCCCCTCTCCCGCCCCCGCGGGCCCACCCGCCCCAGGCCCTCCGCCAGCCGCGGAGTCGCCCGCCCCTCGGCGCTTCCCGTACACTTCACACGCGACCCGGTCCGCCGGGTCGACTTCGCACGCCCCGCCACCGGTGGACGAACGCGGCTCAGCCGCTGCCTCCGCCAGGTGCGAGTGCCGCTCGGTCCGCCGAGCCCGCCCGGTCCCCGGATCGAGTGGGTGGAAGCGGCTCGGCACGTTCGGGGCGTCAGGCGTGGCTGTCACCTGGCCGCCACGGACAAACCGAGCCTGACCCGGCCGGCCGCACCGCACGAGCGGGGAGCGCCACCGCGCGAACCGCCGTCCGCTGCGCGACCGCCGGGCCGTAACACCTGAGGAGCACGGCCATGGCCGTCGTCACGATGCGGGAGCTGCTGGAGAGCGGCGTCCACTTCGGTCACCAGACCCGCCGTTGGAACCCGAAGATGAAGCGCTTCATCATCACGGAGCGCAACGGCATCTACATCATCGACCTCCTGCAGTCGCTGAACTACATCGACCGCGCCTTCGAGTTCATCAAGGAGACCGTTGCCCACGGCGGCAGCGTCCTCTTCGTCGGCACGAAGAAGCAGGCCCAGGAGGCCATCGCCGAGCAGGCCACCCGCGTGGGCATGCCCTACGTGAACCAGCGCTGGCTCGGCGGCATGCTGACCAACTTCTCGACCGTCTACAAGCGCCTGCAGCGCCTGAAGGAGCTCGGCGAGCTGGACTTCGCGGACGTGGCCGGTTCCGGCCTCACCAAGAAGGAGCTCCTGGTCCTCCAGCGCGAGCACGACAAGCTGGAGAAGACCCTCGGCGGTATCCGCGACATGCAGCGCGTTCCCAGCGCCGTCTGGATCGTGGACACCAAGAAGGAGCACATCGCGGTCGGCGAGGCCCGGAAGCTCAACATCCCGGTCGTCGCCATCCTCGACACCAACTGTGACCCCGACGAGGTCGACTACAAGATCCCGGGCAACGACGACGCGATCCGCTCCGTCACCCTGCTGACCCGTGTGATCGCCGACGCCGTCGCCGAGGGCCTGAAGGCCCGTGCCGGTGTCGCCAAGGGCGACGTCAAGGCCGAGCCGGGTGCCGACCAGCCGCTGGCCGACTGGGAGAAGGACCTCATCGAGGGCGAGAAGAAGGCCGAGGAGGCCCCCGCCGCCGCTGAGGCTCCGGCCGCTGAGGCTCCGGCCACCGAGGCCCCCGCCGCCGAGGCCCCGGCCACCGAGGCTCCGGCCACCGAGGCTCCGGCCGAGCAGGCCTGACGCACCAAGGGTGAGGGGCACCCGCCGGTACGACACCGGTAGGTGCCCCTCTCTCCCACGCCGGGACCGAACCATCGGTCCCGGCGTCTCCCCACGCAGACACGCGAGACGCGAGAAGAGATTCACACCATGGCGAACTTCACCGCCGCGGACGTCAAGAAGCTCCGTGAGCTCACCGGCGCCGGCATGATGGACTGCAAGAAGGCCCTGGACGAGGCCGAGGGCAACGTCGAGAAGGCCGTCGAGCTCCTGCGCATCAAGGGCCAGAAGGGCGTTGCCAAGCGCGAGGGCCGTGACGCCTCCAACGGCGCCGTCGCCGCGCTGATCGCCGAGGACAAGAAGTCCGGCGTTCTGGTCGAGCTGAACTGCGAGACCGACTTCGTCGCCAAGGGTGACAACTTCGTCAAGGTTGCCGACGCGATCGCCGCCCACGTGGCCAAGACCGCCCCGGCCGACCTGGACGCCGCCCTGGCGTCCGAGATCGAGGCCGGCAAGACCGTCCAGCAGTTCGTCGACGAGGCCAACGCGACCCTGGGCGAGAAGATCGTCTTCCGTCGTTTCGCCCAGTTCGACGGTGACGGCTTCGTCGCGGTCTACCTGCACAAGACCAGCCCCGACCTGCCGCCGGCCGTCGGCGTCCTGGTCGAGCTGGACAAGGAGAACGCCGAGGTCGCCAAGGACGTCGCGCAGCACATCGCCGCCTTCGCGCCGAAGTACCTGTCCCGCGAGGACATCCCGGCCGAGGACATCGAGAACGAGCGCCGCGTCGCCGAGGCCACCGCTCGCGAGGAGGGCAAGCCCGAGGCCGCCCTGCCGAAGATCGTCGAGGGTCGCGTCACCGGCTTCGTCAAGGAGAACTCCGTTCTGGAGCAGGCCTTCGCGAAGGACAACAAGAAGTCCGTCGCCAAGGTCCTCGAGGAGAACGGCGTCGCCCTCAAGCGCTTCGCCCGCTTCCGCGTCGGCGCCTGAGCCACGTTCCACCTGGTCCCCGGCAGCCTTACGCTGGGAACCGCCCCCGCCCGCTGACCAGGGCGGGCGGAACGCCGAACGGGCTCACCCAGTGCCAGCCGTCCACGGGCGGGCCGCGTCGGCACCATGAACGACGAGGAGGCCATTGCCGTGCAGGACACCGAACCGGTTCCCGCGGCAGTGGCCTCCTCTCGCGTACGCGCAGGCCGGGCATCCGCACACCCGCGCCTGTGAGCCAGTAGGTGCAAAAAGGAGAAGTCCATGCAGGAGACGCAGGAGACCGCGCAGGACCCCAAGGCCGGCTCGCGCCGCCGGGTGCTGCTCAAGCTGTCCGGTGAAGCCTTTGCCGGTGGTGGCGGACTCGGCGTCGACCCGGACGTCGTGCACGCGATCGCCCGGGAGATCGCCACCGTCGTCCGCGCCGGTACCGAGGTCGCGGTGGTCATCGGCGGCGGCAACTTCTTCCGGGGCGCCGAGCTGCAGGTGCGCGGCATGGACCGGGCGCGCTCCGACTACATGGGCATGCTCGGCACCGTGATGAACTGCCTGGCACTGCAGGACTTCCTGGTCAAGGAGGGCATCGAGACCCGGGTCCAGACCGCCATCACCATGGGTCAGGTCGCCGAGCCGTACCTGCCGCTGCGGGCCGTCCGGCACCTGGAGAAGGGCCGTGTGGTGATCTTCGGCGCCGGTATGGGCATGCCGTACTTCTCGACCGACACCACCGCCGTCCAGCGGGCCCTGGAGATCCACGCCGACGTCCTGCTGATGGGCAAGAACGGCGTGGACGGCGTCTACGACTCCGACCCCCGGACCAACCCGGACGCGGTGAAGTTCGACGCGCTGGAGTACTCCGAGGTCATCGCGCGCGACCTCAAGGTCGCCGACCTCACCGCGATCACGCTGTGCAAGGACAACAACCTTCCGATGCTGGTCTTCGAGCTGCTGGCGGAGGGCAATATCGCGCGTGCGGTGAAGAGTGAGAAGATCGGCACACTCATCAGCCAGGATTCTGTCCGGGCCTGAGCAGCAACCAGCCGTACGGGGCGGCGCCGTCGCCGTGACCGGCCTCGACGCCGATACCGGTCGGGACAACCGCAGATGAACCGGACAGGGAGATCACAGTGATCGAAGAGACCCTCCTCGAAGCCGAGGAGAAGATGGAGAAGGCCGTTGCCGTCGCCAAGGACGACTTCGCCGCCATCCGCACCGGCCGTGCCCACCCGGCGATGTTCGCCAAGATCGTCGCCGAGTACTACGGCGCCGTGACGCCGATCAACCAGCTGGCCTCGTTCTCGGTGCCGGAGCCCCGGATGGCGGTCGTCTCGCCGTTCGACAAGACCGCGCTGAAGGCGATCGAGCAGGCGATCCGGGACTCCGACCTGGGCGTCAACCCGTCCAACGACGGCTCCATCATCCGGGTGGTGCTGCCCGAGCTGACCGAGGAGCGCCGCCGGGAGTTCATCAAGGTCGCCCGTGGCAAGGGCGAGGACGCGAAGGTCTCGATCCGCGCGGTGCGCCGCAAGGCCAAGGACGCCATCGACAAGCTGGTCAAGGACGGCGAGGTCGGCGAGGACGACGGCCGCCGTGCCGAGAAGGAGCTCGACGACACCACGGCCAAGTACGTGGCCGCCGTCGACGAGCTGCTGAAGCACAAGGAAGCCGAGCTGCTCGAAGTCTGATGAACGACGCCCCTGACGCCCCTGGCTACTGGGGCCCGTCCGACCAGCAGTTCCAGCCCTACCGGCCGGCGCCGCAGCAGGCGCACCCGGCGCCGGGGTACGGCGAGTACCCGGCGCCGCCGCAGGCCCAGGGCTACCCCGGCCACCCGGGCGGCCAGGCCGCCTACCCGGGTGCGCCGGGAGGTGCACCGGCCGCCCCCGGTCACCGTTCGGATCACCCGCAGCAGCCTCCGGTGTACTGGGGCGGCGACGCGGAGGAGACTCAGGTCATGCCTCCCGTACCGGCCGACCCCGGTCCGTTCCCCGGCGCGCCGGACCAGGCACCCCCGGCGGTCCCCGGCCGGTCGGCCGATCCCGCCGCCGGCCAGTCCCGGGAGGCCGGCCGGCTGAGCGGCCCGCTGTTCCGGGACGAGCAGCCCGAGGCGGCGGTGCCCGGCGTGACGGAGACGGTCGTGCTGCGCGCGATATCCGATGACGTCACCCCCGCCCCCGGCCGCGGCGCCCCGCCGTACCCGGGGGCCCCGGTGCCTCCCGTGCCGCCGCCGAGCCACCCGGCGGCCGGGCAGCCCCGCTTCGTGCCGTCGTCCCATCCAGGGCAGGAGACACCCGTGGCCGCCCAGTCCACCCCGCAGCCGCAGCCGCGCAAGCAGCGCGGTGGCCGTAACCTCCAGGCCGCCATAGGCGTCGGGGTCGGTCTCGGTGTGGTGATCATCGCCTCGCTGTTCGTGGTGAAGGCGCTGTTCCTGTTCGTCGTGATGGCCGCGGTGTCGGTCGGAGTCTGGGAGCTGACCAGCCGACTCGCCGAGCGCAAGCAGATCAAGGCGCCGCTGGTCCCGCTGGTCGCGGGCGGCATCGCGATGCTCGCCACCGGCTACTGGGCCGGGGTGCAGTGGGCCGCGGCCTCGCTCGCGCTGACCGGACTGGCGGTGATGGTCTGGCGGATGGTCGAGCCGCCGGAGAACTACCTGCGGGACATAACGGCCGGTGTGTTCACCGCCTTCTACGTGCCGTTCCTGGCCACTTTCGTGGCGTTGATGCTGGCGGCGGACGACGGCCCCCAGCGGATCGTGCTGTTCCTGATCGTCACGATCTGCAGCGACACCGGCGCCTACGCGGTGGGCTACAAGTTCGGCAGGACCAAGCTCGCCCCGACGATCAGCCCGGGCAAGACCCGCGAGGGCCTGGCCGGCGGCATCGGCCTGTCGATGCTGGCGGGCGCCGTCCTGATGCAGCTGATCATCGACGGCGGCAGCTGGTGGCAGGGACTGATCCTGGGCGGCTGCGCGGCGGTCACCGCGACCCTGGGCGACCTGGGCGAGTCGATGATCAAGCGCGACCTCGGGATCAAGGACATGGGCACGCTGCTGCCCGGCCACGGCGGCATCATGGACCGGCTGGACTCGCTCCTGCCGACCGCCCCGGTGGTCTGGCTGCTGCTGGCGGCCTTCGTCGGCAGCTGACGCGCCGAGCGGTCGAAGGGCCCCGGACGCCCGCGCGTCCGGGGCCCTCGCGCGTCCTGGCGTGCGTCCGGCGTCTGCGACACTGGATGAACCATGCCTAAGCCCGGAGAACTGACCTTTGTCGCGCCGCGTGGCGCCAAGCCCCCGCGACACCTCGCCGACCTGAGCCCCGCCGAGCGCAAGGAGGCCGTCGCCGAGCTGGGCGAGCAGCCGTTCCGCGCGAAGCAGCTCTCCAATCACTACTTCGGCCGGATGTCGAACGACCCGGCGGGCTGGACGGACATCCCCGCCGCCAGCCGGGAGAAGCTCACCGGGAGCCTGCTGCCGGAGCTGATGTCGGTGGTCCGGCACGTCTCCTGCGACGACGACACCACGCGCAAGACGCTGTGGAAGCTCTTCGACGGCACGCTCGTCGAGTCGGTGCTGATGCGCTACCCGGACCGGGTCACCATGTGCATCAGCTCGCAGGCGGGCTGCGGCATGAACTGCCCGTTCTGCGCGACCGGCCAGGCCGGGCTGACCCGCAACCTCTCCACCGCCGAGATCGTCGAGCAGATCGCCGCCGGGATGCGCGCGCTCAAGGACGGCGAGATCCCCGGCGGCGAGGCGCGGCTGTCCAATGTGGTCTTCATGGGCATGGGCGAGCCGCTGGCCAACTACAACCGGGTGCTGGCCGCGATCCGCCGCCTGACCGACCCGGCGCCGGACGGCTTCGGCCTGTCCCAGCGCGGCATCACGGTGTCCACCGTCGGCCTGGTCCCGGCGATGAACCGGCTCGCGGACGAGGGCCTCAGCTGCCGCCTGGCGCTGTCGCTGCACGCCCCGGACGACGAGCTGCGCGACGAGCTGGTGCCGGTGAACACCCGCTGGAAGGTCGCCGAGGTGCTGGACGCCGCGTGGAACTACGCGGAGAAGTCCGGCCGGCGGATCTCCATCGAGTACGCGCTCATCAAGGACATCAACGACCAGGCGTGGCGGGCGGACCTGCTCGGCCGGCTGATCAAGAACCACCGGGTGCACGTCAACCTGATCCCGCTGAACCCGACGCCGGGCTCCAAGTGGACCGCCTCCCGGCCCGAGGACGAGCGCGAGTTCGTCCGCCGGCTCCAGTCGCACGGAGTGCCGACGACCGTCCGCGACACCCGCGGCCAGGAGATCGACGGCGCCTGCGGTCAGCTCGCCGCGGCGGGCTGACCCGGTAGGACGGGCCTGAGGCGGGTCCGACCCTTCGCGTCGCCCGCCCGGCGGGAGTGGCCGGACCCGCCTCAGCGCAGACCGGCGGCCGCCAGCGCGGCGGTCGCCCCGCCGGTCACCAGCAGCGTGGTGCCCACCGCCAGGGTGCGCAGCGCGACCGCGCCGAACAGCAGCCGGGGCGAGGTGCCCAGGCGCAGCAGCGCGTCGGTGACGCCCCGGCGGTCGGTGCGGACCTCGGTCAGCCGGACGGCCACGGCCGCCGCCGCGCACCCGAGCACCAGACAGGCCTCGATGGCCGGCAGCGCGTCGGCGCTGTCGGGCGTGCCGATCCAGTAGCGGATGGTGGTGAGCACCATCGCGAGGGCGAGGGTGAGTACGGCCAGCGGCGGGCCGAGGCGGCGGGCCTGGGCGGTGAGTCCGCGGCCGGCCAGCAGCCGCAGCGGGGTGGGCCGGCCGAGGGCGAGCAGCCGTCCGGTCCAGGACAGCAGCGGGCCGGTGAGCAGGGCGAGCCCGAGTGCGCTGGCGGCCCAGCCGCCGAACGCGGCGGTGCTGGTGGTGCCGAGCCCGGCGGGCAGGTGGATCGGCCGGTCGTCGACGGCGGCGCCGGGCCGCAGGGCGATGAGTTCGAGGGCGAGGCCGATCACGGAGAGCCCGACCGGCAGGGCGATCCGCCAGGCGCCGAAGCCGGTCGGGCCGTGGGCACGGGTGCGGCCGCCGGGCAGGGTCTCGTCGAGCGGCACCGCGCAGGCGGCGGCGATCCCGGCGGTGAGCGGCACCAGGGCGAGCAGGGTGACCGGTGCGGCGGCCGGCAGCGGCACGCCCATGCCGAGGTCGGGGGCGAGCGTGGGCCCGGCGATGTCGTTGCGCAGGACCAGGAAGGCCAGCAGGGTGAGCACGCTGCCGAGGGCGCAGGCGAGTGCGACCTCGCCGGCGATCAGGGTGCGGACCCCGCCGGAGCCGGCTCCGGCGGCGCGCAGGCCGGTGATCCGTTCGGGCTGCTGGGCGGGCACCGCGCGGGCGGTGACGGCCGCGAACCAGGCGACGGCGGCGAGCGGGGGGAGGCACCAGAGCAGCCGCTCCAGCGCGTCCTCGCCGCCGAGCGGGTCGCTCATCGCCCGGCCGAGGGAGCGCAGCAGGAAGGCCGCGACCACGGCGGCGGCCAGCGTGGTGAGCAGCCAGCGGCCGAGGTCGGGCACCCGGTAGCCCCGGGCCAGACGGAGATAGAACACGTCGACTCTTTCAGCGGCTCGGCGTCGTCAGCGGCGGGTTGCCGAGACGGCGGACGCACTGGCCGTCCCCGGGGCGGCGGTGCCGCGCCGGACGGGGGCGGCGGGGGCGGTGAGCCGTCCGTCGACGAGGGCGACGGCGCGGTCCGCGAACCGGACGAGCTCGGGGTCGTGAGTGGCCAGGACGAGGGTGAGCTGGTGCGAGCGGGCCGCGCTGGTCAGTATCCGCAGGACCTGGTCGGAGGCCTCGCGGTGCAGCGGGGCGGTGGGGTCGTCGGCGAAGACCACCGGCGGCAGCGGGGCGAGGGCGCGGGCGACGGCGATCCGCTGGCACTGGCTCCGGACCAGCCGCTCGGGGCGCTGCCGGGCGACCTCGCCGACGTCGAGGCGCTCCAGCCATTCGTCGGCGGCGGTGTACGCGGCCTTGTTGCCGGCGCCGGCGAGCAGCAGCGGCAGCGCGACGTTCTCCCGGGCGGTCAGTTCGGGCACCAGGTGCGGTTCGGAGCCGACGAAGCCGAAGCGGTCGCGGCGCAGCCGTTCGCGTCCGGCCCGGCCGAGGGTGTGGACGGGCGCGCTGTTGAACCAGACCTCGCCCTTGTCGACCGGGAGGAGGGCGGAGAGGCATCCGAGCAGGGTGCTCTTTCCGGAGCCGCGCGGTCCGGTGACGGCGAGCACCTCGCCCTCGCGGACGCCGATCGAGATGCCGCGCAGAGCGGGGGTGCCGTGATGGGACTTGACGATCCCCCGGGCCCACAGCACGTCGTTGTCAGGCGGTGCCGCTGACATGAGGTTCCATCCTGGATGGCCGCAGGGATATGACAGTCGTCAGATTAGAACGACTGGGACCCGGTGCGGTTGCGGCGCTCAGGTCCATCGCGGGCAAATCACCCGCAATCAGGCATGTTTGTCGGGTGGAGCGTGCTGGAAAGCGCCGAAGGGCGGTCCCGGGGAAGTGGGACCGCCCTTCGGCGGAGGGTGGGGAAAGAGGATCAGGAGGTCAGATCTTCGCCCACGCGTCGGTGAGGCTGGTCCGCAGGATCTGCTCGATCTCGTCGAAGGTCGACTGGTCGGAGATCAGCGGCGGGGCCAGCTGGATGACCGGGTCGCCACGGTCGTCGGCGCGGCAGTACAGGCCGTTGTCGAACAGGGCCTTCGACAGGAAGCCGTAGAGCACGCGCTCGACCTCGTCGTCGTTGAACGACTCCTTGGTGACCTTGTCCTTCACGAGCTCGATGCCGTAGAAGTACCCGTTGCCGCGGACGTCGCCGACGATCGGCAGGTCGCGCAGCTTGTTCAGGGTGCTCAGGAAGGCGCCCTCGTTGTCCAGCACCTTCTGGTTCAGGCCCTCGCGCTCGAAGATGTCGAGGTTGGCCAGCGCCACCGCGGAGGAGACCGGGTGGCCACCGAAGGTGTAGCCGTGCAGGAAGGTGTTGTCACCCTTGTAGAACGGCTCGGCGAGGCGGTCCGAGATGATCGTGGCGCCGATCGGGGAGTAGCCCGAGGTCATGCCCTTGGCGCAGGTGATCATGTCGGGCTGGTAGCCGAACTTGTCGGCGCCGAACATGGTGCCCAGGCGGCCGAAGGCGCAGATGACCTCGTCCGAGACCAGCAGCACGTCGTGGCGGTCGCAGATCTCGCGCAGGCGCTGGAAGTACCCGGGCGGCGGCGGGAAGCAGCCACCGGCGTTCTGCACCGGCTCGACGAAGACGGCGGCGACGGTCTCGGCGCCCTCGTTGAGGATGGCCACCTCGATCTCGTCGGCGCACCAGCGGCCGTAGGCCTCGGGGTCGACCGTGCCGTCCGGGCCTTCGAGGAAGGCCGGGGCGCGGTAGATGTTGGTGTTCGGGGCCTTGTGGGTGCCCGGCACCAGCGGCTCGAACGGGGCCTTCAGACCCGGCAGGCCGGTGATGGACAGGGCGCCCTGCGGGGTGCCGTGGTAGGCGACGGCGCGCGAGATGACCTTGTACTTGGTCGGCTTGCCGGTCAGCTTGAAGTACTGCTTGGCGAGCTTCCAGGCGGTCTCGACGGCCTCGCCGCCACCGGTGGAGAAGAAGACCTTGTTCAGGTCGCCCGGGGCGTAGTTGGCCAGGCGCTCGGCCAGCTCGACGGCCTTCGGGTGGGCGTAGCTCCACACCGGGAAGAAGGCGAGCTCCTTGGCCTGCTTGGCGGCGGCCTCGGCGAGCTCCTCGCGGCCGTGGCCGGCCTGGACGACGAACAGGCCGGCGAGGCCGTCGAGGTACTTGCGCCCCTTGTCGTCCCAGACGTAGGTGCCTTCGCCCCTGACGATCGTCGGCACGGGGGAGTTCTCGTACGACGACATGCGGGTGAAGTGCATCCACAGGTGGTCGTAGGCGGTCTTGGAAAGGTCCTTCTGCGCCGGGTCGGCTGTCATCGGGTGCCCCAGGTGTAGGTCTGTTTCCGGAGCTTCAGGTAGACGAAGCTCTCGGTGCTCCGCACGCCGGGAAGCGCGCGGATGCGCTTGTTGATCATTTCGAGTAGGTGCTCGTCGTCCTCGCAGACCAGTTCGGCCAGGAGGTCGAACGAGCCTGCGGTGCAGACCACGTAGTCGACCTCGTCGAGGGCGGCCAGCGCGTCGGCGACGGGCTCGATGTCACCCTCGACCCGGATGCCGACCATCGCCTGGCGGGTGAAGCCGACGGTGAGCGGGTCCGTGACGGCGACGATCTGCATCACGCCCTGGTCGAGCAGCTTCTGGACGCGCTGGCGCACGGCCGCCTCGGACAGGCCGACGGCCTTGCCGATGGCGGCGTACGGGCGGCGTCCGTCCTCCTGGAGCTGCTCGATGATCGCCTTGGAGGCGGCGTCGAGGGGAACGCTCGCGGTTCGGTCGCGGTTGGCCACGCCGCCACTGTGCCCGATCGTTCCCCTGTTCGCAAGCGAGGAATCTGCTGATTTCGTCGCGATCTTGGAAAACGTGTACGGATTTCATCGTCGGCGAGTGCTACGTCTGTCGATACCGGCAGCCGTGCGGCTACCCTGGCACGGTACGCGCGCCGCCCCGCAGCGCAGCGCGCGTTCCCCCAAACCAGTGGACCGCGCCGTCCAGGGCCCGGTCACTCGGCACCCTTCGTACGCCGGGCCCGCCGACGTACCATGGCGCCGGAATCTGCAATGCCGCAGGCCCAGACCGAGGAGAGACCCCGTGAGCGACCTTCGCACGCTGCGCAACTACATCAACGGTGAGTTCGTCGACGCGGCGGACGGCCGCACCCTCGACATCGTCGACCCCACCACCGGCGAGGTCTACGCGACGTCCCCGCTGTCCGGTGCCGCCGATGTGGACGCCGCCATGGCCTCGGCCGCCGCGGCGTTCCCGATCTGGCGCGACGCCACCCCGAGCACCCGCCAGAAGCTGCTGCTCAAGATCGCCGACGCGATCGAGGCGCGGGCCGACGAGATCGTCGATGCGGAGGTCCGCAACACCGGCAAGCCCCGCGCGCTGACCCTCTCCGAGGAGGTCGGCCCGATGGTGGACCAGATCCGCTTCTTCGCCGGCGCCGCCCGCCTGCTGGAGGGCAAGGCCGCCGGTGAGTACATGGACGGGATGACCTCGATCATCCGCCGTGAGCCGGTCGGCGTCTGCGCCCAGGTCGCGCCGTGGAACTACCCGATGATGATGGCGGTCTGGAAGTTCGCCCCGGCCATCGCCGCGGGCAACGCCGTCGTCCTGAAGCCCTCGGACACCACTCCGGCCTCCACCGTGCTGCTCGCGGAGATCATCGGCGGCATCCTCAAGGATCTGGAGCTGCCGGCCGGCGTCTTCAACGTCATCTGCGGCGACCGTGAGACCGGTCGGCTGATGGTCGAGCACCACACGCCCGCGATGGCCTCGATCACCGGTTCGGTCCGGGCCGGCATCCAGGTCGCCGAGTCGGCCTCCAAGGACGTCAAGCGCGTCCACCTGGAGCTGGGCGGCAAGGCCCCGGTCGTGGTCTTCGAGGACGCCGACATCGCCGAGGCCGTCGAGGGCATCTCGGTGGCGGGCTTCTTCAACGCCGGCCAGGACTGCACCGCCGCCACCCGCGTGCTGGTGCACGAGTCGATTCACGACGCCTTCGTCGAGGCGCTGGCCAAGGCCGCGGCCGAGACCAAGACCGGTGGCGTGGACGACGAGGACGTGCTGTACGGCCCGCTGAACAACGCCAACCAGCTCAAGCAGGTGGCCGGCTTCATCGAGCGGCTGCCCGCCCACGCCAAGGTCGAGGCCGGTGGCCACCAGGTCGGCGACCAGGGCTACTTCTACGCCCCGACCGTCGTCTCCGGCCTGCGCCAGGACGACGAGATCATCCAGAACGAGGTCTTCGGCCCGGTCATCACCGTGCAGAGGTTCACCGACGAGGACCAGGCCGTGGACTACGCCAACGGCGTCGAGTTCGCGCTCGCCTCCTCGGTGTGGACCAAGGACCACGCCCGCGCCATGCGGATGTCCCGCCGGCTGGACTTCGGCTGCGTCTGGATCAACACCCACATCCCGCTGGTCGCCGAGATGCCGCACGGCGGCTTCAAGAAGTCCGGCTACGGCAAGGACCTGTCGTCCTACGGCTTCGAGGACTACACCCGGGTGAAGCACGTCATGACCGCGATCTAGCGGGTCGTGACCATCGGGCGCAGGATGACCGCGATCTAGCGGGTCGTGACCATCGGGCGCAGGATGACCGCGATCTAGCGGGTCGTGACCATCGGGCGCAGGATGACCGCGATCTAGCGG
>NZ_JBIUUS010000028.1:85451-101151 GCF_044742585.1 Kitasatospora sp. NPDC087861
GGGTCGTGACCATCGGGCGCAGGATGACCGCGATCTGAGTACGCGCGTCCATCGGGTGAACTGACAATGGGCCCGGGTCTTTTCGACCCGGGCCCATTGTCTTTGCATCCTGTCGGCCGTTCGCGCGACCGACTGACAAGATGAAACTGCCCTTCGGGGCCGGGACTCCCTAGCCTTACCGGCATGAGCATCCCCACCGCTGACTCAGCCGCCGGCCAGGCCGTCAAGGCCGCCGACCGCGCGCACGTCTTCCACTCGTGGTCCGCCCAGGCGCTGATCGACCCCCTCGCGGTGGCCGGCGCCGAGGGCTCGTACTTCTGGGACTACGACGGCAACCGCTACCTCGACTTCTCCTCCCAGCTGGTCAACACCAACATCGGTCACCAGCACCCGAAGGTGGTCGCGGCGATCCAGGAGCAGGCGGCGAAGCTCTGCACCATCGCCCCCGGGTTCGCCGTCGAGTCGCGCAGCGAGGCCGCCCGGCTGATCGCCGAGCGCACCCCCGGCGACCTCGACAAGATCTTCTTCACCAACGGCGGCGCCGAGGCGGTCGAGAACGCCATCCGGCTGGCCCGGCTGCACACCGGCCGGCAGAAGGTCATGTCGACCTACCGCTCGTACCACGGCGCCACCGCCAACGCGATCGCCCTCACCGGCGACCCGCGCCGCTGGGCCAACGAGACCGGCGTCTCCGGAGTGGTGCACTTCTGGGGCCCGTACGCCTACCGCTCCAACTTCCACGCCGAGAACGAGGCGCAGGAGTGCGAGCGCGCGCTGGAGCACCTGGAGCAGGTGATCGCCTTCGAGGGCCCCGGCACCGTCGCGGCGATCATCCTGGAGACCGTGGTCGGCACCGCCGGCATCCTGATCCCGCCGGCCGGCTACCTGGCCGGGGTGCGGGAGATCTGCGACCGCTACGGCATCGTCTTCATCCTCGACGAGGTGATGGCCGGCTTCGGCCGCACCGGCGAGTGGTTCGCCGCCGACCACTGGGGCATCACCCCGGACCTGCTGACCTTCGCCAAGGGCGTCAACTCGGGCTACGTCCCGCTGGGCGGCGTGGCGATCAACGCCGAGATCGCCGCCACCTTCGCCGAGCGGGCGTTCCCCGGCGGGCTCACCTACTCCGGCCACCCGCTGGCCTGCGCCTCGGCCGTCGCCACCATCAACGCCATGGCGGAGGAGGGCATCGTCGAGAACGCCAAGCACATCGGCGAGACCGTGCTCGGCCCCGGCCTGCGCGCGCTGGCCGAGCGGCACCCCTCGATCGGCGAGGTCCGCGGCCTCGGCGTGTTCTGGGCGCTCGACCTGGTGAAGAACCGCGAGACCCGCGAGCCGCTGGTCCCGTACAACGCCGCCGGCGCCGCCAACGCGCCGATGGCCGAGCTGGCCGCCGCCTGCAAGCAGCGCGGGCTCTGGCCGTTCGTCAACATGAACCGCTTCCACGTCGTCCCGCCGTGCACCGTCACCGCGGAGGAGGCCAAGTCCGGCCTCGCGGTGCTGGACGAGGTGCTGTCGCTCGCCGACGCGCACACCGTCTGACGTACCGATCGGACGGCCCCGGGTGTGTCGCGCACGCCCGGGGCCGTCCCACGCTCCGGAGGCCTCCCATGCTCAGCGCCACCACCCTGACCCGCCCCCGCAACTCCCGCTCGATACGCCGACGTTCGGTGCTCGGCGGGGCCGCGCTGCTCGGCGCCGGCACGCTGACCGGCTGCGGCATCCCGTCCGCCTACGTCGCCGAGGACCGCCGCTCGATCCCGGACCGCTCGGACCGCGAGAAGCGGCTCGCCTTCTCCAACTGGACGCAGTACATCGACACCGATGACGAGGGGCACCGGCCGACCCTGGACGCCTTCACCGAGCGGACCGGCATCGAGGTCACCTACACCGAGGACATCAACGACAACGACGAGTTCTTCGGCAAGATCAGCCCGGTGCTCACCCAGGGCGCCGACCCCGGCCGGGACCTCATGGTGATCAGCGACTGGATGGCCGGCCGGTACGTCTCGCTCGGCTGGGTGCAGGCCATGGACCGGGACAACCTGCCCAACGTCACCGCCAACCTGGACCCGCAGCTCGCCGATCCGGCCTTCGATCCCGGGCGCCGGCGCAGCGTGCCCTGGCAGTCCGGGATCACCGGCATCGCGTACAACCGCAAGGCGCTCGGCCGGGAGCTCAAGTCCACCGCGGACCTGTGGGCGCCCGACCTCAAGGGCCGGGTCACCCTGTTCGCCGGGCTGGACGAGGCGCTCGGGCTGCTGATGCTCTCCCAGGGCGCGAACGTCTCCCGGTTCGGCGACGACGACGCGCACCGGGCGATGGACATCGTGCAGAAGATGGTCGACACCGGCCACATCCGCCGCTTCACCGGCAACGACTACACCAGCGACCTCGCCTCCGGAGCGGCCGTCGCCTGCCAGGCCTACTCCGGCGACGCCGTCCAACTGACCGCCCAGAACCCGGACATCGAGTTCGTGGTGCCGGAGGAGGGCGGCGAACTGTGGGCGGAGAGCCTGCTGATCCCCAACCGGGCCCGGCACAAGCGCAACGCCGAGCTGCTGATCGACCACTACTACCAGCCCGAGGTGGCCGCCGAACTCGCCGCGTTCGTCCAGTACATCTGCCCGGTGCCGGCCGCCCGCGAGGTGCTGGCGGCCAGCGGCGACAAGGACAAGGCCGAACTGGCCGAGAACCCGCTGCTCTTCCCGACCGACGAGATGCGCGCCCGGCTGCACACCATGCGCGACGTCACCTCGGACGAGCGGCCCGCGCTGCACAAGGTCTGGGGGCGCATCACCGGGGTCTGACGGTCAGCGGCGGACGGCGTCCAGGGCGAGCAGCGCCACGTGCAGGGACAGGCAGGACTCCACCTGGTCGAGGTCGACGCCGAGGATCCGCTCGACCTTGTGCAGGCGGTCGTAGAAGGACGGCCGGGACAGGTGTGCGGCGTCGGCCGCCGCCGACTTGTTCCGGCCCTGCTCCAGGTAGATCCGCAGCATCTGCACCAACTGGCCGTTGTGCTCGGCGTCGTGAGCCAGCAGCGGGCCCAACTCCCGCTCCACGTAGGTCTGCAGCCGGGCGTCGTCGCGCAGCAGGTGGAGCAGGCCGCGCAGTCGGACGTCCGGCAGCCGGTAGTACGAGGCGGCCCGCCCGCCCGGTGCGTCGTGCAGGGCCGCGTCGGCGACCTGGGTGGCCTCCAGCAGGGTGCGCCGGGCGTCCCGGACCGAGCCGACCGAGGAGCCGACCGCGACCACCGGCGCCGGTACCGGGGCGTTCTCCCGCCCGGCCTCGGCCGACATCCGGCGCAGCGTGGCCGAGAAGGCGTCCAGCGCGGCGTGCTCGTCCTGCTGGGCGCCGAGCGCGATCAGCACGCCGACGCCCTCGTCGTCCAGCGCGCCGACCAGGGCGGAGAGCCGGCAGGCCCGCACGGCTCCGGCGGCCAGCTCGGTGAAGTCGCGCAGCCGGGCCTGCGCCTCCAGGGCGGCCGGGATCGGGCCGCGCCGCTGCCGCAGCACCACCCCGACCAGTCGGCGGCCCTCCAGCGGGACGCCGAGCGCCTGGGCGCGCAGGGCGACCTCGGAGACGGTCAGCGCGTGGGTGAGGACACCGGACAGCAGGGTGCGGTGGGTCTGCCGCTCCAGGCTCTCCCGGTCGCGCACCACCAGCCGGTTGAGCGCCAGCGCGGAGGCGCCGCGCTCCAGCAGCATGGTGTGCGGGTGCGCCTCGCCGCCGGGCAGCGCGCCCGGCTCCTGCACCAGGACCAGCCGGCCCCAGTCCTGGCCGCGGGCGCCGACCGTCGTCACCAGCCAGCCGCTGCGCGGGTCGTGGCCGGTGCGGCCGGGCGGGCGGACCCCGCGCGAGCGGCGCTCCCAGTCCTCCAGCAGCTCGGCCTCCGGGCGTCCGGCGGTGTCGTGGGCGAGCACCTGGTGGGCCAGGTTCTCCAGGACGACCGGCGCGCCCGCCATCCGGGCCACCTGGCGGATCACCTCGGGCGGCTCGGCGCCCTCCACCACCAGCTCGTTGAACACCTGGTGGACGGACTCGGAGATGCGCAGCTGCTCCAGCTGGGCGTTGACCACGAGCGCGTGCACGGCCTCGGTGACGGCGACGAAGCGCAGCTCGCGGCGGAGCGTGATCAGCGGCAGGCCGCGCTGCTCGGCGGCGTGCACCAGGGCGCGGGGCAGCGAGTCGAAGTAGCGCCGGCCGTACTCGACGACCAGGCCGGCGACCCCCACCTCGTCCAGCTCGCGGACGTAGCGGGCCAGGCCTTCGCGGTCGTCGGGCAGCGCGATGCCGGTGGTGAGCACCAGTTCGCCGCCCTGGAGCACCCCGGCGACGTCGGGCAGCTCGCTCACGTGGACCCAGCGGACCGGCCGCTCCAGGTGGTCGGCGCCGGCGACGACCTGGGGCAGGCCGCGCCGCATCACCTCCAGGTCGAGCACGCGGGCGACGGTGGGGAGCATCGCGGGGGCCTCCGGGGTCTCGGGGGGACCAGAGTGTCAGGTAAATCATCCATCCCGGCGACGACCTGTCGCCCTCGGTGAACCCTTGCACCTTGTAAGGCCCTTTACGCCGAGGTTGTCGCAGTGACCCTTGTCACGCCGGGGCGGCAACGGGCATGGTCAGCGGGTCGGCTGTGGCGAAAAACAGACCTCACGCCGGAATCCGTCGCGTTGACCGGAATGCAACAGCGGAATCCCTTGTCCGGAATCCGCCGGACTGCCAGGATCGCGCAACCCCGGTGATCAGCCGGTCGGATTCCCCCACCGCGGGAACCGTTGAATCCGTCGTGGGCAGTCGATCCACCGGCACTTGGAGGAACCAGATGGACCTGACCGACTTCGGCGCGGGCGCGCAGTACATCGCGGGCCGCCGGACCCGGGGGAGCGGCGAGCCTTTCCAGATCGTCAACCCCGCGAACGGCAGCGTGGTCGAGCAGGTCGCCCTGGCCACCACCGAGGACGTCGACGCGGCCGTCGCCGCCGCGAAGGCCGCCCTGCCCGGCTGGTCCGGCGCCACCCCCGGCGCCCGGTCCGAGGCGCTGACCAGGCTGGCCGCCGTCCTGACCGACGCGGGCGCCGACCTCGCCCGGGTGGAGACCGCGCAGACCGGCAAGCCGGTCAAGCTGGCCACCGAGTTCGACGTCCCCGGCACCATCGACAACGCCGCGTTCTTCGCGGGCGCCGCCCGCAACCTGGAGGGCAAGGCGGCCGGCGAGTACTCCGGCGACCACACCTCCTACGTGCGGCGCGAGGCGATCGGCGTGGTCGGCTCGATCTCGCCGTGGAACTACCCGCTGCAGATGGCCGCCTGGAAGATCCTGCCGGCGATCGCGGCGGGCAACACCATCGTGCTCAAGCCGTCCGAGCTCACCCCGCTCACCTCGCTGATGTTCGCGGCGGCCTGCACGGCGGCGGGCATTCCGGACGGCGTGGTCAACGTCGTGACCGGCGCCGGACGCACCACCGGTGAGCGCCTGGTCTCGCACCCGGACGTCGCGATGGTCTCCTTCACCGGCTCCACCCCGGTCGGCCGGAGGGTCGCCGAACTCGCCACCGCGAGCGTCAAGCGCACCCACCTGGAGCTCGGCGGCAAGGCCCCGTTCGTGGTCTTCGACGACGCCGACCTCGACGCCGCCGTGCACGGCGCGGTCGCCGCCTCGCTGATCAACGGCGGCCAGGACTGCACCGCCGCCACCCGCGCCTACGTCCAGCGCCCGCTGTACGACGCGTTCGTGGCCGGCGTGGCCGAGCTGTACGCCGCGATCAGGGTCGGCGACCCGCTCGACCCGCACACCGACCTCGGCCCGCTGGTCTCGTACACCCACCGGGACCGGGTGGCCGGCTTCGTCGAGCGCGCCCGCTCGTACGCCACCGTCGTCACCGGCGGCCGCGCGCCGGAGAAGGGCCACGACGGCACCGACCTCACCCGCGGCGCGTACTACCTGCCCACCCTGATCACCGGCGCCGCCCAGGACAGCGAGGTGGTCCAGGGCGAGATCTTCGGCCCGGTGCTGGTGGTGCTGCCCTTCGACACCGACGACGAGGGCCTGCGACTGGCCAACGACACCCCCTACGGCCTGGCCGCCTCCGCCTGGACGGGCAACGTGCACCGCTCGCTGCGCGCCACCCGGGAGATCGCGGCCGGGTGCGTCTGGGTCAACGACCACATCCCGATCATCAGCGAGATGCCGCACGGCGGCTACAAGGCGTCCGGCTACGGCAAGGACATGTCCCAGTACTCGCTGGACGAGTACACGCAGGTCAAGCACGTCATGTTCGACACCACCGCGGTCGCCCGCAAGGACTGGCACCGCACCGTCTTCGGAGACAGATAACACCGGCCAGGGGCGCCGCCCCCGGGTGCCCCGCTTCGACCTCTTACCCCCAGGAGGCCCGTTCCATGGCGTTCAACGAGTTCACCGACGGTCTGCCCGAACCGGTCCGCAAGGCCTGGGAACGCAGTCTGACCAGCGGCCGGGCCGCGATCGGCCGCCGCACCCTGCTGCGGGCCGCCGCGCTGACCGCCGGTGCGGGCACCCTGGCCGCCTGCGGCATCCCGGCGGCCAAGACCGCAGGCGGCGACTCGACCGCCAACGCCGCCAAGGACCTCTCGGAGACCGAGAAGGAGGTCAACTTCTCCAACTGGCCGCTGTACGTGGACACCGACGAGAAGGACAAGCAGAAGCACGGCACCCTGGACGCCTTCACCACGGCCACCGGCATCAAGGTCCGGTACAACGAGGACGTCAACGACAACGTCGAGTTCTTCGGCAAGATCAAGCCGCAGCTGGCGTCCGGCCAGGACACCGGCCGCGACCTGATGGTGCTCACCGACTGGATGGCCGCCCGGCTGATCCGGCTCGGCTGGGCGCAGAAACTCAACCCGGCGAACGTCACCACCGCGATCACCAACGTCGACTCGCGCTTCCGCGCCCCCGACTGGGATCCGGGCCGGCTCTACTCCTACCCCTGGGCCGGCATCCAGGTCGTCATCGCCTACAACAAGAAGGCGACCAAGGGGAAGGAGGTCACCAGCGTCTCCCAACTGCTGGACGACCCCGACCTCAAGGGCCGGGTCACCTTCCTCTCCGAGATGCGCGACAGCATCGGGATCACCCTGCTGGACCTGGGCAAGGACCCGGCGAAGTTCACCGCCGACGACTACGACGCCGCCGTCGCCCGGCTGCAGAAGGGCGTCGACAGCAAGCAGATCCGCCGCTTCACCGGCAACGACTACGGCCAGGAGCTGTCCTCCGGCGACATCGCGGCCTGCGTCGCCTGGGGTGGAGACCTGATCCAACTGCGCGCCGACAACCCGGACATCGAGTTCGTCATCCCGGAGAAGGGCTACGTCTCCTCGACGGACAACATGCTGATCCCGGCCCGGGCCCAGCACAAGGCGAACGCGGAGAAGCTGATCGACTTCTACTATCAGCCGAAGATCGCGGCGCAGCTGGTCGCGGGCATCGGCTTCGTCTCCGCCGTCACCGGGATGAAGGAGGAACTCGCCACCCTCGCCCCGGACAGCGCGGCCAACCCGCTGGTCGTACCCACCCCCGAGATGGCGGCCAAGGCGCACGTGTTCCGCACCCTCACCGAGACCGAGGAGAGCGACTTCGAGCAGAAGTTCTCCAAGCTCATCGGCGCCTGACCCCCACTCCGGCAGAGAAGACCAGGAAGACACCCCATGACAGACCAGCAGCGCGACGCGGCCGCCGGCGGCGACGTCCGGCTCACCGGCATCGGCAAGACCTACGGCGCCTTCACCGCCGTCCACCCGCTCGACCTCACCGTCCCCCAGGGTTCCTTCTTCGCCCTTCTCGGCGCCTCCGGCTGCGGCAAGACCACCACCCTGCGCATGATCGCCGGCCTGGAGGAGCCCACCAGCGGCACCGTCCTGATCGGCGGCCAGGACGTCACCGCCCTGCCCCCGTACAAGCGGCCGGTGAACACCGTCTTCCAGAGCTACGCGCTCTTCCCGCACCTCGACATCTTCGAGAACGTCGCCTTCGGCCTGCGCCGCCGCGGGAAGAAGGACGTCAAGAAGCAGGTCGACGAGATGCTGGAACTGGTCGAACTCGGCCAGTACGCCCGGCGCAAGCCGCACCAGCTCTCCGGCGGCCAGCAGCAGCGCGTCGCCGTCGCCCGCGCCCTGATCAACCACCCGCAGGTGCTGCTCCTCGACGAGCCGCTCGGCGCGCTCGACCTCAAGCTGCGCCGCCAGATGCAGCTGGAGCTCAAGCGGATCCAGACCGAGGTCGGCATCACCTTCGTGCACGTCACCCACGACCAGGAGGAGGCCATGACCATGGCCGACACCATCGCGGTGATGAACGGCGGCCGGGTCGAGCAACTGGGCGCGCCCGCGGACCTGTACGAGAACCCCGGCACCACCTTCGTGGCCAACTTCCTCGGCCAGTCCAACCTGCTGCCCGCCGAGGTCACCGGCACCGACGGCGGCGACCTGCTGCTCACCGCGGCCGGCGCCCGCCTCGCCGTGCCGAAGGCGCGCTGCGCCACCGACGCCAAGCAGGTCCACCTCGGCGTGCGCCCGGAGAAGATCACCATCGCGCACGCCTCCGCCGAGGTCGCCGACGGCCGCAACCGGTTGGCCGGCACCGTCCTCGACTCCAGCTTCATCGGCGTCTCGACCCAGTACGTCGTGCGCACCGACGGCGGCCAGGAGGTCACCGTCTTCGAGCAGAACATGGAGCGCGACGCCCGGATCGTCCCCGGCGCCGCCGTGCTGCTGCACTGGAACCCGGCGCACTCCTTCGCCCTGGACGCCGCGCAGGCGATCGACGCGGGCACCGCGGAGGAGGCCGCATGACCACCACCACCCCGGCCGCGCCGCCGCAGGTCATCCCCCTGCCGGAGCCGGCGTCCAAGGTGAAGCGCAAGCTCACCCCGTACTGGCTGCTGCTGCCCGGCATCGCCTGGCTCGTCGTCTTCTTCGCCGTCCCGATGGTCTACCAGGCGTCCACCTCGCTGCAGACCGGCTCGCTCGAAGCGGGCTTCAAGGTCACCTGGCACCTCTCGACCTACTGGGACGCCCTGGTCGAGTACAAGTGGCACTTCGTCCGCTCGTTCTCCTACGCGGGCATCGCCACCGTGCTCTGCCTGGCCGTCGGCTACCCGCTCGCGTACACGATCGCCTTCAAGGCGAGCAAGCGCTGGCGCAACGTCATCCTGATCCTGGTCATCGCGCCGTTCTTCACCAGCTTCCTGATCCGCACGCTGGCCTGGAAGACCATCCTGTCCGACGGCGGGCCGGTGGTCGGCGTGCTCAACACCCTGCACGTCCTGGACGTCACCAACGCGCTCGGCCTCACCTCCGGTGACCGGGTGCTCGCCACGCCGCTCGCCGTGGTCTGCGGTCTGACCTACAACTTCCTGCCGTTCATGATCCTGCCGCTGTACACCTCGCTGGAGCGGATCGACCCGCGTCTGCACGAGGCCGCCGGCGACCTGTACGCCCGGCCGTTCACCACCTTCCGCAAGGTCACCTTCCCGATCTCGCTGCCCGGTGTGGTCGCCGGCACCCTGCTCACCTTCATCCCGGCCTCCGGCGACTACATCAACGCCCAGCTGCTGGGCTCGCCGAGCGAGCAGATGGTCGGCAACGGCATCCAGAAGCAGTTCCTGAACGTGCTCGACTACCCCACGGCGGCTGCGCTGAGCTTCATCCTGATGGCCCTGATCCTGGGCATGGTGACGGTCTACATGCGCAAGGCCGGGACGGAGGAACTGGTCTGATGTCCCGGATTATCAAGTGGATACGCACCCACCTGGTGGTGCTGGCCGGCCTGCTGGCCCTCGCCTACCTGGTGCTGCCCAACCTGGTCGTGCTCGCCTTCTCGTTCAACAAGCCGGTCGGCAAGTTCAACTACGAGTGGAACGAGTTCTCCACCGACGCCTGGACCAATCCCTGCGGCGTGGCCGACATGTGCCAGTCGCTCTCGCTCAGCCTGCAGATCGCGGTGCTCGCCACCATCGGCGCCACCGTGCTCGGCACCATGGTCGCCTTCGCCCTGGCCCGTTACCGCTTCCGCGGCCGCTCGGCCACCACCGCGATGATCTTCCTGCCGATGGCCATGCCCGAAGTGGTCATGGCCGCCTCGCTGGGCACGCTGTTCCTCAACATGCGCATCCCGTTCGGCTTCACCACCATCCTCATCGCGCACATCATGTTCTGCCTCAGCTTCGTGGTGACGGCGGTCAAGGCGCGCGTGATGAGCATGGACCCGAGGCTCGAACAGGCCGCCCAGGACCTCTACGCGACCCCCGTCCAGACCTTCCTGCGGGTCACCCTGCCGCTGGCCGCCCCCGGCATCGCCGCCGGCGCGCTGCTCAGCTTCGCGCTCTCCTTCGACGACTTCATCATCACCCAGTTCAACTCGGGCCCGACCACGGTCACCTTCCCGATGTTCGTCTGGGGCGCCTCGCAGCGCGGCATCCCGGTGCAGGTGAACGTCATCGGCACCGCGATGTTCATCGCCGCCGTCGCGCTGACCGTCGCCGGACAGTGGCTGGGCAACCGCCGGAAGGCCACCGCCTGACGTACGGTCGCGCGCCGTACCGTTGGGTCATGGTGGCCGAACAAACCATCGCCTAAGTACAGAAAGTGGCTGATAATGCATGGACTCCGCCCGCGCACTCAGTGACGCCAGGCCCACCCCCTTCTGGCTGGAGGATCCCGGTCGGCCGGCGGCCCTGCCCGCCCTGGTCGGCGACACCACCTGCGACCTGCTGGTCGTCGGCGGCGGCTACTCCGGCCTCTGGACCGCCCTCATCGCCAAGGAACGCGACCCCTCACTGGACGTCGTGCTGGTCGAGGGCAACGAGGTCGGGTGGGCCGCGTCCGGGCGCAACGGCGGATTCTGCGCGGCCAGCCTCACCCACGGCTTCGGCAACGGCCTGCAGCGCTGGCCCGCCGAACTCGCCCAGCTGGAACGCCTCGGTGCCGCCAACCTGGACGGCATCGAGGCCACCCTCAAGCGGTACGGCATCGACGCCGAGTGGGAGCGCACCGGGGAGATCGACGTCGCCACCCAGCCGCACCAGGTGGAGGAACTCCACGAGATCGCCGAGGCCGTCGCCCGGTACGGCTTCGACATCACCGTCCTGGACGCCGACGCGCTGCGCGCCGAGGTGAACTCGCCGACCTTCCTCGGCGGCCTCTGGGAC
The DNA here is from genome assembly GCF_044742585.1 of Kitasatospora sp. NPDC087861. Classification (NCBI taxonomy): domain Bacteria; kingdom Bacillati; phylum Actinomycetota; class Actinomycetes; order Kitasatosporales; family Streptomycetaceae; genus Kitasatospora; species Kitasatospora sp. NPDC087861. The sequence goes on from NZ_JBIUUS010000028.1 coordinate 96,644, forward strand.
AAGGAGGGCGTGGCGATGGTCCACCCCGCCAAGCTCGCCTGGGGCCTCCGGGACGCCTGCCTGGGCCAGGGCGTCCGGATCTTCGAACACACCCGGGCCACCGACCTGCGGGAGTACGGCAGCGGCATGGCCGTCCGCACCCCGTACGGGCGGGTCTTCGCCCGCCGCGTCGCGCTCGGCACCAACGTGTTCCCGTCGCTGGTCAAGCGGGTCCGCCCGTACATCGCGCCGGTGTACGACTACGCGCTGATGACCGAGCCGCTCAGCGACGAGCAGCTCGCCGCGATCGGCTGGCGCGGCCGGCAGGGGCTCGGCGACAGCGCCAACAAGTTCCACTACTTCCGGCTCTCCGCCGACAACCGGATCCTCTGGGGAGGTTACGACGCGGTCTACCACTACGGCGGCCACGTCCGGCACGAGTACGACCAGCGGCCGGAGACCTTCCGCACCCTGGCGAACCACTTCTTCCGCTGCTTCCCGCAGCTGGAGGGCCTGCGCTTCACCCACGCCTGGGGCGGTGCCATCGACACCTGCAGCCGGTTCTCGGCGTTCTTCGACACCGCCTACCGGGGCAAGGTCGCGTACGCGGCCGGGTACACCGGGCTCGGCGTCGGCGCGACGCGCTTCGGCGCCGAGGTGATGCTCGACCTGCTCTCCGGCGAGCGCACCGAGCGCACCTCGCTGGACATGGTGCGCAGCAAGCCGCTGCCGTTCCCGCCCGAGCCGGTGCGCTGGGCCGGGATCGAGATCACCACCCGGTCGCTGGAGCGCGCGGACCGCAACGGCGGCCACCGCAACCTCTGGCTGCGCACGCTCGACCGGCTGGGGCTCGGCTTCGACAGCTGACCGGGCAGCGATCCGCCCGGTTCCCGGGCCGTCCGGGTGCCCCGGGCATCCCGGGTGAGCCCGTGCGAGCGCATCCCGCGCATCCCGTGTAAGAGAGACCCGCCGTCCACCTCTTTCTTGGTGACGGCGGGTCTCGGTTTCCCCGCCGCGTCCTGACCGGGACGATCCGACCAGTACGAGCGGCAAGAAGCGGGGACAGACATGGAGATCACCGGACTGCACTGGCTCGCCCAGGTGGCACCGGACCCGGAGGCCTTCCGGGAACAGTGGGAGCGCACCGGGCTGGGCCTGATGCTGCTACCGGCAGGCCGCCGCTGGGACGTCCTCTCCGTCCCCGGACGGCTCGGGCGCCCGGCCCTGGAGGTTCTGGACAACGGCTCCCGCGGTCCCGTCCTCACCGACTTCGGGGACGAGCACGTCACCTTCCTGGTGCCCGTGGGCACCGCCGCCCGCTGGATCGGCACGGGCGTGCGCGCTGCCGGGGAGGGCACCTGGATCGTGGTCCCGCACCCCGAGCGAAGCAGCCGCGGGGTGCGCTGGCTGGTCCCACCCGACGGGTCCGGACGGCTCAACGACCCGGTGCTGCTGGAGCTCGCCCTGCACGAGGCCGCGGCCGGGCTCAGCGGCTGGTGAGACCGGACCCGGGCCGTCGGTGGTCTGGGCCGTCGGTGGTCCGGGGTGCGCGGTGGCCGTCGGGCGTCGGTGGCGCTGGGCTGCCGGTGGCGCGCGGGACGGGTGGTCGGGTCAGACTGGAGGCGTGACCACCGCCCCGGACGCCGTCGACGCGCCCCTTCGACCGGGCCCGGCCCAGCAGCGCCTCGCCGCACTGGCCGCCCCCGTCTGCGGCCGGTACGGGCTCGCCGTGGCCGGCGGGCACGCGTTGCGCGCCCACGGTGTCGCGGCCTGCCCGCAGGACGGACTCACCCTGGTGACCGGCGGTGCCGACCTGCCGGAGGTGGCCGCCGCGCTGGCCGGGGCCTACCGTGCGGCCGGCGGCGGGGTCGCCGAGCGCCCGGGCGCGCCGCGCCTGGAACAGCTCACCGTCCGGCTCGCGCTCGGCGGGCGGTCGCACTCGGTGGAGCTGCGGAAGGAACCGCTGGCCCACCGGCCGGTCCGGTTCGACCTCGGCGCGCCCCCGTTCGGTGAGCCGCCGGTGGTCCTGCCTGTCGTCGCCCTGGAGGACGCCGCCGCGCTGACCACCGCGCTGCTGGTGGACCGGGGCATGCCGCGCGACCTGATCGACGTGCACGCCCTCACCGACTGCTACCGGGAGGGTGAACTCCTCGCACTGGCAACCGAGTTGGATGCCGACTTCCAGCCCGCGGCGCTCGCCGACCGACTGGAGACGCTGGCCGAGGCGGCGGACGGCCGGTTCCGCGCCCGGGGCGTCGCGGCGGAGGCGGTGGACGGGCTGAAGCGGTGGGCGCTCGTCTGGGCACAGGACCTGCGGCTGGACCTGCTGGAGACGCAGGAGGCCGCCGACGGTCTGCACGACCCGTACCTGGAGGACGAGGAGTCGCGGGACCCGTACCCGGAGGGCGAGACGTCCTGAGCCCCGGCGGGCGATCCGGATTCACGCTTTCGGCATTCACGCGTTCGGAATTCACGCGTTCGGCATTCACCTCTTCGGCCGAGCAACCGGACGACCTGTAAGGCTGAATCCGGGATCACCGTCAGCCTGTTCATTGAGGCCGGGCACGGTGGCCACCAGACTGGGAGACGAGCGCGGTAGCCCCGTGAATCCCGTCGCCCGGCCCACAAGCGGGCGGCGCCAGACAGGACCGGCGGCAGCATGCCGCCCGGGACTTCGGAGGCAGACGGACCTTGAGCAAGCACACCATTCACTGGATCGGCGGCAAGCCGGTCGCCACCGCCGGCGCGGCGCCCCGCCGCGGTGACATCTTCGACCCGGCCACCGGCCAGGTCGCCGGCCACGTCGACTTCGCCGAGATCGCCGAGGTCGACCAGGCCGTGGCCGCCGCCGCCTCGGCCTTCGCCGAGTGGCGCACCGCCTCGGTCGCCAAGCGCACCACGGTGCTCTTCGCCTTCCGCGAGCTGCTGAACGCCCGCCGCGACGAGCTGGCCGCGATCATCGTGTCCGAGCACGGCAAGGTCCACTCCGACGCGCTCGGCGAGATCGCCCGCGGTCTGGAGGTCGTCGAGTACGCCTGCGGCATCCCGCAGCTCGTCAAGGGCGGCTTCACCGAGCAGGCGTCCACCGGCATCGACGTCTACTCGATCCGCCAGCCGCTCGGCCCGGTCGCGATCATCTCGCCGTTCAACTTCCCGGCCATGGTGCCGATGTGGTTCTTCCCGATCGCCATCGCGGCCGGCAACACGGTCGTCCTGAAGCCCTCGGAGAAGGACCCGTCCGCCGCCAACTTCCTCGCCGAGCTGTGGAAGGAGGCCGGCCTGCCGGACGGCGTCTTCAACGTCGTGCACGGCGACAAGGCGGCGGTGGACCGCCTGCTGGAGCACCCGGACATCAAGTCCGTCAGCTTCGTCGGCTCCACCCCGATCGCCCGCTACGTCTACGAGACCGGCACCCGCTACGGCAAGCGCGTGCAGGCCCTGGGCGGCGCCAAGAACCACATGCTGGTGCTGCCCGACGCCGACCTCGACCTCGCCGCCGACGCCGCCGTCAACGCCGGCTTCGGTGCGGCCGGTGAGCGCTGCATGGCCGTGTCCGTCCTGGTCGCCGTCGACCCGATCGGCGACGAGCTGGTCGACAAGATCAAGCAGCGCATCGCCACCCTGAAGGTCGGCCCCGGCTGCAACGGCGACTCCGAGATGGGCCCGCTGGTCACCGGCCAGCACCGCGACAAGGTCACCTCCTACGTCGAGTCCGGTGTCGCCGACGGCGCCGAGCTCGCGGTGGACGGTCGCAAGCACCCGGTCACCGCCGAAGACAAGAACGGCGCCCCGACCTCGGACGGCTTCTGGCTCGGCCCCACCCTGTTCGACCACGTGAAGCCCGGCATGTCCGTGTACAACGACGAGATCTTCGGCCCGATCCTCTCCGTGGTGCGCGTCGCCTCCTACGACGAGGGCCTGGCGCTGATCAACGCGAACCCGTACGGCAACGGCACTGCCCTCTTCACCAACGACGGCGGTGCGGCCCGGCGCTTCCAGTTCGAGGTGGAGGTCGGCATGGTTGGCATCAACGTGCCGATCCCGGTCCCGGTCGCCTACTACTCCTTCGGCGGCTGGAAGTCCTCCCTGTTCGGCGACGCCCACGCGTACGGTCCGGACGGCGTGCAGTTCTTCACCCGCGGCAAGGCCGTGACCCAGCGCTGGCTGGACCCGTCGCACGGCGGCATCAACCTCGGCTTCCCCACCAACAGCTGAGCCCCGCTCCGCGGCCAGGCCGGCCGGACCCCTCTCCCCGGGGTCCGGCCGGCCCTTTGCGCTTTGCCCGCCGTTTGCATCCGCTCGCGATAGCGCGTAGAGTTCTTCGAGCTGCCTGGCAGGGAGCACCGGACACGCGATTGCGCGGACGGTCCCGAGGTAGCCAATCCTTCGAAACACCACTTCCCGGTTCGGGCTGGGTCGCGTCTTGTCGCGTCCCGGTTCTTATTCGGCGTGCTCGTTTTATTGGGTTGCGGTCGGATTCGCTTTTCGGAGCGGGGATCGGCTAGAGTTTGAAACGTCGGACGGGGCGT
>NZ_JBIUUS010000029.1:0-92079 GCF_044742585.1 Kitasatospora sp. NPDC087861
GCGGCGCTGCCGGCGGTGGTGTCGGTGACGGACCAGTCGGGTGAGGCCCGGTACCCCTCGTTCAAGGGGATCATGGCGGCGAAGAAGAAGCCGGTTCAGTCGCTGGACCTGGACGACCTGGGGATCGAGGCCGACGAGGTCGGTCTGGCGGGTGCGTGGACGGCGGTGGAGTCGGTGGCGGCGCGTCCGGCGCGTACCGCGGGCACCGTCGTCAAGGACGAGGGCGAGGGCGGCAAGCAGCTCGCCGGCTTCCTCGCCGACCAGAAGTTCATCTAGTCCCACCCGTTCGCGCATCCAACGATCGATCAGGAGCAACGAATCATGGCTGAGATCCTGGTTCTCGTGGACCACGCCGACGGTGTGGTCCGCAAGCCGGCCCTCGAACTGCTGACCCTGGCCCGCCGGATCGGTGAGCCGTCCGCGGTCGTGCTGGGCGCCGGCGCCGCCGCGGCCGACATCGCCGCGAAGGCCGCCGAGTACGGCGCGGCCAAGGTGTACGTCGCCGACGGCGCCGAGTACACCGACCAGCTGGTCGTCCCCAAGGTGGACGCCCTCACCCAGATCGCCAAGGCCAACGACGCCGCGGCCGTCCTCCTCACCTCCTCCGGCGAGGGCAAGGAGATCGCCGCCCGCGTCGCGCTGCGCCTGGGCTCCGGCATCATCACCGACGCGATCGACCTGGAGGCCGGTGACGGTGGTCCGGTCGCCACGCAGTCGGTGTTCGCCGCGTCCTTCCAGGTGAAGTCGAAGGTCACGAAGGGCGCACCGGTCATCACCGTCAAGCCGAACGCCGTCGCCCCCGAGGCCGCGGCGGCCGCCGGTGCGGTGGAGAACGTGGCGGTGGAGTTCACCGGGAACGCGGCCAAGGTCACCTCGCGTACCCCGCGGGTCTCGACCGGTCGTCCGGAGCTGACCGAGGCCGCGATCGTGGTCTCCGGCGGCCGTGGCGTCGGCGAGGCGGCCGGCTTCGGTGTCGTCGAGGAGCTCGCGGACGCGCTGGGTGCGGCCGTCGGCGCCTCGCGTGCCGCCGTCGACGCGGGCTGGTACCCGCACAGCAACCAGGTCGGTCAGACCGGCAAGCAGGTTTCGCCGCAGCTGTACATCGCGGCGGGCATCTCGGGCGCCATCCAGCACCGGGCCGGCATGCAGACCTCGAAGACCATCGTGGCCGTCAACAAGGACCCCGAGGCCCCGATCTTCGAGCTGGTCGACTACGGCGTGGTCGGCGACCTCTTCGCCGTGCTGCCGCAGCTGACCTCCGAGGTGAAGGCCCGCAAGGGCTGATCCTCCCCGCGCGGAGCAGCGGAGGGCGTGGCACCGGGTACCCGGTGCCACGCCCTCCGACGTGTCCGGCGCCGCCAGGCGGGCGGTGGCGGTGGCGAGGCGTCGGCTGTGCGTGGGCCGGACGGGTGCGGCCCGTAGAGTCGGCGCGACAGCGTGAGACGAGGGCGAGGACGGAAGCATGGCACTGCTGACCGCACTTCAGGGCGACTACGGGGACGCGGCGGACGCGCTGCGGATCGACGGACGGGCGCTGTCCCGCGAGGAGCTGCTGGGCGCGGCGACCGCCGTCGCCGACCGAGTGGCCGGCGCCCCCGCGCTCGCGGTGCTCGCCCGGCCCACCGTCGAGACGGTCGTCGCCGTGGTCGGCGGTCTGCTGGCGGGCGTGCCCGTGGTGCCGCTGCCGCCCGACTCCGGGCCCAAGGAGCGCGAGCACATCCTGCGCGACTCGGGCGCGGCGCTGCTCGCGCATGCCGTGGGTGACGCCGGTTCAGGGGGCGTGCAGGGGCTTCCGGTCGACCCGGCGGAGCGCGCCGCGACCACGTACGCCGAGCCGGCGGCGGACGCCACCGGCTTCGTCCTCTACACCTCGGGCACCACCGGGGCGCCCAAGGGCGCGGTGATCCGGCGCGAGGCGATCGCCGCCGATCTGGAGGCGCTCGCCGCGGCCTGGCAGTGGACCGCCGAGGACACCCTCGTCCACGGCCTGCCGCTGTTCCACGTGCACGGCCTCCTGCTCGGCGTCCTCGGCGCCCTGCGCACCGGCAGCCGGCTCGTGCACACCGGGCGGCCCACCCCGGCGGGGTACGCGGCCGCGGGCGGCAGCCTGTACTTCGGCGTGCCGACCGTCTGGTCCCGGGTGGCGGCCGACCCCGAGGCGGCGCGGCGGCTGACCTCGGCCCGGCTGCTGGTCTCCGGCAGCGCGCCGCTGCCGGTACCGGTGTTCGAGAAGCTGGCGGCGCTCACCGGGCACGCCCCGATCGAGCGCTACGGGATGACCGAGTCGCTGATCACGGTCAGCACCCGGGCGGACGGCGAGCGTCGGCCGGGCAGCGTCGGCCTGCCACTGGACGGGGTGCGCACCCGGCTGGTCGGCGAGGACGGTGCGCCGGTGCCGTCCGACGGGGAGAGCGTCGGCGAACTGCAGATCGCCGGGCCGACCCTGTTCAGCGGATACCTCAACCGGCCCGACGCGGATGCCGAGGCCTGGACGGCGGACGGCTGGTTCCGCACCGGGGACGTCGCCGTGATCGGCGCGGACGGCTTCCACCGGATCGTCGGTCGCGCCTCCGTCGACCTGATCAAGAGCGGCGGCTACCGGATCGGCGCAGGCGAGGTGGAGGCCGCGCTGCGCGACCACCCCGCGGTCGCGGACGCTGCGGTGGTCGGCGCACCGGACGAGGACCTCGGGCAGGCGATCGTCGCGTACGTCGTCCCGGACGGCGCCGTGACGGGGGAACAGCTGACGGCTTTCGTGGCCGAGCGGCTCTCCGCGCACAAGCGGCCGCGCCGGGTCGTGCTGGTGCCCGAACTGCCCAGGAATGCCCTGGGAAAGGTGCTCAAGAAGCAGCTGCTGACGGAGGCCGGCGAGAAGAAGTGACGGTGCGTCTGGTGCCATGCGGGTGACGGGTTGTTCACCCTGATGCACCGTCAGCGCCGGGCGAACCCTCCTATTGGCGCACTCCGCTGCGCGCTGTGAGTGGACGCGTGCTTAACGTGACACGCAGGCAGAACTGAATCCCTGGGCGACATGCCGCGGCTTCCGGTCGCACGACCGGAGGCTGCGGCATGTCGGGCGGGGTCTGCCGATCCGTACGTGCCGATCCGTCGGGACGTACCGCGAGTCCGTAGCCGATTCCGCAGCCGTCACCGTGGCGGCAGTTCGCAGTAGTGAGGGAAGACAGCAGGATGACCACTGTCAACACCAGTGCGCCGGGTACCGCCGACGAACCGACCAGGCAGCACGCTGCCGTCACCGTCACCGTCACCGCCACCGACCAGCGGGCGGCCGCCGCCCGTCCCGTCCGTCCCTCCCGGGCCGCGCGGGTCCGGAGGGGGATCGGCATGGTGGCCGTGATCGTGGCCGGCGCGGGTGTGATCGGCCTCGGCACCAGCGTGGGCCCCGCGGCTGCCGAACCGGCACCGGCGCACGCCGGGTGGGACGGCTCGCGGTACTGGTTCAAGAACAGTCAGGGGCAGTGGCGCTGGACCACGCACTACAGCGTGTACGTGGCACGGACGGGGGGCGGATCCTCCTCCGCGACGTCCTCCACGACGAGCACGACGTCGAGCGGTGGGATCAAGCAGGGGTGGGACGGGTCGCGGTACTGGTTCAAGAACAGCAAGGGGGAGTGGCGCTGGACCACGCACTACGACGTGTACGTGGCGCGGACGGGGGACGGGTCGGCGGGGTCCTCCGCTGCCCCGTCCGGTTCGTCCTCGTCGGGGTCGTCCGCCGGCGCGGTGGCGGCGGACCGGAACGTCGAGAACGCCGTGCAGTTCGCGCTCAGCCAGCTGGGCAAGCCGTTCCGGACCGCGGGCAACGGGCCGGACGGGTACGACTGCTCGGGCCTGGTGCAGCAGGCGTTCCGGCGCGGCGGCATCAACCTGCCGCGGGTGGCCAACGACCAGTACGCGGCGACCACGCCGATCAACGCGAGCCAGCTGCGCCGGGGCGACCTGCTGTTCTGGTCCCCCGACGGCACCAAGCGGGGCATCCAGCACGTGGCGATCTACCTGGGCAACAACCAGTACGTCGAGGCGGCGCGGCCGGGGACGCTGATCCGGATCTCCAGGATCAGCAGCGGCTACTACCCGTCGTACATGGGGAGGCCTTAGGCGGGCGGTCGGGCTGGCTGTTGGGCAGGTGGCCGGGGGCGTCCGGGAGTTGTCGTCCCGGGTGTCCCCGGGCGGTGCTGCCGGGGGCGGTCGGTGGGTCGGTCCGCGGATCGCTCAGCGGGCCGGCCCGAGATCGCTCGGGCGGGGGAGCGCGCCACGGGCGCCGAGGGCGGTGACGGCGAACGCGCCGGCGGCCACGGCGGTGGCGGCCGCGTCGGGCAGGGACGTGCCGCGGGCGAGCTCGGCTGCGAGGGCGCCGCAGAAGACGTCGCCGGCGCCGGTGGTGTCGACCACCTGGACGGCGGGGGCGGGCAGCCGGGTCAGCCGTCCGTCGGCGGCGACCAGCGCGCCCTCGCCGCCGAGGGTGAGTACGGCGCCGTCGGCGCGGCGGGCGAGGGCTTGGGCGGCCTCCTCGACCGTGCGGGTGCCGGTCAGCTGGCGGGCCTCGACGGCGTTGGCGACGACCAGGGGGCGGCGTCCGGTCGGGCCGGTGTCGGGGAGCGCACCGGCGGGGGCGGCGTTGTGCACCCAGCGGGTGCCGTCGGCGGGCAGGGCGGCGGCGGTCGCGCGGATGCACTCCTCGGGGACCTCGCCGCTGGTGAGCAGCACATCGACGGGGAGCAGGCGCAGGCGGGCGAGTGCGGCGGTGACCTCTGCGGCGGTCAGGCGGGCGTTGGCGCCGGGGACGACGACGATGCTGTTCTCGCCGGCGGGGTCGACCATGACGATCGCCTGACCGGTGGGCGCGTCGGGGTGTGTGAGTACGGCGCCCGTCTCGACCTCCGCGCTGCGCAGATCGGTGAGCGCCGCCTCGCCGTCGGCGTCGGTGCCGACCTTCGCGACCAGGTGTGTCGCGGCCCCCATCCGCGCTGCTGCCACGGCCTGGTTCGCGCCCTTGCCGCCGAAGCCCCGGGCGGCGGCGGTGGCGAGGACGGTTTCGCCGGGGGCGGGGAGTACGGGGCAGCGGAGGATGCGGTCGGTGTTGACCGAGCCGATGACGACGACGCGACCGGCGGGGAGCAGCTTCATCGTCCATCTGTACGTGCTGGGGCGTGCACGGCGCAAGCAGGCGCTGGGGAGCGTTGGGGGCGCGAGAGGGGCGCGGGGAGGAATATGCAGACCGGTCTACTGAATTATGTCGACCGGTCTATAGATTACCGGGCGGAGTTTGTCGGTTGGTCGCCGCAGCCGGGCCGGTGGGGGCGATGGTGCCGCACGGGAAGTCGGACAGGTCGAACTCCTGTGCGTGAGGCATGAGGAGTGGGTGTAGCTTTCATGTAGACCGGTCTACATATTCTCCTGGGAAGGTGGCTGGCCTGGGCACATGCCCCTGTCAAGGGGCGGGCTGGGGCGCAACGGCGGGCGCGGTGGGGAGGCATGGGGAGCGGCGTGGCGCGGGTACCACCACGGGTAGCGCTGGTTCGGCCGACGGGGGCGCCGCCCGATGCGAACGGCATCGGGGCAAGTCGAGGGCAGGGGACGTTGTGATCGTCTGGGTCAATGGCACATTCGGGGCGGGCAAGAAGAGTGCCTGCCGCGAGCTGGTGGAACTGCTGCCCGGGAGCGTGCTCTTCGATCCCGAGCTGGTGGGCTTCGGTCTGCGTCGGATGCTCCCGTCCGACCGGCTGGCGACGGTGTCCGACTTCCAGGACCTGGCGGCCTGGCGCCGGCTCGTCCCCGAGACGGCGGCCGCGCTGCTCAGTGAGGTGGCGGGCCCGCTGGTGGTCCCGATGACCCTGCTCAGAGAGGACTACCGGGACGAGATCTTCGGCGACCTCGCCTCTCACGGCATAGCGGTGCACCACTTCGTCCTGGACCCAGAAGAAACGATCCTGCGTGACCGCATCGCTCGCCGCGACGAGTGCCCGGGCGATCCGGAGGCCAGCGAGCGGGTCCGCACGTGGTGCTTCGAGCACGTGGCCCGCTACCGGGCCGCCCGGCGCTGGCTGGTCGAGGACGCCCGGATGCTCGACACCAGCGAGCTCACCCCCCGCGAGACCGCCCACCGTATCGCCGAAATGGTCCGCGTCGGCGCCGCCCGCTGCCCGATCGTCCAGACCCCGGAACCGACCGGGGACACCGTGGCCTCCGCGGTCCTGTTCTTCGACGAGCAGGACCGCGTCCTCCTGGTCGATCCCGTCTACAAGCCCGACTGGGACTTTCCCGGAGGCGTGGTCGAGCGCGGCGAGGCCCCCACCGACGCGGCCCTGCGCGAGACCGCAGAGGAGTTGGGCCTGCGGCTCGACCCGTCCGGGCTGCGCCTGCTCGCCGTCGACTGGGAGCCGCGCACCGGCCCGCGCCGCGGCGGCCTGCGCCTGATGTACGACGGCGGCCAGTTGGACGCCGCCGCCCGGCAGAACCTGCTGCTCCAGGCGGAGGAACTGCGCAGTTGGCGCTTCGTCACCCTGGACGAGGCCGCCGACCTGCTGCCCCCGAGCCGCTACCTGCGCCTCGCCGCCGCCCTGGACGCCCGCCGCAGCGGCGAGTTGCGTTACCTGGAGGCGGGCCGCCGGGTCGCGCTCGGCCTGGCCAGCACGGCGGACGCCGCCTAGCCGCACCGATCGCAGAGATCGTTCTCACGCCCCCGAACCACTCCCGACCCCTGACCGCCGTGGGCGTTGGCCGGCCGGTCGGTCGGTGGGGGCGGGAGGATGGGGGCATGCCGTTCACACTGAGCCACCCCGCCGCCGTCCTCCCGCTGCTGCGTGCCGCCGGGGAACGCGGGCCGTTGGTCGCCTCGGCGCTGGTCGCCGGGTCGATGGCGCCCGACGTCCCGTTCTTCGCCGAGTCGCTGCTGCCCGGGGTGTACGGGCACGGCGGTCTGACGCACCGCTGGTGGGCCGTGCCGACGCTGGACGTGGCGATCGCGGGCGCGCTGGTGGTCGGCTGGCACGGCCTGCTGCGCGCGCCGCTGGTGGCGCTGCTGCCCGACCGGTGGGCGGGCGCCGCCGAGGCGCTGACGGTTCGGCGGCCCGCCGGTGGGGTGCTCGGTATGGGGGCACTTCGTACGGGGGCGGCCTGGTTCGCGGCGTCGGCGGCGATCGGTGCGGCCACCCACGTCGGCTGGGACGCGTTCACCCACGAGGGCCGGATCGGCGTCCGGCTGCTCCCGGTGCTGGACCGGCAGGTGGCCGGGACCCCGCTCTACTCCGCGCTGCAGTACGGCAGTTCGGCGCTCGCCCTGGCCGCTATGGCGGGTTGGGCGGCGCGCGCCGTACGGGCCGTCGAGCCGGTCCGCCCGGCCGTCGTCCTCGCGCCGCGGGCGCGTCGGGCCGCCGTCACGGCGCTGGGCGCGGCGACGGCGGCCGGGGTGCTGCACCGGCTGGTCCCGCTACGGCGGAACCTGATCCCGGAGTTCTGCTTCGGCACCGGGGCCGGGCTCGCGGTGGGCGCGGTCGGCTACGCGGTGGCGGCGACCGTCGCCCGCAGGCTCCGCGGCGGGCGTCCGGGATCGGGGCCGGGGACCACCACCGGCAGCCCCCGGCCCAACGCGCGTCAGACGGAGCGCAGTTCGGCGTAGCGGCGGAGGAACAGGGCCTCGGTGAGGGCCATCCGCTCCAGCTCCTGCGGGTCGACGCTCTCGTTGACCGCGTGGATCTGGGCGGTCGGCTCCTCGACGCCGATGAGCACGATCTCGGCCTTCGGGTAGAGCGAGCGCAGGGTGCTACAGAGCGGGATCGAGCCGCCCTGGCCGGACGTGACCATCGCGGTGCCGAAGGCCTCGGCCATGGCCTCGCCCATCGCCTCGTACGCCGGGCCGGTGGTGTCGGCGCTGAACGGGGCGCCGTTGCCCTGGCGCTCGATGGTCAGCCGGGTGCCGAGCGGGACCAGCGCCTCCAGGTGGGCGACCAGCGCGTCCTGGGCAGCCGCCGGGTCGCTGCCCGGCGGGACGCGCAGGCTGACCAGGGCCTTGGCGGACGCCTGGACGGAGGAGGTGGCGCCGATCACCGGCGGGGCGTCGATGCCGAGGACCGTGACGGAGGGGCGGGCCCAGAGGCGGTCGGCGATCGTACCGGTGCCGGTCAGGGCGACGCCGTCAAGCACCTTGGCGTCGGAGCGGAACTGCTCCTCGGGGTACTGGACGCCGGTCCAGGTCTGGTCGCCGGCCAACCCGGCCACCGCGACGTCGCCGTTCTCGTCGTGCAGCGAGGCGAGCATCCGGACCAGCGACTGCAGCGCGTCCGGGGCGGCGCCGCCGAACGCGCCGGAGTGCAGGTTGCCGGCCAGGGTGGTGACCGCGACCTCGACGATCGTCATGCCGCGCAGCGAGGCGGTCACGGTGGGCAGGCCGGGGGCGAAGTTACCGGTGTCGCCGATGATGATGGCGTCGGCGGCGAGCAGCTCGGGGTGGGCCTCGGCGTAGCGCTCCAGGCCGCCGGTGCCCTGCTCCTCCGAGCCCTCGACGATGATCTTCAGGCTGACCGGGTAGGCGTCGCCGTACGCCTGGCGCAGCGCCCGCAGGGCGGTCAGGTGCATCAGGATGTTGCCCTTGCAGTCGGCGGCGCCGCGCCCGTACCAGCGGCCGTCGCGCTCGGTCAGTTCGAAGGCGGGGCTGAGCCAGGCGTCCTCGTCGAGCGGGGGCTGGACGTCGTAGTGCGAGTAGAGCAGGACGGTCGGCGCGCCCTGGGGGCCGGGCAGTTCGGCGTAGACGGACTGGGTGCCGTCCGGGGTGTCCAGCAGCCGGACGTTGGTCAGGCCCTCGGCGGCGAAGGCGTCGGCGACCCAGCGGGCGGCCTTCTCGCACTCCTCGACCGGGAACTGGCGCGGGTCGGCGACCGAGGGGAAGGCGACCAGTTCGGCGAGGTCGGTGCGGGCACGGTCCATCAGGGACCGGACGGCGTCGGCCAGGGGCTGTGACATCGGGGCTCCGGGGGACGGGTCCGCCCGAGGGGTGGTGCGGGCGGAGGGGGTCGGTTGGGGTACCGCCGATCATAGGCGGAGTCGAACACGGCGGTCCGGCGGTTCGGCCCTGTGGTTCGGTCTGGCGTTCGGGGGCGGTGCGGCGACCGGCGGGACCGGCGGACGCATAGGATTGCTCGACGTGACTGACTCCGGAAGCTCCGATTCCCGCAGCCCACTCGACACCGAGGCCTCGCCGCTCGACGCCGAGGTGCCCGGACGGCCGTCAGGCCGGTCGTCGGGTCAGGCGTCAGGTCTGCCGTCAGGCGAGGCGGCCGAGGCGGTGTCCGAGGCGATGCCCCAGGCGGTGTCCGAGACCGCGGCCGAGGCTGAGACCGCGCCCGAGGACGAGACCGGGCTTGCGGCGGTGCCCGAGGCCGCGCCGCAGACCGACCGGGTGGCGTCCGACCCGCACGACGGTGTCTGGGACGTCGTGGTGGTCGGCGCCGGACCGGCCGGGGCCTCGGCCGCGCACGCCGCAGCCGTCCAGGGCCGCCGGGTGCTGCTCCTCGACAAGGCCGAGCACCCCCGCTACAAGACCTGCGGCGGAGGCATCATCGGCCCGTCCCGGGACAGCCTGCCGCCCGACTTCCGGCTGCCGCTGCAGGACCGCGTGCACGCCGTCACCTTCGCGTACGACGGGCGGTTCACCCGGACGCGTCGTTCCCGGCAGATGCTGTTCGGCCTGGTCAACCGGGACGAGTTCGACCTGCGCCTGGTCCAGGCGGCCAAGCAGGCCGGGGCGGTGCTGGTCACGGGAGTGACCGTCACCGGCGTCGAGCAGCGCGGCGGCGAGCACCGGACGGCGCTGGTGACGGCCACCGACGGGCGCACCTTCGAGGCGCGCGCGGTGGTCGGCGCGGACGGCAGCGCGAGCCGGATCGCCCGGCACGTCGGCGTCACCTTCGACCAGATCGACCTCGGCCTGGAGGCGGAGATCCCGGTGCCGCCGCAGGTCGCCGCGGACTGGTCCGGCCGGATCCACCTCGACTGGGGCCCGCTGCCCGGCAGTTACGGCTGGGTGTTCCCGAAGACCGAGTCGAGCAGCCTGACCGTCGGCGTCATCTCGGCACGCGGCGACGGGGAGCGGACCAAGCAGTATCTCGCCGACTACATCCGGCGGTTGGGCCTGTCCGGCTTCACCCCGAGCGTGGAGTCCGGGCACCTGACCCGTTGCCGGGCCGAGGACTCGCCGCTCTCCCGCGGCCGGGTCCTGGTCGCCGGGGACGCGGCCGGACTGCTGGAGCCGTGGACCCGTGAGGGCATCTCGTACGCGCTGCGCTCGGGCCGGCTGGCCGGCGAGTGGGCGGTGAAGGTCGCGGAGGCGGGCAAGGCGGCGGACGTGCGGCGCGAGGCGCTGAACTACGCGTTCGCCATCAAGGCCGGGCTGGGCGTGGAGATGCGCGCCGGCAAGCAGCTGCTGGGGGCCTTCGAGCGGCGCCCGTACCTGTTCCACGCGGCGGTCTGCCTGGTGCCGCCGGCCTGGCGGGCCTTCGCCCGAACCACCCAGGGGCACACCACCTTTGCCCAGGTGCTGCGGCAGTACCGCGCGGCCCGGAAGCTGGCGGCGATGGCGTCCCGCTGAGGGGGGGCCGTCCTGCGCGGGCGTTTCGCTGAGGGATGGCCTGCCCGGCGCGGGCGTTCCGCTGAGGGATGGCCTGCCCGGCGCGGGCGTCTCCGTCGTGCGGAGGCCGATGCGGGACGACGAGGGACGCAGGGACGACGTGGGCCGGCGCTCCGCTGCTCTGGAGCGCCGGCCGTCTCGCGTCACCGGTCCAACAGGCCGGTCTTCCCGGCTACTTGAGGCCGGAATCGAGGGCGTTGATGAGCGTGCCGGACGGGGTGTCGCCGGACATCTCCCAGATCATGCCGCCGAGCAGGTTCTTCGACTTGAGGTAGGCCGTCTTCTGAGCGATCGACCAGGTGTCGTCGAAGGTCCACCACTGGCCACCGGCTCCCGTGTAGCCGTACGTCGCAATGGACTTGGGGTCGTGGTAGACGGTGAGGTCGGGGACGCCGGTGATGAGGTTGTTGTAGCCGCGGGTACCGGCCTCCTCGGCGAACTGGCCGGGGGCGGCGCCGTTCGCGGACTGCCACACGCCGGAGGCGCCGCCGTCCGCCACGCCCTGCCAACCGCGCCCGTAGAACGGGAAGCCGATGGTGAGCTTGCGCGGGTTGACCCCGGCGCCGAGGTAGGCCTGGACCGCCGCGTCCACGCTGAAGTGGACGTTGTACGGGTCGTTCGGGTCGCTGTAGAGGTTGGCCTGCGGGCCGGTGCGGTTGGGCTCCCAGGAGTTGTCGCTGCCGGAACCGTGGAAGTCGTAGCCCTGGACGTTGGCGATGTCCAGCGAGCTGAAGATCTTCGTGAGGTCCCAGCCCGCGGCGACCTTCGCCGGGTCGGCCGGGGTGAAGGCGGTGAGCAACTTGTGCGAGCCGCCCAACGCGTCGAGCTGCTTGCGGAATTCGGCCAGCAGCAGGGTCAGATTGCCCTTGTCGTCGGTGCTCCAGTGGTTGCCGGCGTGGCCGTCGGCGGAGCCGGGCCACTCCCAGTCGAGGTCGATGCCGTCGAAGATCCCGGCCGCCACGCCGTCGCCGCCGGCACCGTTGTAGACCGGCAGATTGCCCTTGATCCAGGTCTCCACGCAGGACTTGACGAACTTCTGGCGGGAGGCGTCGGTGGCGGCGACGTCCGAGAAGTACTTGGAGTACGTCCAGCCGCCGAGCGAGACGACCACCTTCAGGTTCGGGTACTTGGCCTTGAGCTTCTTCAACTGGTTGAGGTTTCCGCGGAGTTTGCCCCAGCCGTCGTCGGCCACGCCGTCCACCGACTGGTCGGCGCTCATCGGGCGGGCGTAGTCGGCGTCGGCGTCACCGGCGCCGGTGCCCTGGTCCGGGTCCTGCGGGTTGGCGGTGGCGCCCTTGGTGACGCCCGCCAGGCAGGTCAGATTGACCGGATCGATGTTCTCGAAGGCGTAGTTGACGACGTCGAGCTTGGCCGCGCCGCCCGAGGTGTCGAGGTTCTTGACGAAGTACTGGCGGCCGTAGATGCCCCACTGGACGAAGTAGCCGACCCGGGCGTACTTTCCGGCGCCGACCAGGTCCGAAGTGGTGGCGGTGAGCGGTGAGGAGGCGGGCGAGGCGTTGTCGGCGGGGTCGCGGGCCTTCACGGTGAACGTGTAGGTGGTGGAGGGCGACAGGCTGCCGACGGTCGCGGTGAGGGTGCCGCCACCGACCGTCGTCACCAGCGTGCCGCCCTGGTAGACGTCGTACGCGGCGACCCGGACGTTGTCGGTCGCGGCGTTCCAGGTGAGCGTGACGTCCGACGAACTGACGGCTGTGGCTCGGAGGTTGGTCGGCGCGGTGGGCGGGGTGGTGTCCGTCGACGGGTCGAAGGTGGCGGCGGTGACGGGTGCGCTGAGCGGCCCGGTGTTGCCTCGACTGTCCTTGGCCCGAACGGTCAGGGTGTACGTCGTGGCCGGGGTGAGCCCGGTGACCAGGGTGCCGGCGGTGGTGCTGGAGGCGACCACGGTGCTGCCGTTCAGCACGTCGTAGGAGGCGACCGGGAAGTCGCCGCCGGTGGCGGCCGGCCAGGTGAGGGTGAGCGTGTGCGCGGTGGACTCGGTGACCACCGGGGTGCCCGGCGCCGATGGCGGGACGTCGGCGGTGCCGTCGCACTTGTCGCCGTTGATGCGGCAGTTGGTCGGCGTGGAGACCGGGCCGTTGCCGACGAACCAGAAGCTGTACGGCTCGGTGGTGCTGTGGGCGTTGACGGTGGCGTTGTAGAAGGCGTTGGTGGCGGTGACGTGCCGGCCGTTGACGGTGGCGGTGCCGTTGTAGCTGTTGCCGATGGTGACGCCGGCCGGCAGGTCGAACTCCAGGGTCCAGCCGGTCACGGCGGTGGCGCTGTCGTTGTGGACGATGTAGGTGCCCTGCCACCAGGAGCCGTTGTTGGCGGTGGTGAAGGTGGCGGTGAGCTTTCCGGTGGCGTTCGCCGGGGCTGCCAGCGCGGTGAGCGCGGCGAGGGGCAGGAGCAGGACGGGGAGCAGTGCCAGCAGTCTGCTGCGCACGCGTGGGCGTCTGGCCCGGGATCGAGCGGACATGGTTCTCCCTGTGACTGTGGGGGTTGAACAGGGCGACGTAGAACCGCGGGGCTTGGTGCGTGTGCGATGGGTGCCCGTGTTGTGGGGAGACGGGGCATGGGCACTGTAGGAGGACTGGACCAATGCGTCAACAGGTCTGTACCACTGGGGAGTTGGGGGGGGTAGGTCGGGGGTGGAGGCCCGGGTGGCGACTGGGGGTGGCGGCCGACGGGTGACAGATGACAACTTTCAGATTTCAGATAACAGAAGTTGAAATCTGTTATCTGTTATCTGTTCGCCCCCGCCAGCTCGTCCCCGAGCGGGCTGCGCAGGTACAGCACCGAGCGGCCGTGCCGGGCCCGGGTGACCAGGCCGGTGGCGGCGAGGACGGACAGGTGCTGGCTGACCGCGCCCGGGGTGACGCCCAGTCGGTAGGCGAGGTCGGTGGTGGAGGCGGGTTCGGCGAGCAGGGTCAGCAGCCGGGCCTTCGGTCCGCCGACCAGTGCCGCCAGGGCCTGCGGCGGCACCGGCGTACCCGCGCCGGCCATGCCCGCCTGGCCGCGGGCCGGGTAACTGATCTGCGGCGCCCGGTCGTTGCTGATCATGGTGATCGCGCCGCGGGCGAAGAAGGTCGGGATGAGCACGAGGCCGCGTCCGTCCACGGCGGTCTCGGCGTCCCAGTCCGTCCATCGCCGGTTGATCGACAGGACGCCGTCCTCCCAGCGCAGTCGGTGGTCCAGGTCGGCGAAGAGGGCCGCCGCGCCGTGCTGGGAGAGCAACCGGGCCCGGTAGACCAGGTCGGCGTCCAGGACCGCACGGGCCTGCGGCCACCAGGAGGGCGCGAGGCAGACCTCCCAGTACTCCTCCAGCGCGTCGGCGATCCGCTGCAGCAGTCGCGCCGGGTCCGCCAGCCCTGCGGCGAGCGCGGCGGGCATCGGCCGACCGTGCGGCAGGAAGGTCTGCTCCAGTTCGGGGCGCAGCTGCTCCGGCGGCAGCGCGCGGACGGTGGCCAGCTCGGTGCGGAAGTCGGCGGCCGGGGTGGCCGGGCGGGGTGTCAGGAAGTCGGGGATCCAGCGGTTTCCGGCGATGAGCGACAGCAACAGCGTGGAGTCCAGCCGTTCGAAGGCGGGCCGGAGCCGTTCGAAGGCCGGAGTCTGGAGCGAGTAGACGCCCGGGTGGGTCCACATGCGCAGGCTGAGCGAGGCCTCCTGGATCGGGGAGACGGCGAACCAGGTGGTGGCGAGGTCGGCCAGGCCGAGCGTGAAGCGGTGCACGGGGTGCTCTCCTGCCGCGCCGTACGTGGACGCGGGCACGGTGGGGGCGGATGGATTTAGCCAGAGCCTAAAGGAGTACCTGGCCCGGGCCGGCAGGCGGTGTGATCGGGGCATGACCACCACCTCACCGGCGGAGACCTCCGCATCTGACCCCGCCATGCCCGGAAGCACCGGAAGCACCGGAAGCACCGGAAGCACCGGAAGCGTCGGAGCCACCGGAGCCACCGGAAGCGCCACAAGCGCTGGAGCCGGTGGGCCGTTCGGGGCCGTGCGACGACGGTTGCACCCCGACCCGATGGTCCGGCGGCTGGCCGGGATCACCCTGGTCAACACCGTGGGCAACGGCCTGTCCCTGTCCGTCGCGGTGCTGTTCTTCACCCGGGTGCTCGGCCTGAGCGCCGCCCAGCTGGGCCTCGGGATGACCGCCGCAGGCCTGTGCGGGGTCGCCGCCAGCGTGCCGGCCGGGCGGGCCGCCGACCGCTGGGGAGCCCGCCGGGTGCTGGTGGTGCTGGTCGCGGCGGAGGCGGTCGGCACCGCCGGGTACACGTTGGTGCACAGCTATCCAGCCTTCGTGGTGCTGGCCTGCGGGGTCTCCGCCGTCGACCGCGGGTCGGCCGCGGTGCGGAACGCCCTCTACGCCGAGGTGCTGCCGCCCGACCGCCGAGTGGCAGGCCGCGCTTATCTGCGGGTGGTGACCAACGTCGGCATCTGCGTGGGGACGGCCGTCGGCGCGATCGCGCTCCAGGTGGACACCCGGCCCGTCTATCTGACGGCGATTCTGGCCGACGCCGTCTCCTTCACGGTTGTCGCCGTGCTGTTCCACCGCCTCCCCGACCTCGGGCACCCGGGGCAGGTGGCGCCGTCCGTGGACCCGGCGACGGAGGGAGTCCGGCCGGGGAAGCGGCGTAACCCGGCGCTGCGGGACGGCCCGTTCCTGGTGGTGACGGTGCTGAACGCGGTCCTCGGGCTGCAGTTCGCCGTCCTGGAGGTCGGCGTGCCGCTGTGGATCGTCCAGGACACCGACGCGCCCCGGATCACCGTCGCGGGCACCCTGATCGTCAACACCCTGCTGGTGATCGCCCTTCAGGTGCGGGCCACCCGGGGGACCGAGGACCGGGCGACGGCCGCCCGGCTCTGCGGCCGGGCGGGTCTGCTGCTCGCCGCCTCGTGCCTGGTCATCGCCCTCGCGCACGGCCTGCCCACGATCGTCGCGGCCGTGGTGGTGCTCGGCGGGGTCGCGCTGCAGTCGCTGGCCGAGGTGCTCGGCCAGGCGGGCGGCTGGGCGCTCAGCTACGACCTCGCGGGGGAGCGCGACCACGGCGCCTACCAGGGCGTGTACAACGCGGGTTCGGCGGCGGCGCTGATGGCCGGTCCGGCGCTGGTCAGCACCGCCGTGATCGGGTTCGGCCTGGTGGGCTGGGCGGTGCTGGGCGCGGTACTGGCGGCGGCGGGTCTGGCGATGGGCCCCGCCGTCCGGTGGGCCGGGCGGCGGGGCGGGGACGCCGAGGGGAGGTGAGGCGGCTACTCCTGGACGATCGCGAGGGCCTCGATCTCGATCAGCACCTCGGGCAGGAAGAGCGCCGCGACCTGCACCGCCGAACTGGCCGGCGGGCAGGCGGTGTTCACGTGCTCGTCGCGGGCCTCGCGGATGGCCGGGAGGTAGCCGATGTCGGTCACGAAGATGGTGAACTTCACGACGTCGGAGAAGTCGGCCCCGGCGGCGGCCAGGCAGCGGCGCAGGTTCTCGAAGACCTGGCGCGCCTGTGCCTTCGGGTCGCCCACGCCGACCAGGTTCCGGTGCTCGTCGAAGGCGACCTGACCGGAGACCTGGACCAGCCGACCGGTGCCGGTGACGACCTGGGTGTAGCCGGTACCGGGGGCGACTCCGGGCGGCTCGGTGAGGTGGGTGAGGTGCGTGGTGGTCATGGCGCTCATCGTGGCCCAGCCCGAGTACGCGGCGCACCCCCGTTTCGCGGTCGGCGTCACGCCGGCGCCGGATGCACCGGTGCCGGATGCGCCGACGCCGGATCCGGCGGGGGTGGCTCTGGTCGAGGGGCGGGTGGGCGTGCCAGAGTCGTCCGGGCGTCGTCCGGCCACCCCGGGCGGCGCGGCAGTCCGACCCACCCTCAGCCGGAAGGCAGGCCCCGCCGATGACCAGCGCAGAGCCCCTCGTCCGCGTCACCACCGCCGACGCCGTCACCACGATCACCCTCGACTCGCCGCACAACCGCAACGCGCTCTCCACCCGCCTGATGGCCGAACTGCACGCCGGCCTGGCGGTCGCCGCGGCCGACCCGGAGGTCCGGGCCGTGGTGCTCGGGCACACCGGCAAGGTGTTCTGCGCGGGCGCGGACCTGTCCGAGGCGACCGGTGCGGACCCGACGGTCGGTCCGCGCGGCCTGGTCGAGCTGCAGCGGGCGATCGTGGACTGCACCAAGCCGGTGATCGCGGTGATCGACGGGCACGTCCGGGCCGGCGGCCTCGGCCTGGTCGGCGCGGCGGACCTCGCCCTGGCCGGGCCGGCCGCCACCTTCGCGTTCACCGAGGTCCGGCTCGGCCTCGCGCCCGCCGTGATCTCGCTGCCGCTGCGCCCCAAGCTGGAGCCGCGCGCCGCCTCCCGCTACTACCTCACCGGCGAGGTCTTCGACGCCGCCGAGGCCGCCCGGATCGGTCTGATCACCCGCGCCACCGAGTCCGCCGAGGACACCGGGGTCGCGCTGAAGGGCCTGCTGGACGCGCTGCGCCAGGGCTCCCCGCAGGGGCTGGCGGAGTCGAAGCGGCTGGCCAACGCCGAGGTGGTGCGGTCCTTCGAGCGGGACGCGGACGAGTTGGTGGAGCTGTCGGCGCGGCTGTTCGGGTCGGCGGAGGCGCAGGAGGGGATGCGGGCGTTCCTGGAGAAGCGGCCCGCGCGCTGGGTGCGCTGACCCCCAGCTGCCCCGGCCCCGCCCCCGCCCCCGGCCCCGCCCCCGGCCCCGCCTGGCCCCGCCGCCCGCCCCGCCTGGCCTCCGCCGCGCGCCCCGGTCTCAGATGGCCGCCGTCTCCTGCCAGAGGTCGAGCAGCGCCTCGTCGCCGTCGAGTTCGACCCGCGCCGGGCCGACCGGGAGCCGGTTCCACAGCAGCAGGTACAGGTCGTGGGCGGGGCCGGTGAGGGTGAGGTCGGCCGGGTTGGCGGCCCCGCCCGTGGTGGCGGCCGGCGGCTCCTGGGTGATCGTCACGCGCCAGGAGCCGGGGCCGTCCGTCGTCCGGACGTCTACGGTGCGGGGCCGTTCGCTGCGCAGCTTGGACCGGCTGAGGACGGTGAAGCCGCGCAGCAGTTCGTCGATGCCGTCGAGGGCGAGCGCGGCGTCCAGCCTGGGGCCTTCGGTGCCGGCCGCCGCGTCGGCGTCGAAGCGGTGGACGGCGGTCTCGTGCGCCTGGCGACGGGCCCAGAACGCGAGCGGGCTGGTCGACGGCAGGAAGCTCCAGCAGTCGACGTCGGCCGGGGCCAGGGTGAGCGCGTCCACCAGGGCGGCGTGGCCCTCGCGGAACCAGTCGAGCAGTGCGGCGTCCGACGGGTCCGGCCCGATGGCGGCACGGCGGCCCTCCTCGTCCAGGGGAGCGTGCAGGCCCCGGGACGGGTAGGCGGTTGCCCAGCGGTGGACCTGGCCGACGTGCCGCAGCAGGTCGCTCAGCTGCCACTCCGGGCAGGTCGGTACGGGGGCGGCGAGGTCGGTCCGGGCGGCGGCCTCGGCGAGCAGGACGCCCTCGCGGCGCAGTGCGTCGATGTGTTCGGTGATCTCCATGGGAGGCAGTGTTCCACCGGAACCCACCGTCGTTCGCGGTTTTCGGACCTGCCCGGGCGGATGGCCGGATCCGGCTGCGGGAGGCGTGCGAGGCCGCAGGTCACGGCGGGCGCGGCTCCGGTGTGATGTTGGCCGCCCGGCGGCCGGTCGGATCCTACGGGCCGGTAACGTGAGCGCATGTCGATAACCCGTTCGCTGCTCTCCGCCGTCCGGTCCGGCGGCCGCCGGGCCACCGGTCGCCTCGTCCATCGGGGCTGGCGCTGGGTGCAGCGGACCGGCGCGGTCACCCGGCAGAGCCCGGGCCCGTACCGGTTCGGCGAGTTGGGGGACGGCACGACGCTGGCGTTCCCGCTCGGGGCGGTGTTCAACGAGCAGTGGATCACCATCGGACCGTTCTCGATCATCGGCGAGCGGGTCACCATCAGCGCCGGCTTCCTGCCCGGCCTCGACCTCGGGCCCGAGCCGATCGTCCGGATCGGCGGCGGCTGCGTGATCGGCCGGGACAGCCACATCGTCGGCCACCAGTCCATCGTCCTCGGCGACGACGTGTGGACCGGTCCCGGCGTCTACATCTCCGACCAGACGCACGAGTACCGGTCCACCGACCTGCCGATCGGCAAGCAGTGGCCGCGCAACGAGCCGGTGGAGATCGGCGCCGGGAGCTGGATCGGCACCGGCGCGGTGATCCTGCCGGGCGCCCGGATCGGCCGCAACGTGGTGGTCGCGGCGGGCGCGGTGGTGCGCGGCGAGGTGCCCGACCACAGCGTGGTGGCCGGGGCGCCGGCCAAGGTGGTCCGCCGCTGGACGTCCGAGGAGGGCTGGCAGCCGCCGCTGCGCCACGACGCGCCCCAGCCGGTGCCGGACGGCGTGACGGCGGAGCAGCTGCGGGCCCTGGTGGGGTGGGACCTGCGGCTGCCGGGGGAGACGGCCTAGGCCCTGGTCCCTGGTCCCGGATCCCGGTGTCCCGGGATTCCGGGGCACCGAGGTCGGCGGGGCGGCCCCCGGCGTGGGTCCTGGCGCCGACCCTGGTGCTGGTGGTGGCGGTGGACTACCGGACGGGCGTGGCCTGTTCGGCGGTGCGGGCGGCGATCGCGGCGGCGATCCGCAACAGGTCGGCGGGGCGGGCGGGGTCCAGGCCGGTGAGGGCGGCGATCCGGCGCAGCCGGTAGTCGACGGTGTTCGGGTGCAGGTGCAGGGCGCTCGCGGTGTGTCTCCGGTTGAGACCGCCGGCCAGGTGGGTGCGCAGGGTGGTGAGCAACTCGCCGCCGTCGGCGAGCGGTTCGAGCAGTGCGGCGAGGCGGGAACGGGCCTGGCTGGGGCGAGTGAGCTGGTATTCGAGCAGCACGTCGTCGAGCCGGTGGAGACCGGGTGGGCGGCCGAACGCGCGGGCCACGTCCAGGACTTCGTACGCCAGCGCGGCCGCGCCGGGCACCTCGGCGGGTGCGGCGGCCGCCGCCGCGGCCAGGACGGGGGTGCCCGCGGCCCGGGCCGTCGCGGCGACGGTGGCGGCGAGCTGCTGCCACGGGGTCCCGTCGGGTGCGCAGGCGTGCTCGGACGGCCGCTCGGGCCGTTCGTCCCGGGTCGCGCCGAGCGGGACGAGGACGAGGCCGCCCGAGGGGGTGAGCGCGGTGAGCGCCGACTGCCGCGTGCGATGGTCGAGTTCGGCGACGAGGCGGCGCAGCTTGCGGCGGGCGGCGACGCCCGGGTCGACGCCGGCGGCGGTCTCGTCGGGGTGGTCGGCGACGGACAGGCAGAGGACGGCGTACCGGGGCGGCAGCCGGAGCCCGGCCCGGGCGGCGGCCTCGTCCGCCGGGGTGCCGGCGAGCAGCGCGATGAGGAGGGACTGCCGGGCGCTGCTGCGCCGGTCGCCGGTCGGCCGGCGTTCGTCGAGGTAGCCGGAGCCGGCGGCGGTGGTGGCCTGGCGGAGCTGGTCGAGCAGCAGCCGGTTGAGGGCGAGTAGGTCGGCGGCGTCGCCGTCGCGGGCGTGCCGGGTGATGAACTCCCAGCAGACCTCCAGCCCGATGTGGTGGGCGAGCAGGACGGCGTCCAGCGGCAGACCCTCCTCGGCGCGGCGGGTGGCGGCCTCCCGGACGGCGGTGAACTCCTCGTCGGGGGCGGGGAGTCCGGTGCGGACGGCGTGGGCGAGGGCGCGGATCCGGAGCTCGGTGTCGCGGGTGAGTTCGCCGGTCAGCTGCTCGCGGGGAAGGCGGCGGTAGACCGGTACGCGGTCCAGCAGGGCGGCGACCACGGTCTCGGCCAACTCGCGTACACCGCCCAGGAGTCGCCGGTCGGCCGGTCGGCCGCCGATCAACGGGACGTGCCAGCCGGGCGTGGCGCCGGGCTTGTCGCTGGGGGTGGTGTTGGGCGCGGTGTGGGGCGTGGCGCCGGGTGAGGGGTCGGACGCCCTGTGGGGGGCGGCGTCGGGTACGGCGCCGGGCGGGCGGTCGGGTGCATTGTGACCGGTCACAGAGAACACCGTCCAGGTCTGGGGAACGCCCAAGGGCCGGGCCGGAGGGGCGACCGCATGATGGAGCCACTCGGGTTACCTGTTGGTAACAAAAATCCGCCGTGGAGGCAACAGTTGAGAACCCCACTTCTCTGCTTCTCCGCAACTCCCTTGCGTCGTAGGCTCGGAGGAGCCTTCGGCGTGACCCTGCTGGCAGGGGCGCTGCTGGTCGGCGCGACGACGGCTCCGGCGAGTGCCGCGTCCGCCGCGCCTGGCAGGCCTGCCGTGGCGGCCGCCCCCTCCGCCACCGCCTCCGGCCGCACCCCGTCTGTCGCCGAACTGCCGCCCGACGGCGACTCGGTGGCCTCGCCGCCCGGCGCCAACGACTGGAGCTGCCGGCCGACCGCCGCCCACCCCGACCCGGTGGTCCTCGTGCACGGCACCTTCGCCAACCGCTACGAGAACTGGCTCACGCTCTCCCCGCTGCTGAAGGGCCTCGGGTACTGCGTCTTCGCCCTCGACTACGGCACCATCCCCGGCATCACCTCCAGCGGCAGCGGCCTGCTGCTGCCGATCGGCGGTCTCGGCCCGGTGCCCGAGTCGGCGGCCCAACTCGGCCGGTTCGTCGACCTGGTGCTGAACGCGACGGGAGCGGCCAAGGTCGACATCGTCGGGCACTCGCAGGGCGGCATGCTGCCGAACTACTACCTGAAGTTCCTCGGCGGCGCCGCCAAGGTCGGCCGACTGGTCGGCCTGGCGCCGTCCAACCACGGCACGACGCTCGACGGGATCACCAAGCTCGTGCCGTACTTCCCCGGCGCCGCGGACCTGATCTACACCGTCTGCCAAGCCTGCCGGGACCAGGCGGTGGGGTCGGACTTCAACCGCACGATGGCCTCCCGTCCGGACACCGTGCCCGGCGTGAGCTACACCGTGATCTCGACCGTGTACGACGAGGTCGTCACCCCGTGGCGGACCCAGTTCCTGACCGGCCCGAACGTCGACAACGAGGTGCTGCAGGACCACTGCCCGATCACGCTCGCCGAGCACGTGGCGATCGCGTTCTCGCCGACGGCGCTGCACCTGGTCACCAACGCCCTGGACCCGGCCCGCGCCACACCGGTGTTCTGCGGCTGAGCCGAGCACGCCGCGACGCCCCGGCCCGGGAGGCCCCCCGAGCCGGGGCGTCGTCGTCGGCGGCGTTGGAGATCGAGCGTTGGAGATCGGGCGTCAGTGCGTAGGCGTCAGGGCGCGGGCGTCGAGCGGAGGGTGACCACGGCGACGGCTCCGCCGGTCCGGACCCGGACTTCGCACGTGCCGGGCCCCGCCGGCAGGGCGGCGTCGAAGCGGTCGAGCACGGCTTCGTCGCCGACGACGGCCCCACCGGCGAGGCAGACCAGCAGGACGGTCGCCTCCGGCGGGACGTCCACGGCGGCCGGCGCGGTGAGCACGTCCACGGTGGCGCCGACCCGGCCGCGGCGGGTCATCACGTTGAAGTCGACCACCGGACCGGCCGGCAGCCGGCAGTCCGTCGCGGCGTCACCGGGGAAGGCGAAGGGACGGAAGGGCATGTCGACGAGGTGCTCGGCGCCGTCGACGGTGAGCGTCATGCCGGGACCCTCGACCAGGGTGATCACCCGGTCGACGCCGGGGAACGGCGAGAACGGCCCGGCCGACGCGACGTCCGCGAGGCTGACCCGCCAGTCGAACGCGTCCAGCCCGGCCCCGGTGGGGAAACCGGCGACCTCTCTGGTCACCCCGCCCCCGTTGAGCCACGTCGTGGCCGGGCGCTCGTCCGCCCGCAGTATCTGGATCCGTCCGCTGGTCGTCATGGCTCGCATCCTGCCACCACGTCCGCGAGCGGCCACGCCGAGGCGCCGTCAGCCGTATCAGCCGCATCAGCGCCGTCCGCCGCGTCCGCCGCGTCAGGCTGACCGGGCCCGTCAGCGCCGTCCGACGGCCAGCGGCAGGAGCGCCGCCGCCGTGGCGGCCACCGCGACGGTGGTCAGGGCCATCGGCAGCCCGGCCGCGTCGGCGAGGAAGCCGATCACCACCGGACCGATCAGCATCCCGCCGTACCCGAGCGTCGAGGCGAGCGCGACGCCCTGCGGGCCGCCCGCCGCGCCGGCCCGGGCGATCGCGAGCGGGAAGAGGTTGGCGAGGCCGAGGCCGACCAGGACGAAGCCGCAGACGGCCAGCGGCACCACCGGGGCGAGCGCGGCGACCAGCATGCCGGCCGCCGCGGTCAGCCCGCCGAGCAGCATCAGCCTGGTCTGGCCGAGCTTGATGGACAGCCAGGTGCCGCCGACCCGCCCGCTGGTCATGGCGAACGCGTACGCGGCGTACCCGGCGGCGGCCGTCCCGGGGCTGGCGTGGACATCGTCGGTGAGGTGGAGCGTGGTCCAGTCCGCGATCGCGCCCTCGCCGTACGCGGTGCACATCGCGGTGAGGCCGAGCAGCAGGACGAGCAGGCGCAGGTGCGGCGCTGCGCGACCGGCGGTGCTCGCGGTCTCGGTGCTGGTGCTGGTGCTGGCGCTGGTGCCGTCGTCGCTGCGGCCGTCGCCCGTGCGGCCGGGCGCGATCAGTGGCGCGGCCGGGCTGCGCAGCAGGACGACGCCCGCGGCGGCGGTGACGGCGAGGCCGAGCAGTCCGCCGAGCGCGAGCGCCCAGGCGGTGCTCAGCGATCCGGCGAGCAGCCCGCCGATGCCCGCGCCGAGCAGGCCGCCGAGGCTGTAACCCGCGTGGAAGCTGGGCATGACGGGCCGTCGAAGCTGTGCCACCAGATCGACGGCTGCGCTGTTCATCGCGACGTTGGCGCCGCCGTACCCGGCGCCGAAGAGCAGCAGCACGCCGCCGAGCGCGGCGACCGAGTGGGCGTGCGCGGGCAGGGGGACGACGAGGCTGAGCAGGGCGAGCGAGCCGACGGTCACCGGGCGCGAGCCGTAGCGCAGGCACAGCCGCCCGACCAGCGGCATGGTGAGGACGGCGCCGATCGACAGGCAGAGCAGGGCGAGCCCGAGGGCGCTGTGCGAGGCGCTGACCTGGCTGCGGACGTCCGGGATGCGGACCACCCAGGCGGCGAAGAGGAAGCCGTCGACGGCGAAGAACGCGGTGAGCGCGAGCCGTGCGGCGCCCCAGGGGCTGTCGGTTCCGGGGGGTGTGCTGCGAGACTGGGAGGAGGCCGGGTCCGGCCGAGGATGCAAGCGGATTTTG
Organism: Kitasatospora sp. NPDC087861; assembly: GCF_044742585.1. Lineage (NCBI taxonomy): Bacteria > Bacillati > Actinomycetota > Actinomycetes > Kitasatosporales > Streptomycetaceae > Kitasatospora > Kitasatospora sp. NPDC087861. Next base: position 23,813 of record NZ_JBIUUS010000029.1, read on the forward strand.
TTTCGAAGCGGCACAAAGTCACAATAGGGGCGTGCAGCTCTCACCTTCAAGTCCGCGACCAGGTTCCGGGACCGACCTCGAAGCGCAGCGCGACGCCCACCGCCGCGCGGCCCCCGACCGCGGTCGGACGCTGCTCGGCCCCGCACTCTCGCTCATCCACACCGGCCAGACGCCCACCCGCTCGGCGCTCACCCGCGCGCTGGACGTCACCCGGGCCACCGCCGGGGCCGTCACGGCCGAACTGGAGGCGCTCGGCCTGATCACCGTCGACTCGCGCCCGGCCGGCGGCGGACGCGGCCGGCCCTCGCACCGGCTCGCGATCGACCCGCAGGGCCCGGTCGTGGTCGCCGGGCAGATCCACGCCGACGGGCTGAGCGTCACCCTGGCCGGCCTCGGCGGCCTGCTCGACCCGCCCGTCCATCTGCCGCTGCCCGCGGCCACCGACCCGGTCCGGATGCTGCGCGCCGTCGCCGAGGCGGGCGCCGAACTCGCCCGCTCCACCACGCGGCGCTGCCTCGGCGCCGCGCTCGCCCTGCCCAACCCGGTCACCGAACCGGACGGTGCCGCGCTCGCCGCACTGCACTTCGCCTGGCCCAGCGGCACCCCGGTCGCCGACCTGTACGACGTCGAGGTGGGCCGCGCCGACCACGGCCCCGGTGCCCTCCGCCCGCTGCCCACCGCGATCGCCAACGACGCCAACCTCGCCGCGCTCGCCGAGTACCGGCACGGCGCCGGGCGCGGCGCCCGCCACCTGCTCCTGGTCACCTCCGGCCACCGCGGCGTCGGCGGCGCGCTGGTGATCGACGGCCACCTGCACACCGGCAGCGCCGGCCTCGCCCTGGAGGTCGGCCATCTCACCGTCGACCCGCAGGGCCGTCCCTGCCAGTGCGGAAACCGGGGCTGCCTCAACTCCGAGACCGACCCCGACGCGCTGTTCGCCGCCGCCGGGCTCACCCCCGAACCGGGACGCCCGCTGCTCGACCAGGCGCGCGAACTGTGCCAGGCGGCCGCCGGTGACGAACGCGCGCGGGCCGCCGTGGAGCACGTCATCGACCGGCTGGGGCTCGGACTGGCCGGTGTCGCCAACATCCTCAACCCCGACCGGGTGGTCCTCAGCGGACTCCACCGCGACCTGCTGGAGGCCGCGCCCGGGCGGCTGCGCGCGGTGGTCGCCGAGCGCAGCCTGTGGGGGCGCAGCGGACGGGTGCCGATCGTCGGCGCGAAGCTGGCGCACGGGGCCCTTGCGGGTGCGGCGGAGCTGGCGTGGGGGCCGTACCTGGCGGACCCGCAGTCGGTGACGGCGGGCTGACGGCGGGGCGGCGGCGGGGCCGCGCGGCAGGGGCGGGGCTCGGGGTGGTGGCAGGTCGCGCGGCGGCGGCGGGGCTCGGGACGGCGGCAGGGCTCGGGGCAGGCCGCGCGGCAGGGGCGATAAGCGGAAGCTGTCCCTTCGGAAACGGTCACTTATCGTGACTCTCATACACTCGTAGTGAGCAGTGGGGGGTCGCGACGAGGGAGAGTGGCCATGAGCACCCAGCCGGGCAGAACATACGACGTCGAGCCGACCGTCGACGTCGACCGGACCGATCCGCAGTACCGCGACTGGCTCAAGGAGGCGGTGCGCAAGGTCCAGGCCGACGCCAACCGCTCCGCCGACACCCACCTGCTGCGCTTCCCGCTGCCGACCGAGTGGGGGATCGACCTCTACCTCAAGGACGAGTCCACCCACCCGACCGGCTCGCTCAAGCACCGCCTCGCCCGCTCGCTCTTCCTCTACGGGCTCTGCAACGGCTGGATCCGCCCCGGCAAGCCGGTGATCGAGGCCTCCAGCGGCTCCACCGCCGTCTCCGAGGCGTACTTCGCGCAGCTCGTCGGGGTGCCGTTCATCGCCGTCATGGCCAAGAGCACCAGCCAGGCCAAGATCGACCTGATCGAGTTCCACGGCGGCGAGTGCCACCTCGTCGACCGCCCGGACGAGGTGTACGAGGCCTCCGCCCGGCTCGCCGCGAACACCGGCGGGCACTACATGGACCAGTTCACCTACGCCGAGCGGGCCACCGACTGGCGCGGCAACAACAACATCGCCGAGTCGGTCTTCGCCCAACTGTGCCTGGAGCCGCACCCCGAGCCGACCTGGATCGTCGCCACCGCCGGTACGGGCGGCACCTCGGCGACCATCGCCCGGTACGTGCACTACATGCAGTACGACACCCGGATCTGCGTCGCGGACCCGGAGAACTCCTGCTTCTTCGACGGCTGGGTGCACCACGATCCGGAGGCCGTCTGCGAGCGGGGCTCGCGGATCGAGGGCATCGGACGGCCCCGGATGGAGCCGAGCTTCGTGCCGGGGGCGATTGACCGGATGATGAAGGTGCCGGACGCCGCCTCGATCGCCGCCGTACGGGTGCTGGAGCAGGTGCTCGGCAAGAAGGCGGGGGCGTCCACCGGGACGGGCCTGTGGAGCGCGTTGAAGATCGTCGCCGAGATGCGGGCGGCGGGGGAGCGGGGCAGCGTGGTCGGCCTGATCTGCGACCCGGGCGACCGCTACCTGGACAAGTACTACTCGGACGACTGGCTGGCCGGCGAGCGGATCGACATCGCGCCGTACCGGGCCGCGGTGGAGTCCTTCCTCGCCGGCGGCGTCTGGACGGGCTGACGCCGACGCGGGCGGACGGCTGAGAGCTGACGGCGGGCGGCGAACAGATGACAGCAAACAGATAACAGATTTCAGCGAACAGATTCTGTTATCTGTTCGCCGCTGCCCTCGCCCTCACCCGCCCGCCCGCCCGCTCCGCCGGATGACCGCTCGCCCACCCGCGAGGTCGATCCCGGTGCGCGCCGGTGCGCCGTCGTGCTCGTCGTCCCGCAGCACCAGCTCGACCCGGCGCTGCTCCAGCTGCACGCGCTTGCTCGGGTAGAGCAGCGCGTGCAGCTCCTCCGTCGCCGTCGCGCCCGCGCCGCGTCCACCCGCCGAACCCGCAGTCCCCGTCGAGCCCGTAGCCGGGCCGACCCGCAGTCGTCGCACCACCGCGCCGAGGAAGAACAGCACCACCAGCCCGGCCGGCAGCAGCAATCCGCCCGCCGCACCTGTCAGAATCATGCCCATGACCGCCCCAACGCCCGGGCCGCAGTGGCGAGTTCCCGGCGTCAGGGCAGCGGCGCGCTCGGCAGGTCGGCCGGGACGAGGAGTTGGAGCTCCTCGGTGGAGGGGGCCGCGAGGTGGGCGACCCGCATCGCGTGCCGCTCGACCATGGTCTCGAAGACCTGCCGCGCGGTGCGCCCGTTACCGAAGTTGGGGCCGCGCTCCAGCCGGCCGAAGTGGTCGAGTAGCACGCCCTCGGTCGCCTCGGCGAGCGCGTACTCATGCTCGGCGCACTGGGCCCGGGCGATCTCCAGCAGCTCCTCCGCCGTGTAGTCGGGGAAGGTGATGGTGCGTGAGAAGCGGGACGAGACGCCGGGGTTGGCGGAGAGGAAGCGCTCCATCTCCAGGGTGTAGCCGGCCACGATGACGACCACCTCGTCCCGGTGGTCCTCCATCAGCTTGACCAGGGTGTCGATGGCCTCCCGCCCGAAGTCGCGCGCGCCGTCCTCGGGGGCGAGCGCGTACGCCTCGTCGATGAAGAGCACCCCGCCGCGCGCCCGGTCGAAGGCGGCGGCGGTGCGGATCGCGGTGGAGCCGATGTGTTCGCCGACCAGGTCGACCCGGGCCACCTCGACCAGGTGTCCGCGCTGGAGCACCCCGAGCGCGGCGAGGATCTCGCCGTAGAGCCGGGCGACGGTGGTCTTTCCCGTGCCGGGTGCGCCGGTGAAGACCAGGTGCCGGCGCAGCGAGGGCGCCTTGAGCCCGGCCTGGCGGCGGCGCTTGCCGACCGAGATCAGGTCGATGAGCGTGCGCACCTCCTGCTTGACCGTGGCGAGCCCGACCAGCGCGTCCAACTCGGCGAGCGCCTCGTCGGCGGGTCGGCAGTCCGGGATCGGGGAGATCACCGGCGCGGCGGCCGGCGCGGTCGCGGTCGCCACGGCCGACGGGGTCGTGGCGGAGGCCAGGTGGGCGGCGCGCGGGGCCGGCAGCTCGGCCGCGCCGGAGAGCGGTCCGGGCGGCGGGCCGACGTCGTCCGAGATGCAGCCCTGCGCGACCGGCCCGGGCTCGGAGAACTCGAAGCCGGCCCGCTCGTTCTGCTCGGCCCGGCAGCGGGTCAGCTGGGTGCGGCAGCCGTCGATGATGTGGAAGCCGAAGCCCTTGCCGTGCGAGACCCGGCAGTCCTCGAAGGTGCCCCGCCCCTGCGCCGAGACGTACACCCCGGCGTCGGTGCTGGCCCGGACGGTGCAGTCGCGCAGCACCGGGTCGGCGCCCTTGGTGACGATCACCCCGGTGGCCACGTCGGAGATCTCGCAGTCGGTGAGCAGCCCGCTGCTCCCGTGGTCGCGGAACCACAGGCCGGTGCCGGCCTCCTGGACCCGGCAGCCGGTGAGGGTCACCGCCGCGCCGCCGCTGACCGAGACCGCCGAGCTGCGGATCCGGCTGAAGGAGCAGTCGGCGGCGGTGGCGGCGGAGTCCCGGTCCAGGACGAACAGCGCGTCGGGCAGGTCGTACAGCGAGCAGTCGGTGAGGGTGAGCCGGGCGCCGTCGCTGACCCACAGCGCCGGGTACTCGCCGGTGGAGCCGTGGATCCGGCAGGACTCGGCGACGGCCTCGGTGCCCTGGTCCCAGACCGAGAGCGCCCCGCGCCCGAAGTCCCGGACGGTGCTGTTGGCGAGGCTGAGCCGGGAGCGGCCGCGCAGGTCGGCGCCGTTCTCCGGCAGGTCGTGCACCCGGCAGCCGGTGAGGACGAGTTCGGCCGCGCCGTCCAGGGTCAGGCCGTTGCCGGTGACCCGGTGGATCTCGCAGTCGACGAGCCGCCCGCCCGCCTGCGCCTCGGCCTGGACGCCGCTGCCGCGGATCTCGTAGATCTCGCAGCCGGTCAGTTCGGCGGCGCTGCCCGGGTCGGAGAGCAGGACGCCGGCGCCGGCGGCATGGTGCACCCGGCAGCGTTCGAGGGCGGCGGTGGCGCCACCGAGGACGGCGAGTCCGGCCTGGCCCGCGGCGGCGACCTCGCAGTCCTCGAAGGCGGCGGCGGTGCCCTGACCGCGCAGGCGCAGCCCGAGCCCGGCCGGGTTGGCGACGACGCAGCCGCGCAGGGTCGGCCGGGCGCCGTCGGTGATCTCGACGCCGGTCGCGGAGCGGGTCTCGATCCGGCAGCCGCTGAGCGCGGGCGCGACCTGCGGCCCGGTGATCAGGACGGCCGGCGTGGAGCTGTCGCCGCCCTCGACGACGAGGTCGCGGACGGTCGCGTCGGCGGTGACGGTCAGCGCCACCCCGGACGGCGGGTCGATCCGGACGGTGCCCGGGCCCTGGGCCGGGACGATCGTCACCGGCTTGTCCAGCAGTACGTTCTCCCGGAACGTCCCCGGCCGGACGGTCACGGTGTCGCCCGGTTCGGCGGCCGCGAGGGCCTCCGCGAGGGTGTCGTACTCGCCCGCGCGGCGACGCCAGCGGGATGCGCTGTCCTGGGTGACCCGGACCCTGTGCTCTGCCATGACGGTCTGTCGTCCCCACCTTCGTCGAGCCGGCGTTCAACGGGCCGTACCCGCGGGGCGCGCGGTCGGCCCGCCCACCGTAGCGCGCCTGCCTGGGTGGTCCGGTCGGCCGCGGTCGCGCGGGCACCGGGGGCTCGCGCCTTCGCCACAGGTTCCGACCACATGTTTCAACGAGCGCGCACAGCCGTGGTTCCGAGGTCGGCGCCGGGCGTCGGTGCCACCGGGGGCGCCGGTGGACCGGCACGCCGCTGGTTCACCCCCGCGCGTCGGCCGGCCACTGCGCCCCGTCCTCCAGCACCTCGACCTCGTCGCCGACGCGCAGCGTGCCGAGCGCGTCGCCGGTGACGCCGGCCGGCCGCTCGGGGATCAGGTTCTGGCCGAACGCGGCCTTCTTCAGCAGCCGGTGGTGCCGGGCCAGGGTGCGCAGCGGCTCGGGGCCGCGCCGCTCGCCGCTCTCCTGGTCGGTGGTGGTGACGACACAGCGGCCGCAGGGCTTGACCACCTTGAAGGTGAGGTCGCCGATCCGGATCCGGCGCCAGCCGTCCTCGGCCCACGGCTCGGCGCCGCCCACCACGACGTTGGGGCGGAAGCGCTCCATCGGCAGGGTCTCGTGGCCGTCCGGGTGCTCGGCGGCGATCAGCTCGTTGAGCCGGTCCAGCGAAGCGGTGGTGGTGAGCAGCAGCGGGAAGCCGTCGGCCATCGAGACCGTGCTGCCGGGCTCGGAGTAGTCGGGGTCGACCGGCCGGGCCCGCGGGTCGTCCAGGTGCACCAGGCGGTAGTCGCCGAGGTGTTCGGCGATCCACTGGTGCGCGTCCTTGGCGGCCTCGGCGGCGCGGAAGCGGGTGCCCCAGACCTCGACCTCGGCGAGCGGGTCGCCGGCGGCGACGGCGGGGGCGGGGACCTCGATCCGGGAGCCGCCGGGGGCGGTGAGGGAGAGCGCGCCGTCGGGGAGCAGCCCGGCCCGGATCTGGCCGAGGGCGGCGTTCTCGCGTTGGCTGACGAAGCGCCCGGTGGCGTCGGCGAGCATCCAGCGTCGGTCTCCGGCCAGGCCCCAGGGCTCGACGGCGGCGGTGCCCGGGCTCAGGCGGTACATGGACTTGACGGGGTAGACGTGGAGTCCGGTGAGCTGCATTCCCCCATCCTGCCAGCCCGGCCGCGGCGGTCCGCAGGCCCCCGTACGCGCACGGACCGCCCGGGACGCCGTGGGGGGCGTTCCGGGCGGTCCGTGGATGACCCGTTCTCCGTACGCCCGGCGCGAGGAGCGCGCCGGGTGGTGCTCAGGTGGTGCGGGTGCGGGCCGGGTGGGGTCGGCCCTGGGGTGTCAGCGGCTCAGTAGCCCTGGCCCTGCGGCTGGTAGCCGCCGCCCTGGTGCTGGCCGGGCTCGCCGTACGGGCCCGGGCGCTGCGGCTGCATCGGGCGGGCCGGCGCCATGGCCGGGCGCAGCTGGGCGCCGCCGAAGCCCTGCTCGCCGCCCTGGCCCTGGTAGCCGGGGCCGGCCGGGTTCGGGCCGCCGAAGGACTGCTGGCCGCCGAAGCTCTGCGGTCCGCCCTGCGGCTGGCCGCCCGGCTGCCCGGGGCCGAACGCGCCCGGTCCGCCGATCGGCTGCGCGCCGAAGGACTGCTGGCCGCCCTGGCCGCCGATGAAGGTGTTCTGGCCGCCGAAGCTCTGGCCGCCGGTCGGCTGGTAGCCGCCGCTGGCGGTCTGGGCGAAGGCCGGTGCGGCGGGCTGCGGTCGCTGGTACGGCTGGGGGCCGCTGTAGCCGGGGACGGGCGGCTGCGGCGCGGAGGCGTACGCCGGTGCGGGCTGCGCGGGGATGTACGCCGTGGCGGGACCGGCGGAGGGACCGCTGCTCGGGCCGGGGCCCAGGGCGAGGCGGGCGGGCGGCAGCGCGGGGAGGTTGCTGCCGGCACTCTCGTACCCGTTGCCGTACCGGTTCTCGTAGGACGGGCCGGCGGTGGCCCCGTAACCGGACGACAGGGCCGGCGGCAGGGCGGCCGGCACGTTGATGGGTGCGATCTGGGGGACGCCGCGCTCAGCCACGAGGCTGTCGTAAATCGGCGTGCCGGAGGAAAAGGACGGAGAGGGGTAGCCGACTCCGTCGTAGGAGCGGGGCGAGGTCATGGGGCATACGGTAAGCCCACAACGAGCCTGCTGAGGAGAGCGGGAGGGGGAGCAGTTCGAGTGTTTACACAGTCTTCGCTCGCACAAAGGTTTCGAAAGTAGGAAGAACGGACATACCGGCGTTCAGTTCCGGACAACCTTGGCGCGCCGTCAGTGATCGAACAGTGCCCGGACGGAGGCGTCGCGAACCCTTGCGGTGACCGGGCGGTGGACGGTTCCGGACCCGGCGGAGAAAACTTTGCGGACAGGGCGTGCGCCGGCGCATTCGAGCCCCCGCCGAAGGTGCGGCGGAGGCTCGTGAATGTTTCGGGAATAAAGTCCCTGTCAGCGGCCGTGGAGGCCCGCGACCAGTGCGTCCGCGGTGCTTGCGGTCAGTGCGCCTGCAGCGCCTGCGTCTGCGCCGGGAGGCCCGGCCGGCTGGAGACCTCCGAGGTGCAGAAGGAGCAGCGGCTCGCCGCGGCCGGGATCGAGCTCAGGCACTCCGGGCAGTCGACCTTCGCGACCGGCGCCGGCTTGGCCGACTCGAAGCGCGCCTGCAGCCTGCCGACCGGCAGCACCACGGCGAAGTAGATCACCGCGGCGATCAGCACGAACCCGATCAGTGCGTTGACGAAGACCCCGTACGGGAACCGGGTGCCGGCCACCTCGAAGGTCTTCTGGGTGAAGTCGCCGACGGCGCCGGTGGCGACCCCGATGAGCGGGGTGAGGAAGGCGCTGACGAACCCGGTGACCACCGCGGTGAAGGCCGCGCCGATCACGATGCCGACTGCGAGGTCCACCACGTTTCCGCGCAGCAGGAAGCTGCGGAATCCCTTGAACACCGGGTGGCTCCAAATCCGTACGGGGAAGGGGGAGATGAGGCGGCGCGACGGGCGCCCCGGCCGGACATCCTGCCGACCGGGCCGGGCCGAGGTCCAACCGCGTTCACCCGATCCGCGTAACCGGCCCCGGGCCGTGCCGGCAGGTCCGGGCGGCGCCCGGACGCTCCGCGTACGGGTCGATCCGGCTGCCGTACGCGCTCCGGTAGCACCCCCGGCGGAAACCCCGGGAGGGTCAGAGCGGCCGCACCCGCAGCGCGCGCTCGTAGAACTCGACCATGTGCGCCGACACCTGAGGCAGCGTGAACGAGGTCAGGAAGCGCGCCCGCGCGGCCTTCGCCCGCACCCGCGCCGCCGCCCGGTCGTCCAGCGTGTCGAGGACCGCCGCCGCGAGTTCGGTCGGCCGCTCCGGTGCCACCAGCCGGGCGTAGTCCTCCGAACCGACCGTCTCGCGCAGCGCCGGCACGTCCGTGCAGACCAGCGGTACCCCGACGCCCATCGCCTCGATCGCGGTGCCGCCCTGGCCGGCCCAGCGGGACGGTACGGCGACCGCGTCGGCGGCGGCCATCAGGTCGGCCACGTCCTCGCGCGGCCCGAGCAGGCGGACGCTCCCGGCGGACTCGGCGAGCGCCCGCAGCCGCCCGCTCTGCGGGCCCGCCGCGCCGGCCAGCAGCAGCACGGCCCCCGGCTGTGCGCGCCGGACCGCCGGCCAGGCCGCCAGCAGGACGTCCAGGCCCTTCCGGTACTGCTGGCAGCCGGCGGCCAGCACCACCGGCACGTCCGGCGCCAGCTCCAGCGCACCGCGTACGGTGGCCCGCCGCTCCGGGGTGGCCGTGCCCAGCAGCTCCGGGTCGAGCCCGCGCGGCACCACGTCGATCCGCTGCCGGGGCACCCGCAGCCGCCGCGCCATCGTGGTGGCGACGTGCCGGGTGAGTGCGTGGAAGCGGCGGGCGCCTTGGGCGGTGGCCGCGTCCAGGGCCTGCGCGGTGCGCATCCGCCAGGGGCTCGCGCCGTGCGCGGCCGACTGCTCCGGTCCGTAGGCCGGGTCGAGCAGGCTGGAGACCACCGGGGTGCGGGCGGCGAGGGCGGCCGCCCGGCCGAGCACGTCCGAGGCGGGGCGGGCGGTGTGGACGAGGTCGGGCCGGCGCTCGCGGATCAGCCGGCGCAGCGCGGCGGCCGTCCCGGCCCGGGTGGGCCGGCCGATCCCGAACACGGCGGCGCCCGCCGCGGTCAGTTCCGGCTGCCAGCCGCCGGGGGAGTCGTACAGGTAGGCGACGTCCAACGTGACGCCGGCCCGGACCAGTTGAGGGGCCATCGCGACCAGGGCACGCTCCGCCCCGCCGATCCGGTTCACGCTGTCGACCACCAGAAGCACCTGCACCGGCCACCCCCGCCCGCTGCGGGCGCGCCCGTTCTCCCGTGCCGGACGCCCCCTGACTGGTGATCAGCATCGCAGGTGGTCGGCGGGCCCGCCAGCGGTTCGTCCGCGGACCCCGGGCGGCGGCCAGGGGCGGATCGCGGGGCGGGGCGGGGCGAGTGGGGGGTACGGCGAGGCGAGCGGGGGCGAGGCGGGGTGCGGCAGGGCGGGAGGGGGCGGGACAGGGCGCACGACGGGGGCAACCGGCGCGCGGCTGCGGCCGACCCGCGCACACCAGGTGTATTCGCGTGGTCGCACGGACCACCACCAGGTTGCGCGAAGGGGCTGTACGGCGCGGAGCACTGTGCCAAGGTCGGTCCATGCCCGACGATACGTCGGCCGACCCGGCCGGAACCCGCCCCCGCGTCCTGCACCTGATCAGCGAGCCACGTCGCGGCGGCGCCCAGAACTTCGCCCGTGACCTCCACCGGGAACTGCGCCGCCGGGGCCAGGCCTCCGCCCTGTGCGCCCTCGCCCCGCACCCGGCCCCGAGGCCCGCCGGGCCGGCCCTCCCCGGGCCCCGGACCGAGGCCTGCACCGGGGAGTGCACCGGGGCGCACGGCGCTCACCCCACCGCGCACGACGTACGCCCCACCGCGCACGACGTACGCCCCGACGCGTACGACGCGCGCCCCGACACGTACGACGCGCGCCCCGACACGTACGACGCGCGCCCCGACACGTACGACTTACGCCCCGACACGTACGCCGACGCGGCGGGCCTGCACGCCGCCGCCGTCCTCGGCTCCGGCCGCCTGCACCCCGGCACCCTGCGGGCGCTGCGCGCCACCGCCCGCGCCGCCGACGTGGTGCTCGCCCACGGTTCGGACACCCTGGCGGCCTGCGCCCTCGCCCTGGCCGGTACCCGTACCCCCTTCGTCTACGTCTCCGTCGGCCACCCCCGCTACTGGACCGCGAACCGGCTGCGCCGGGTGCGCGGCGGCGCGCTGATGCACCGCGCGGCCGCCGTCACCACGCTCACCACCGAGGCCCGCACCGTCCTGGAGGAGCAGTTCCGGCTGCCCGACGGCAAGGTGCACGTGATCCCCAACTCCCGCGCCGCCGAGAGCTATCCGCCCGCCGACGGCCGAGCCGACCGGCGTGCCGCCCGGCACGCGCTCGGCCTGCCCGCGGACGTGCTGCTGGTCGCCTGGATCGGCGCGATCGCCCCCGAGAAACGGCTCGACCTCGCCCTCGACGTGCTCGACCGCCTGCCCGACGTCCGACTCGCCGTCGCCGGGGACGGTCCGCTGCGCGAGACGCTGGCCCGCCACCCGGCCGCCGCCCGCGCCCACTTCCTCGGCGCCCTGCCCGACCCGGCGCCGCTCTACCGGGCCGCCGACGCGCTGCTGCTCACCAGCGACAGCGAGGGCGTGCCCGGCGCGCTGATCGAGGCGGCACTGGCCGGCGTGCCCGCCGTCGCCACCGACGTCGGATGGGTGCGCGAGGTGGTCCGGGACGGCGCCACCGGCGCGCTCGTCGCGCCGGGGGACCCGCTCGCCCTCGCCGAGGCGCTGGCCAAGGTGCTGGCGTGCAACCGCGCGGGCCTCGGCGCGGCCGCCCGGGCGCACGCGCTGGAGCACTTCGAACTCGGCGCCGTGGTGGACGCCTGGCAGCGGCTGGTCGCCGAGGTGTGGGCGGGCGGCGGGGCGGGGGCGCGCCCCGGCCCGTGACGGGCCCGGTGGCCTCGGCGGCCCGGGCGGCTCCGGCGGCGTCGCGGCCCCGACCAGCAGGACCATCGTGGCGGCCCGGACAGCCCGGACAGCCCGGACGGTCCGGAAGACGGCCCGGCTGCGCCGATCGGGCGAATCCGGGCCTGCCCGCTCGGGCCGACTCGACGGTAACGAACCGTCACCAGCACACTGCGCGGTGTGAACTCGAAGTCGCTGCTGCGCTCCACCGTCCTGTTCGTCGTCGCCGCCGGGATCGCCGTATCCCCCGTCCAGGCCGGCGCAGTGACCCACCAATCCCCGTCCGAGGGTGCCCAGTTCGTCAAGCTCGACCATCCCCAGCCGGTGCGCGAGAGCGCCCGCACCGAGGCGGTCGAGTTCTTCTGGTACGACTGCGGTCACTCCCAGCAACTCGAACAGCCCCTGCAGGCCTGGGCCTCGAAGCACCGTGCGGACGTCGCCCTGCGGCGTGTCCCGGCGATCTGGCCCAACAGCCAGGATGAGGGCGTGCAGCGCGGCCACGCGCGCCTGTACTTCACGCTGGAGCGCCTGGGCCTGGTCGAGCGCCTGCAGACCAGCGCCTTCCGCTCGGTTCACACCGAGAAGGCCGACCTCACCACCGAGGCCACCGCGACCGACTGGGCGGTGCGACACGGCGCGGACGCCCAGCTCTTCCGTCAGGCGTACCGTTCCCCCGGCGTGGCGCGGTCGGTCGACGGGGCCGCCGCCGAGTTCGTCCGCTACGGCGTCAACGAGCTGCCGACGGTGGTCGTCCAGGGCGAGTACCGGACCTCGCCGACCAAGGCCGGCGGCGTCGAGGAGATGCCCGCGGTGCTGGACTACCTGGTCCAGCAGGAGCAGCTGCGCGGGAACTGACGCCCGCCGCCCGCCTGGGCGGTGACCTGGCGCCGGTCCTGCCCGTCGGTCGTGCGCACCGGCCGGAGCGCGCCGCACACGGAAGTGGCGCGCTCCGGCCGGTGGTTCAGTCCTGGCGCAGCAGGTACGTGACGAAGCCGAACGTCCCCCGGTAGCCGTGCAGCCATTCCTGCCGGTGCCGGTCCGCCGCCTCCTGGGCGGGCGCCGCGTCCGGGTGGTCCGGGTGGTCCAACGCCCACGCGGCCAGCGTGCCCGTCCAGGCGAACTCGTAGTCGTCCCACTCCTGCGGGCTGCTCACGTACCCGGACACCGGCGTCCAGCCCTCCGCCATCACCCGGTCCGTGGTGGTCGCCAGGTCCGCGTAGTCGTCCCGGGCCACGCCCAGCCCGTCCAGCGCGGCCTGGGACGGCTCCCGCTCCCAGAAGCCCTCGCCGACCAGCACCCGGCCGCCCGGGGCCAGGTGCTCGCGGGCCGCCGCCAGCGTGGGCAGCAGCCCGCCGAAGGCGTGGGTGGCGCCCACGCACAGCACCAGGTCGAAGGGCTCGGCGGAGCTGAACTCCCGGGCGTCCACGTGGTGCAGGCCGATCCGGCGGACCACCCCGAGCGCCTCGGCCGACTCCCTGGCCAGGGTCAGCGCGGCCGCGTCGAGGTCCACTCCCACCGCCCGCCAGTGCGGGCGCGCCGCCAGTGCCCGGACCAGCCACGCCCCTTCGCCGCAGCCGAGGTCCAGCGCGAGGCCGGCGTCCGTCCCGGCGGTCGCGCGGTCCAGCAGCCGGGCCACCGACTCGTCCGTGAGCGGCGCGGCGATCGGGTGGTGGGCATGGGCGAGGCGGGAGATCAGCTGTCGGTCCATCCGAGCAGTATGGAGCCACCAGGCCTGCCGCGCCCGCGAATCAGGCCTTCAGGGCCCGGGACCCTCACGCCCGCGAGTACGTCCGGCCCTTCCACGCCGCGCCCCGGCCGCGCCAGTGCTGCACCGCCGAGTCCACCGTCATCAGCAGGTACAGCCCGGCCGTGAAGGGCAGCAGCAGCACGGCCGGCGCGGGCTGCCGGTAGTACCGCACCATCGGCAGGTACGTGCCCGCCATCAGCGCCCAGGCCGCCCCGCCCACCGCCGCCGCCGCGGGCACCCCCGCGACCAGTCCGGCCACCGTCGTCACCGGCGGCACCAGGTACACCAGCGCCAGCCCCAGCACCGTCCCGAGCAGCAGCAGCGGCGAATGCCGCAACTGGGCGTACGCGCTGCGCGACACCATCCGCCACAACTGCTCCAGGCGCGGGTACGGACGGACGCTGTCCACCTCCCCGGCCAGCCCCAGCCAGGTCCGCCCGCCCGAGGACTTCACCGCCCGGGCCAGCGAGACGTCGTCGATCACCGCGCCCCGGATCGCGGCCACCCCGCCCGCCCGCTCCAGCGCCTCCCGCCGCACCAGCGAACAGCCGCCCGCCGCGGCCGCCGTCCGGCCACCGGGCCGGTTGCTCCGGCGGAACGGGTACAGCTGCGCGAAGAAGTAGACGAAGGCCGGCACGATCAGCCGCTCCCAGCCGGTCTCCACCCGCAGCCGGGCCATCTGCGACACCAGGTCCAGCCCGTTGGACTCCGCCGCCGCCACCAGCTCCGCGAGCGAGTCCGGCCCGTGCGCGATGTCCGCGTCCGTCAGCAGCAGGTACTCGACGTCCGGACCGGCCAGCTCCACCCCGTGCCGCAGCGCCCACAGCTTGCCCGTCCATCCCGGCGGCAGTGGGGGAGGCGTGGTGACGGTCAGCTCCAGCCCGTCCATCGTCCGCAGCTCCGCCGCCAGCGCGCCCGTGCCGTCCGAACTGTGGTCGTCCACCAGGATCACCCGCGCTCGCCCCGGGTACTTCTGCGCCAGCAGCGTCGGCAGGCTCACCGGCAGCACCTGCGCCTCGTCCCGGGCCGGTACCACCACCGCCGCCTGCGGCCAGCGAGTCGGCGGACGGCGCGGCGGCAGCCGCACATCGGTGCGCCAGAACAGCCCGTGGCAGCACGCCAACCAGAGCCAGACCAGCAGGGAGGACGCGGCGATCCACAGCAGGACGGTCACCCCGGCAGTCTGCCGCAGAACAGGCCCGATCGGGCGGATCGACTAAAGTCTTGCCCCGTGAAGATCGCACTGATGGACTCCGGAATCGGCCTGCTGGCTGCCGCCGTCGCCCTTCGGAAGGTGCGCCCGGACGCCGATCTGGTGCTCTCCTCCGACCCGGCCTCGATGCCCTGGGGGCCGCGCACGCCCGAAGAGGTCACCGACCTCGCCCGCGGCTGCGTGCTCGCCGCCGCGGCGCTCGAACCGGACGCGCTGGTCATCGCCTGCAACACTGCCTCCGTGCACGCGCTCGCCACCCTCCGCACCGAGTTCGAGCCCGGGCTGCCCGTCATCGGCACCGTCCCGGCCATCAAGCCGGCCGCCGCCCTCGGCGGCCCGGTCGCCATCTGGGCCACCCCGGCCACCACCGGCAGCGCCTACCAGCGCGGCCTGATCCGAGACTTCGGCGGCCCGGCGGACGTGACCGAGGTCGCCTGCCCCGGCCTCGCGGACGCCGTCGAGCACGGCGACGACGCGGCCATCACCGCCGCCATCGCCGCCGCCGCCGCCCGCACACCGGCCGGCACCGCCGCGATCGTGCTCGGCTGCACGCACTACGAACTCGTCGCCGACCGCATCCGCGCCGCCGTCGCCCCCACCGCCTCCCCGGCGCTCACCCTGCACGGCTCCGCCGACGCCGTCGCCGCCCAGGCCCTGCGCCGCGTCGCCGACCCCACCCGCACCGGCGCCGGCACCCTCACCGTGCTCCACGCCGGCACCCCCGCCGCCCTCCCCGCGGCCGCGCTGCTCTACCCCGAGGGGCAGGCCCTCGCCGCTTTGACGCGCAGCCCGCTGTCGGCGTGACCGGCAGCGCCGTCGCCGGGGACCTCGCAGTGATCGACGGCATGCTCGCCGAGCCCTGCGGCGGCCCGGGCCACCGCGGACTGCGGTGCCGGGGCATCGGTCTGCTCGCGGCCGTCGGCCCCACGCCCGCTCCGGCCCTCGGCGCCCGCTGACCGGGCTCACCGCGCTCACCGCTCCCGCCTCCTGCCGGCGCAGGAGTCGCGCCCGGATGCCGTGGGACTAACTTTTACCCGCTGGCTGCCATCGGAGGCGTCCGGGTGTGCGGCAGGAAGATCTTTTGCCCCCGATCCCCGATCCCCGATCCCCGATGGTCGGGCCAGGGCGAAGAAGGCCGCAGGTTGTGCGGCACGCCGTTGGGCCAGGTTTCGCTCCTGACCGTCATCCCCGGGGTGTCCCGGCCGTACCAGCCATACCTGGTACTGCAGGGCACATCTTGGCCCCTCGGCCTGGGTGGCCGTGGGGCTCAGATTGGCCCCCCGAAGCCCGCCGGAGCGGGAAGTCGGCCCCGCCGACTTCCCGCGTACCGGGCGCGGCCGGTCAGGCGACGGTCAGGCGACGGCCTGGCGGCGCCAGCGGCGGTAGGCGGGTTCCAGGCCGGAGAGGATGGTGTCGAAGCGCCGGGTGCTGGTGGTGGAGTCGACCTGGAGCCGGCTGATCTGGAGGGGGTGCGAGGGTATGCGCGGGCCGAGCCGGTGGTCGGAGAGGAAGCCGAGACGGTAGCCCAGCTCCTGCAGGACGGTTTCAGCCCGCGGGTCGTGCCCGCCGTCGGGGTAGGCGAAGGCGATGGGGGGTTCGCCGAGCCAGCGGGTGAGGGCCTCGTGGGCGCCGGTGATCTCGGCCCGGACGGTGGCGTCGTCGCAGCGGCCGAGACAGGGGTGCCCCTGGGTGTGGTTGCCGATGGCGACGCCGCCGTCGCGCAGGGCGAGCAGGTCGGCGGGGGTGAGCTGTTCCTGGCGGGGCGGCCGGCGGTCGGCGCTGACCCGTAGCTCGTGCAGGCTGCGCCGCCGGTCGGGGTCGGGCATGGCCTTGAGCCGGGGGAGCAGCTGCGAGGGGTGCCCGCAGTCGAGCGAGCGGGCGCGGCCGCCGTGCCGGGCGAGGAAGTCGGCCTCGTGCCACCAGAAGGGGCGCTCGGTGCCGATGAGTTCGGAGATGACGAACGCGGTGGCTGGGATGCCGCGGGCGTCGAGGGCGGGCAGGGCGTGGGTGAGGACGCTGCGGTCGGCGTCGTCGAAGGTGACCAGGACGCTGCGGGGCGGCAGGGGCCGCTGTTCGGTGACGGCCTGCAGGACGGCCGTGAGCGAGACCGGGGTGGCCAGTCTTCGCAGCCGGTCGAGCTGGGCGCCGAAGGACCGGTGGTCGGTGACGCCGTGGTAGGCGAGCACGGCGAGGCGCTGTGCGGCGCGGGCGCGGAACAGCGGCTGGACGGGGGCGAACCGCAGCCATTCGCCCCGCGCGTCCGGCCGACCCGGCTCGGGGGAGGGCCGGCCCCTCTCGGCGGGCGGGCGGCGGCGGCCGGTGGCCGACGTCAGCGTGCTGACGACCGCGGCGGGCCTGGTGGGGGCCATGGAGATCGACGTGGTGGACTGGGACTGCGGCACGGTTCCCCCTCGGTCGCCGAGCGGCGTGGCGGTACCGCCGGAGGACGGAGCCCGGCCTCCGACTCCAGGGGGCGGCGGCTCCGGCCCCTGGGTATTCCGGTCCGCGGTGGGGGCTCGCACCCTTCCCGCGAACGGCTCCTGGATCGCTCAATGCCATTGAGACCGCTGCACCGAGCGGATGGTTGTACCGGGGGGACGAGGATTTTTCGTGGACTGATTGTGGAGCCGGAATGCACGACCGGGGCCGGATCGGAAGGGCTTCGGCGGGGCCCGCGGCGAGGGCTGTGGGCCGGTCGCGCCGGGTGGCCGAACGATCACTCCCTGCGGGCTGCCGCCGGCGCCCGTCGGGGGTACCTTGGGCTCATGGCAGATGCGGACCGTGATCCATTCCACCTGCACGGCGCGACCCGGATGGCCCGCGCGTGGAGCGGTGGAGCCCTGGTCACCCACCAGCTCCTGCTCGCCGTGGTGGGCTTGGCCTGCTTGGCGCTGGGCATCGTGGTGGCGGTGATCGTTCCGGACAGTGACGGTCCGGCCTGGGCGATGGCGGTGGCCGGCTGCCTCGCCGCGGGCGTGCTGCTGCTCGGCCGGATCGCGTTCGGGCTGCTGCGCTACCGCCGGGGTGCGGCGCTCTGACCGCCTGACCGCCTGGCCGCCTGACTCACCCGCCTGACGGCCCGAGCGCCTCGGCGGACGGCTGTAGTTCGATTGCCCTCGGCATTCCGGGCGGCGGATCGAGCGATATTGGTCAGATCGACCGAATTTCGGCCTGTCGGACAATGTTCTGCTCACCTCTTTCACCATTCCCGGGCGGCGGCTCCATGGCGCCTCATACTGTGAATGCGTTCTTGCGGCTCGACGGCGCCGCGGAGGGGGAGCGATGGGCGGCAGCGTCGTGTCCGAACCGGACAGCGGACCGAGATGAGACGCGGCGGGGACCTCGCCCTCGCCGCCCTGGCCGGGATCGTCGCGCTCCCGCTGGCCCTGGTCATCGCCGGCCTGCTCCGCTGCACGGCGGGCGGCCCGGTGCTCCTGCGGCTGACTCGGACCGGACGGCACGGCCGGGAGTTCCAGATCCTCCGCTTCCGGACCAGCCGCGGCGGACGGCTCGGCACCCTGCTCCGCCGGACCGGCCTGGACGAGTTGCCCCGGCTGTGGAACGTCGCCCGCGGCGAGATGGGGGTGATCGGCCCCCGGCCCGCCCGCCCGGACCAGGTGGTCCGCTACTCCGGCCGCGAGCGCGGCCGGCTCGACGTCCGACCCGGTCTGACCGGCTGGGCCCAACTCCAGGCCCGCCGCCCGCTCGCCCGGCCCGACGGGGCCGAACTCGACCTCTGGTACGTGGAGCACCGCTCGCTCCGGCTCGACCTGAGGATCCTCGGGCTGACCGTCCTGGCCCTGCTGCGCCCGGAGGGGGACCTCGTGCGGTGAGGCGGCGCGGTCGCGGGCCGCCACCGGCCCGCCGCCCCGCCCCGGTGGCTCGATAGGCTGCGACGCATGGCCATTCCCGCGTTCCTCGCCGAACTCCGCGCCCTGGTGGGCACCCGTCCGCTCTGGCTGAGCGCCGTCGTCGCCGTCGTGCTGGACGACCACGACCGGGTCCTGCTGGCCCGACGGGCCGACGACGGGCGGTGGGCACCGGTGGGCGGCATCCTCGACCCCGGTGAGCAGCCCGCCGACGCCGTGGTGCGCGAGTGCCTGGAGGAGACCGGAGTGGTGGTCGTGCCCGAGCTGCTCGTCTCGGCCACCGTCTCGCCGCAGGTCACCTACCCGAACGGCGACGTGACGCAGTACCTGGTGCTGACCTTCCGCTGCCGGGCGGTCGGCGGCGAGGCGAGGGTGAACGACGACGAGTCGCTGGAGGTCGGCTGGTTCCCGCTGGACGGGCTGCCGCCGATGATCGAGGTCGAGCACGAGCGGCTGCGCCACGCACTGGAGTGCGAGGGCCCGGCGGTCTTCGCCTGGGAGGGCAAGGAGCGCCCCTGACCGTGTGACGGACCGTCCGCATGCTCGCCTCCCCGCCCCGGGCGGGCCGGGAGCCCGGGCCTGTGCCGATGGTAGCCGTCCGGTCACCCCGCGTGGGCGGAAACCGTGGCACGGCCCGCTCAGCCCTTGTACTGCCGGTAGGCCTCCTCCGCGGCGTCCAGTACGGCGGCGAGGTCGCCACCCGCGGTGGCGGTGGCGGCGGCGGCCACCGCGCCCTCGACGAACGGCGCGTTCGCGAACCGGACCGGGAACGGGAGGCCGTGCTCGTCGGCGTCGGACAGCAGGGCGCGCACGGTGGTGACGGCGCTGCCCAGGTCGGCGATCACCACCACCCCGTGGCCCTGGTCGACCCGGCGGGTGGCGGCGGCCACCAGCACCGCGCTGATGCCCGGGCCGGCCGGCTCCCCGCCGGTCGCGGCGATCGGGGCGGGGGAGTCGGATCCGGTCAGTGCGAGTGCCAGGGTGCGGACGGCGGTGGCCAGTTCCTGGCTGTGCGACACCAGGACGACCCCGACCCGGCCGTGCGCGGCGGGCCGGCCGGAGGACGGCCGGGGCAGGGTGGCGGGCGCGGGTGGCGTGCGGGGCGCCGGGGGGTGGGCCGAGGGCGCGTCGGAGATGGGGATGACATCGGCGCGGGTGCCGTCCCGGCGGCTCATCGGCTGCTCCCTGTGGGCGGTGGTGGGCGGTTGACGGGTGGTCGGTGGGCGGGGCAGCGGCGGTCGGGGTCGGCACGGGCCGGTGCGGGCCGGTGCGGGCCGCCGAGGGCCCGCGTACGGTCGGCGGAGGCGTTCCCGCACGCTGCCATGCACTCTGGCAGCTCCTGCGGCCTCCGACCGGCGGGACACGCGTCGAGCGGGCCCGCGGCGGCGTCGGTGCCCGGCTGATGGAGTCCTCGTCAACCCGCTGACCGGGGCGGGCGGGTGTGGCTAGGCTGGGCCGGGAACGCCGTCGGGAGGAGACCGGGTAGTGGCAGTCAACAGCGGGATCGACGTGGAAGCGGGCGGCGCACAGCCTGAACTGGCGCCGAGCGGGAAGCCGAAGGTGGACTTCACCGGGGCGAAGTGGCTGTGCAGCAGCCAGGGCGTCGGGGATGTCCAGATCGCGTTCGTGGACGGGTACATCGGGATGCGGGACGGTCGCCAGGAGGACGGCCCGGTCCTGGTGTTCACGCCGGGGGAGTGGCGGGCCTTCGTGCTCGGCGCCCGGGACGGCGAGTTCGACCTCACCTGAGCCGCGAGCCATCGTCGCACGACCGCGGAGCGGGCCCCAGTGGTACGGGGCCCGCTCCGCGGTCGATTTCGGCCCCGAACATCACAACTGATGATCTATTGAGCGTGCCCCGTCAGAATTTCTGTTGACTGTTAGACAAACGCAGCTCAGAGTATGAGCACAGGCAGACGCCGTGCCCACCGCCCCCACGCGGCCAGACACGGCGCCTGCTGTGCGGCCCGGCAGCGTTGCCAGGCCATCCTCCCAGTCATCCCCTGCGCACCGGGGGTGCGTCGGCCGGTCCCGGCCCACGAGGGGCCGGCAGTCGCCGGGAGGCTGGCGTCGACGCCGAGAGCGACTCGACGACGACACCGTTTGCTCGGGACCCGCACGCCCCCACGCGGCGGCGTCCCGGGCAAGATCCACGGGAGCGACGGGCCGGGGCCCCGCGGATCTGGCTTGTGGTGCATGGAACTGTTGGCTTGTGTGCTGTGCTGTGTGCGACGACGAAGCTGGGTGCTCGGCAGTTCGGCACGACAATGTGCACAGTGAGGGAAACGCGTGTAGGGCCGCGTTGCGACATGCCGTCCCCCCGGAGGGTGAAACCCAGAACGGCTGTCGTGCAGAACCGAACGTAGCCCGGACGGTTGCTCAGAGTCAACATTGGTCTCTGAGCGTCGATCTCCCGCCGGTGCCCCACCCACCTCGCGAGCGCGGTGTGCCGGACACGTACGATGTTCCCATGTCTTTTCTCCGCCGTCGCTCCGGACAGCCCGCCGGCCCGGACTTCGACGTGCTCGCGATGGACCCGGGCGACTGGCCCGGCGACTTCGGTGCGGCCATGATGACCGGCCCGGACGGCTCCTGCCAGGGGATTTTCCTGCGCTACGACCTGTTCGGCGGCAGAGGCCCGGCGATGTTCATCGGCAACCTCCCCGAGGGCTCGCCCGCCCGGGAGACCGGCGACAGCGTGCCCTTCGAGGTGCGGCAGCTGCTCGCGGCGCTGGAGAACGACGAGCCGGTCGACTTCGTCTCGGCCGAGGACTTCCCGGTGATGCTCGGGGACGACCTGCTGATCGTGAAGAAGGTCAAGGTCAGCGAGGAGCGGGTGTTCTGCGCGCAGTTCGGGCGCAGCGACGGCGTCCAGGTCACCATCGCGTCCTGGGACCGACCGATTTCGGACGACCTGTATCAGCTGTTGAAGCCGCTCCCGGCCGACATGTTCCAGCAGGGCTGACCGGCGCCCCGACCGGGGCCCGGACGCTGCTTGACGGCTTCGATCACAGGTTCGTACAGTCGCGAACATGTCGTGCCGTCTCCCGCTGCTGACCCGCCGCAGCTACCTGGACCTGCGGCGCACCGCCAGCGCGGTGTGTCCGGGCCACTGAGGGGATTCGTCCCCGAGGCGGCGGGCGGCCGGTTGTTCGTGGCCGGCTCCGAACCCGGGGGCGGGCCGTGAACCGACCTCCGGAGCCGCCGAGCCGGTACCGCGCGCCCGTCCGGCGTGCCGCCCGCATTCGCCGAGCCCACGCTGCCGCCCGGAGGCCCCAGCACCATGACGACCACCGCTGCCGACCGTTCGCCCGCGGACCGCCCGTCCGCCGCGTCCCAGACCACCGAGCCACCGGCCACCCCGCCCTCGGCCACCGGGGCGGCGTCGGCTTCCGGCCACACCGCTTCCGGCCACACCGCGCCCGACCGCTCGGCGGTCGCCGACGCCCTCGCCGGGCTGCCCCGGGTGGTCGACCTGCTCTCCGCCCGCGCCGAGGAGCACGACCGTGACGCCACCTTCCCGTACCAGGGCATCGAGGCGGTGCACGAGGCCGGCCTGCTCACCCTGACCGTCTCCCAGCGGTACGGCGGCCCCGGCGGCACGCTCGCCGACACCGTCCGGGTGCTGGCCCAACTCGGGCGCGGGGATGCCTCGGTGGCCGTGGTCACCGCCTTCACGCTGCTCCAGCACGCCGAGCAGGGCCGCCGCGGCGCCTGGCCGACGGCCGGCTACCGGCGCCTGCTCACCGAGTCCCGGCGCGGACCGGCCCTGGTCAACACGCTGCGCGCGGAGCCCGGGGGCCGCCCCGGCGCGCTGCCCGGGACGGTGGCCCGACGGGACGGCGACGGCTGGCTGCTGACGGGCCGGAAGACGTACTGCACCGGCGCCGAGGCGCTGGCCTGGATGGCGGTGACCGCGCGGACCGACGAGCCGGAGCCGCGGGTCGGGACCTTCCTGGTCCGCGGCGAGAGCGAGGGCCTGGAGATCGACCCGACCTGGGACCAGCTCGGCCTGCGGGCCAGCGCCAGCCACGACGTCCTGCTGGAGCAGGTCCGGGTACCGGCCGATCTCGCGCTCGGCCTCACCGCGCCCGGTGGAGCGGCGGGTTCCGCCGGCCCGGCGGCCGGGGCCGCCGAACTCTCCCTCGCCTGGCACGATCTGGCGCTCTCCGCGGTGGCGATCGGAGTCGCCCGCGCCGCCCAGTCCTGGCTGGTCCGCTTCCTCAACCAGCGCACTCCGGCCAATCTGACCGAGCCGCTCGGCACCCTGCCCCGCTACCGCTGCGCCCTCGGCGAGATCGAGGCCCAGCTGATCGGCGCCGAGGAACTGGTCGAGGGGCTGGCCCCCCGGGTGGACCGGGGCGAGCCGGACGCGGTCGCCCGGACCGGACCGGCCCACCTGCTGGCCACCCGGGCCGCGACGACGGCCGTCCAACAGGCCGTGTCGCTCACCGGCAATCCTGGCCTGAGCCGACGTCACCCGCTGGAGCGCTACCTGCGGGACGTGCTGAGCAGCCGGGTGCACCTCGCCCCGGACGAGGCCGTCCTGGAGGCCGCGGGCCGGGCCGCCCTGGAACGCGGCGGCCGGCCGTAGGGCGACCAGGGCCGGTCCGGGCCCTGAGGGCTTGGCTGAACAATCCGCGTCGCGCGCGGCGGGAATTGTTCAGCCAAGCCCAGGCCGGTCAGCGGGTGCCGACCGCGGCCCGGACGGCCCGGCGGGCGAGCGCGGCGTCGTCGTAGAGCCGGCGGATCATGATCCGCTGCTCCTCGCCGGCGCCCGGCACGTCGTACAGCCGGATCTCCCGCATCAGCACCAGCACGAGGTTGACCAGGAACGCGTCCCGGGCCAGCGTGCCGCCGCTCTGGGCGAGTTGGCTGATCTGGCGGCGTGCCGCGGTGTCGCCGGACAGCACGCTCCACAGCACCGCCAGGTCGTAGCCGGGCAGGTACCAGCCGGCCTGCTCCCAGTCGACCAGCACCGGGCCGGACGGCGCCAGCAGCATGTTGCTGAGCAGGGCGTCGCCGTGGCAGAGCTGCAGCGGGGTGTGGCCGAGGCCGTGCAGCAGGCCGCGCAGGTCGCCGGCGTCCCGGTCGGTGAGCTGGCCCACCGAGTGGTAGCGGGCGATCTCCATCGGGTAGTCCATGCGTGGCTGGAACACGTCGGTCGGCGGCCGCCACAGGTTGAGCGTGCGGACGGCCGTCAGCAGCGCCCGCACCTCGCCCGGGGTGGGCGCGTTGACCGGGTGGCGCTCCCGCGCGGCCGGCCGGCCGGGCACGCGCTCCATGACGAGCACGCAGCGGTCGTGGTCGGCGGCGACCAGCCGGGGCAGCCGCACCGGCGGGCGGTGCCGGACGAACGCCCGGTAGACCGCGACCTCGTGGTGGAAGTCGGCCACCAGCTGCTCGAAGTGCCCACTCCGCACCGCCTGCGGCGCCAGGCACTTGGCGACCACCGGGGCCCGCCCGATGGTGCCCGCCACCAGGATGTGGCGGCTGCCCTCGCGCAGCACCTGGCGCGGGGTGAACGCGGGACATATCCGCGCGACGCTCGCCAGCGCGGCCCGTACGGCCGGGGTCTGCAGCGCCGACGGGTCGATCCGCTCGGGGCCGCCGACCTGGCCGGGCCGGTGCGGCTGGCGCAGCACCCGGCCGTCGGCCTGACGGGCCAGCGGCAGTCGGCCGCCGACGGGCGGGGCCGACTCGGGGCCGCGCAGCCCCAGCGCCGTACGGCCGGCCGGGACCCGGGCGTCCGTGGACCGGCCGTCGGTGCCGTGCGGAGCCACCGGGCGGCTCGACGGGGGCACCTGCTTCGGGCAGGGACGGCCGGCGGCTGCGGTGGGGGGGCGCAGCGCGGAGCGGGTCGCGGTGGGCGTGGGGGTCGTCGCTGAGGAGTACATGGGGTGAGGGTGGTCCCTTTCAGTCCGTCGGCGGGTGCGCCCCGCGGTGCGGGGAGGGCCGGTGCCGCGTGCTTCCTGGCGTGACGGCGACCCTGGCTCGGTGCGGTGGGTGGTGCGCGGGCGCCGGGCACGGACGCGGGGTCGAGAGGACCCTGTCGACGGCGGTGCTCCAGCCTTCCGCACCCTGGGGAGTACGGTCGGCCGGACTGCCGTGGCCGTGCCCGGCGCCCCCGCGCCACCCGGCCGCGCCACCCCCTCGGGTGAGGACCGGGAGCGTCCCGTGCCACGGTCGGGGGAATGCCCCGACGCTGGTGGGACGCCGCCCGACCCGGGGGCGAGGTGGCGCACCCCTACAACACACCCACCGCGCACTGGCTTAGTAGTCTGGCGGGCCCTGGCGAACGGTGGCGAATGCTCGCCTGGCACTTGCCGGAGCCTCTAGCCTCGAAGCAGCCGAGGAACCTGGGGGCTTCGTTGAGCAGGGAACCCAACACCCGACTCGCTGATTTGTTCGTCCTGACCGGATGGTCGAAGGGCGAACTCGCGCGGCTGGTCAACCGTCGGGGTGCCGCGATGGGTCAGCAGCAGCTGTCCACCGACACGTCGAGGGTACGGCGTTGGATCGAGCAGGGGGAGATCCCCCGCGATCCGGTCCCGAGGGTGCTGGCGGCCGTGTTCACGGAGCGGCTCGGCCGTGTCGTCACCACTGAGGACCTCGGTCTGGAACGACACCGGCCCACCAGGTCCGGAGCGGCGCCGTCCGCAGCAGTGCCATGGTCGCCGGATCGAACGGCCGCGGTCCTCACCGAGTTCACGGGAATGGACCTCATGCTGAACCGACGTGGATTGGTGGGCGCGGGCGCCGCGCTCACGGCCGGAACGGTCATCGCCGATTCGTTGAAGGGCTGGCTCGGGGGGGACGCGGTCGCGTACGCGGCCTCCGTCCCCGGGCCGCGCCAGGTGATCACCCAGGGCGGGGCGCGCCCGGTGGTGGACGTGTACGACGCGGGCCCGGTGGGGCTCGACGAGGTGGAGGCGCTGGAGCGCTCGGTGCAGGTGTTCCGCGCCTGGGACGCGGCGCGCGGCGGCGGACTCCAGCGCAAGGCGGTGGTCGGTCAACTCAACGAGGTCGGCGGACTGCTGACGCACCGGCACGCGCCCGTGGTGGAGCAGCGGCTGTGGCTGGTCGCGGCCAACCTGGCGGTGCTGGCGGGCTGGATGTCGCACGACGTGGGCCTGGAGCCCACCGCCCAGCGGTACTTCATGATCGCGGCGGAGTCGGCCAAGGAGGCCGGCGACCGGCCGCGGGCCGGCGAGGCGATCTCCCGGGCCGCGCGGCAGATGGTCCACCTGGGCCGGGCCGACGACGCGATCGACCTGATGTCGGCGGCCAAGGCGGCGGGCGGCCGGGTGCTGCCGAGAACGCGCGCGATGCTGAACACCGTCGAGGCCTGGGCGCATGCCTCGATCGGGCACTCCCAGGACACCTGGCGGCTGCTCGGGGAGGCCGAGGAGCTGTTCGCCGAGGGGGTGCCGGAGCCGCCGCCGTCCTGGATGCAGGTGTTCGACGAGGCCGAACTGCGCGGCATGCAGGCGCTGGTGCTGCGCACGCTCGCCGAGCACGACCCGTCGGCGGCCCCGCAGGCGCAGCGGCACGCGGAGCGGGTGATCACCCTGCGGGAGGGCACCGGGCAGTTGCGCTCGGCGCTGTTCGACCGGATCACCCTGGCCTCGGTGCACTGGCTGACCGGCGAGCCGGACGCGGCGGAGTTCCAGGCGAAGATGGTGATGAACCTGATCGGCCAGAACTCCTCGCACCGGACCTGGGACCGGCTGCGCGAGATGTACCGGCTGACCGTGCGCTACCGGGGGCTACCGGTGGTGGACGAGCTGCGGGCCGAGCTGGGGCGGGAGCTGCGGACGGCGGACACGAAGAACCGGCCGAAGCGGTCCTGAGGCGGCCGGCCCGCGGTCGTGCGTCGGCGGTGCCGGGAATCGTGGGCCCGGTGAGCCCGGTGGACCCGGTGAGCCCGGTGGACCCGGGGTGGCCCAGGTCAGTTCGGCGGCGCCGGCCGGAGCAGCATCCGCAGCGCGGTGACGGTGCCGTCCGCGCCGAGGACGGGCTCGCCCGCGCACTCGACGTCGGCGTGCGGGGCGCCGGTCCGGCGGATCCGCAGGGTGCCGGCGGAGGTGCGGCCGTGCACCAGGGCGTCGGTCATCATCCGGCGCAGCACCGGCCGGTCCGCCTCGGGGAGGCGGTCGGGCAGCCGGTCGAGGCTGAGCGGGCCCTTGTCCGGGTCGCAGCCGAGGAGCAGGTAGGTTTCCGCGTCCCAGTGGACGCGGTCGGTGAGGAGGTCCCATTCGGCTGAGCCGATGACGTTGTCGAGATCGCCACCGGCGCCCGGTCCGTGGCCGGGGTTGGACGGCTCCTGCGCCGTGCCGTCCACTCTGCCGTCCGTTCCGCTGTCGGCGTCGCCGCCCGTTTCGCCGCAGGCGCCGTCGTCCGTCGCGCCCGCCGGGGCGCCGTCCACCGTGGCGGTGTCCGGCGGGCGGGCGGGAGCCAAGGGCATGTTCATGGCAGGTCCATCGCTCAGGGCCCGCTGCGCACGGGCCGTCGGTGGTGAGAAGACTGTCGCACAGCGCCCTCACCCCTGCGGGCGATTTGGACATATCGCAGGCAAAATACCCGTGGCATATGCCACTGTGGCAGGAGCCTTCGTCGCCCTGTGTGCGGACGGGGGTCCGAGGCGGTAACCTTCGGTGATTCCGGCGCCCGGGCGCCCACCGCAGTACCGACCACAGACCCCGGCGACGGAAATCCCGTTGCCACTACGACCGCCGCAACGGATGCTGACCTCATGTTCGAGCCAGTGATAGCACCCAGTGCCAGCCTCCTCGGCCTCCTGCAGCGAGGCCGCGGTGACGGGCAGCTCCACGCGCTGGCCGCCGACCGTACCGAGGCCATCGCCGCGCTGGAGGAGTGCGTCACCAGGGATCCGCGAGCCGACTGGCAGGTCGAGAGCCGCTCCCTCTACTACGCCCGCCTCTACATGGAGCTGGAGGCCCCCCTCGACGGCATCGAGGACCACCTCCACTCCGCCGAGGACCTCGTCAGCGACGACGAGAACCGCACCGGCCTCGCCCTCTCCGTCCTGGGCCACCTCGCCGCGTACGGCCGGCGCGACGCGCTGCTGATGCTGCGCGAGTACACCGCCACCGGCGCCAACTGGGCCTGGGCCCTCGACGAGCTCGCGCTGCGCGACGACGACCGCGGCCTGCTGCTGCTCGGCACCGCCGTGCTGGACCGCTTCGCGCCGGGCCCCGAGGGCGACGCCGAGCTGCGCGAGTTCATCCGCAACGCCTACGAGCCCCGGCCCTGGCGGCTGTGGGCGGCCTACCACCCCAGGGTGGCGGCGGCCAGCGAGCAGTCCCCCTTCGACCTGTGGCAGCGCCAGCTCAACCGCGGCGGCGTCACCCCGGGCTGGTCCACCGCCGACGTCCTGGCCTGGGCCGATCAGGGGGACCTCGGCGCCCTCGGGGCCGGCGCCTTCCTCGGCCGCCCCGACGGCCGGCCCGAGCCCGCGCAGGACACCGCCGATCCGGCCGGACCCGACGCCGTGGACCGCCGCGCCGCCGCGGCCGCCAGGTGTCTGACCGCCGTGGTCCGGCCCGAGGACCGCCCCGCCGTGCTGGAGGCCGCTCGCGGCGGCCTGCCCGGCGCCCGCCGGGCCGCCCTGCGCTACCTGGTCGACCAGCGCGACCCGGCCGCCGCCGAGCTGATCGAGGCCGCCGCCGTCGACGTGGACGACCGGATCGTGCGCGCCGCCCTGGAACTGCTCGGCCGGATGCGCGGCCCCGAGGTCCTGACGCACGCCCGCCGCTGGGCCGACCCGGCCACCGGCGGTGCGGACAGCGCGCTCGGCGAGGCCGCCGTCAAGCTGCTCGCCGACGCGGGGGAGCCGTCCGACGCTCCGCTGGTGGTCGCCGGGCTGCGCCGCTGGATCTCCGTCCGCGGGGTCAGCGGTACCGGGCTCGGGTCGCTGGTCGACGGTGCGGGGCGGCTGGTCGCCGCCGACGCCGTACCCGTGCTGCGCCACATCTACGGGGAGGCCGCCTCCTCCGAACTGCGCGGTCGCGCCGCCCGGGCGCTGGCCGTGACCGACGTGCACTTCCCCGAGGGGCCCGCCGTCGAGTGCCTCTGGGACTGCGAGGAGTCCACCCGCGAGCTCGCCGCGCGCCACGTCGCCACCACGGGCGACGCCCGTGTGCTGGAGCGGCTGCGCCGACTCGCCGCCGATCCGGCCGAGGAGGCCGAGGTCCACGCCGCCGTCCGCGGGCGGCTGACCGCCGCGCGGGAGTTCGGGCGGTAGGGCCGTCCGCCCCACGATCCCCTGCTCGGCGAACGGTGGGCCGGGACACCCCCTCGGGTGTCCCGGCCCACTGCTGTTGCGGGGTCGTTCTGAAACGCGGTTCTACTTGGCGACGCCCGCGTCCGGGGCCAGGACGCCGCCGGCCACCAGTCCGATGATCAGGACGCCGAGCAGCACCCGGTAGACCACGAACGGCAGAAAGCTGTGGTGCGAGATGTACTTGAGGAACCAGGCGATCGCCGCGTAACCGACCACGAAGGCGATCAGGGTGGCCAGGATGGTCGGCCCCCAGGCCGGTGCCGGGCCCTCGCCGATCTTGAACAGCTCCAGCACCCCTGAGGCGAGTACCGCCGGGATCGCCAGCAGGAAGGAGTAGCGCGCCGCCGCCTCCCGGCTGTAGCCGAGCAGCAGGCCCGCACTGATCGTGCCGCCGGAGCGGGACACCCCGGGGATCAGCGCCAGCGACTGGGCGAGGCCGTAGATGCCGGCGTGCGGCAGGGTCAGGTCGCTGATCGGCCGGGCGTGCCGGATCGCACGGGTGCGGTCGGCGAAGGCCAGCACCAGGCCGAAGACGATCAGCGTGGTGCCGATGATCCGCAGATCGCGCAGGTGGGTCTCGATGCCGTCCTGGAACAGCTTGCCGAGGATGCCGATCGGCAGGGTGCCGATGATCACGAACCAGCCCATCCGGGCGTCCGGGGCCGAGCGCAGCGCCGGGCGGAACAGCGACAGCGTCCAGGTCTTCACGATCGAGGTGATGTCGCGGCGGAAGTAGATCAGCACCGCGGTCTCGGTGCCGAGCTGGGTCACGGCGGTGAAGGCCGCGCCCGGGTCGTCCC
The DNA here is from genome assembly GCF_044742585.1 of Kitasatospora sp. NPDC087861. Taxonomy (NCBI): domain Bacteria; kingdom Bacillati; phylum Actinomycetota; class Actinomycetes; order Kitasatosporales; family Streptomycetaceae; genus Kitasatospora; species Kitasatospora sp. NPDC087861. The sequence continues at coordinate 53,369 of NZ_JBIUUS010000029.1, forward strand.
AGCCCAGCAGGGCGGAGAAGACCCGCAGGTGGGCGCTGGAGGAGATGGGCAGGAACTCGGTGAGCCCCTGGATCAGGCCGAGGACGGCCCCGTGGAACCAGCCGATCACCAGACACCCACCCGGGGTATCCGTAGGTCGTCGTACATGTGCGGTCCTCGCAGGTCGGAACGGGCGTACGGGCATGCGGGCGTGCCGCGACCCGCACGGCCCTCGGGCCGCGCACGGGCCGGCGCGCGGCCGATGGTACGGGGTGAAGATGACTATTCTTTGTTCACCCTTTGACCCGGCTTTGCCCGTCGGTCCTTCCGCGACCCGCCGACCCTCCGTGATTCAGCGCGTGGGCCGGGCGCGGACCCAGGTGCGGTCCTCCGTCAGGTAGCTCTCGACCGTCAGACCGGCGTCCGTCAGGGCCTGCTCGAACGCGGCGGTGGTGAGTGGCCGGGACCGGAAGGTGTGCGTCCAGCGGGCGTCCGGGAACTCGTACTCGGCGTGGACGGAGTTCACGCCGTCCCCGACCCGGGTCGAGGAGACGATGCGCGCCACGCCGTCGGCGCCGAGCCTGCTCTCGCGCGGCACGTTGAGGTGCCAGTCCTCGCCCTCGCGCTGCATCAGCACGCAGCCGTCCGCGGCGACGTGGCGGCGGCAGGTCTCCAACAGGCCCTGGCGGACGGCCTCGTCGCCCGCGTGCACCAGGAAAGAGGCGAGCAGGACGACGTCGAAGCGCTCGCCGAGGTCCAACCGCTCGATCGGGCTGCGCACGGTGCGGACGTCCTCGCGCACCCTGGCCAGCATCTCGGCGGACTCGTCCACCGCCGTCACGGTGAAGCCGCGGTCGGTCAGCGGGTGCGTCATCCGGCCGATGCCGCAGCCCAGTTCGAGGATGGTGGCGCCGGCCGGCACCGCCGCCTCGATCACGTCCGGGGCATCGCCGACGGGGAGCCGGGCCCAGAGCTCGACGGCGCAGCCGTCCGGGGTGATCGGGCCCGGGCCCGTGCCGTCGTGGCCCTCGCGTCGTGTGCTGTCGGTGTGTGTGTCGTTGCCCATGGGCGCCATCGGAACACGGGTCGGGTGGGGAGGGAAGGCGCCGGAGCGGGTTTCGGTCAGTCCGTCAGTGCGCCCTCCAGTTCGGCCAGGGTGGCGTGCAGCCAGGCGAGTTCGGCCTCGCTGGTGGCGCGGGCGATCAGCAGCAGGCCGCGCCGGAACGGGTCGGCGAACTCCTCGGCGCCGAGCGGGCGGTCGCCGTCGTAGAAGAAGCTGGCCGGCTCGGCGAGGAAGGCGAGACGGCGGCGGAGCACGACGGCCTGGGCGGCGGGGTCGTCGAGCTGGCGCAGGAAGGCGAGCAGGGTGAACCAGCGGTTCTCGTCGCTGATGTCCAGTGGCTCGGGTTCGCGCAGTCGGTCGAGCAGTGCGGTGCGGCCGGCCCCGGTGAGGTGGAGGGTGTGCCGGGGCGCGGCGGCGGTGCCGGGCTCGGTCTCGCGGACCAGCAGGCCGTCGGCCTCCAGGCGCTTGATCGCCGGGTAGAGCGTGCCGTCGCTGATCGGGCGGACGTGCCCGGTGAGCGCGGCGAGGTGGCGGCGCAGCTGGTAGCCGTGCAGCGGGCGGTCGTAGAGGAATCCGAGGATCGCGAGCTTCAGCATGGGGCCACTCTCGCAGATCGTCCCTCGGATCGTCGGTATATCGCTTCCGTGATACCTCGATTGCGAGGTATGGTCTCGGTGTTCCCAGCCACCTGGTCGAGAAGGAGTTCCCGTGCTGCGCCACGCCCCCGTCACTGCGAACGGCGATCTGATCCGATGGGTCGAACTGCCCGGTGCCGAGCCCGCCCGGCTCTACCTGCACGGCCTCGGCTCCAGCTCACCCGTCTACTTCGCGGCCGCCGCCGCCCACCCGAGGCTCGCCGGGCGCCGCTCGCTGCTGCTCGATCTGCTCGGCTTCGGGATCAGCGACCGGCCCGCCGACTTCGGGTACACCCTGGAGGAGCACGCCGACGCCGTCGCCGCGGCCCTGACGGCGGCCGGGCTCGCCGGCGTCGAGGTGATCGGCCACAGCATGGGCGGGGCGATCGCCGTCGTGCTCGCCCACCGGCACCCGGAGCTGGTCGCGCGGCTCGTCCTGGTCGACGCCAACCTGGACCCGATCACCCCCGGCCGTGGCCCCGGCAGCAGCGGCATCGCGAGCTTCACCGAGCAGGAGTTCCTGGCCGGCGGTCGGAGCGAGGTCGCGGAGTGGGCCGGTCCGTTCTGGTGGTCCACGATGCGGCTGGCCGGCCCGGAGGCGTTGCACCGCAGCGCCGTCCACCTGGCCCGGGCGACGGTGCCGACGATGCGCGAACTGCTGCTCGGCCTCGACCTCCCGCGCACCTTCCTGCACCCGGCGGCGGACGGCGAGCCCCGCGGTGCCGACCGGCTCCGCGCGGCGGGCGTACGGCTGGCGGCCGTCCCGGACTGCGGGCACAACATCATGCTGGACAACCTCGACGGCTTCGCGGCGGCGGCCGGGAGCGCCCTGGGCGGGGCGTAGGCTGAGCCGGAGGCCGGAGAGGAGCCCGCGCGATGCCCGCCGACGTCCCGCCTGCGCTGGCCGCCTCTCTGGAGGGCTTCCTCGGCCCGGACGGCCGTACCTGGGCCGCCCGACTCCCAGCCCTGGCAGGCGAGTTGCTCGACCGCTGGGAGCTGCGCCCGGACGGCCCGCCGGCGCACGGCGCCGTCGCGCTGGTGCTGCCCGTGCGGCGCGCCGACGGCACGCCCGCGGCGCTCAAGCTCCAACCGGTGGACGAGGAGACGGCAGGCGAACCCGTCGCCCTCCGGGCCTGGGGCGGGCGCGGCGCCGTTCGACTCCTCGACCACGAACCCGCCTCGGGCTCGCTGCTGCTGGAACGCCTCGACCCGGGGCGTTCGCTGCTCGACGTCGCCGACGACCGGGCGGCGCTGCGCGTCCTCGCCGGACTGTTGAGGAAGTTGACGAGCCGTCAGGTAGTGGCGGGCGAGCCGCTGCGTCGACTGGCGGATGTCGCCGACGGTCTGCTCGCGCGGGCCCCGGCGGCCGCCGCCCTCGCCGACCCGGCCGAGCGGCGCCTGCTCGCCGACTGTGCCGCCGCCCTGCGCGAGGTTCGGGCCGAGCCCGGAGACCGGCTGCTGCACTGGGACCTGCACTACGGCAACGTCCTCGCCCCGCCCGAGGGTTGTGGCCGCGCGCCCTGGCTCGCCATCGACCCCAAGCCGCTCATCGGACACCCGGGCTTCGAACTCCTCCCGGCACTGCGCAACCGCTGGGACGACGTGCTGGCCACCGGCGACGTCGCCCGGGCGCTGCGGTGGCGGTTCGGCCTCCTGGTGGAGGTGCTGGAAGTGGACCGCGAGGTGGCGGCGGCCTGGACGCTCGCCCGGGTGCTGCAGAACGCGGTGTGGGGCGCGGAGGCCGGGGGACCGGCGCTCGACCCGGCGCAACGGGCGGTGGCGGAGCTGCTGTCGGGGCGGTGAACGCGGCTCGCGGGATCAGGGGCGCCGTTGATCAGTGCGGTGCGCGCTGCGGGGCGGGGCTCAGGCGGCCTCAGCGGGCGGCCTGAGCGGCGGCGAAAAGAGCGAAGGCAAGGAGGTCGTCCACTCCTTGCCACTCTCAACGTATAGCGCACCGGGGGGCTTGCGGCAAGGGCCCGGTCATGCCGCAGAATGACCGGCCTGAGCCGGAAGTGCGGACGTACATGGGGGTTTGTGATGATTGACGTGATCATCGTCGGCGCTGGACCGACCGGGTTGATGCTGGCCGGCGAGTTGCGGCTGCACGGCGTTCAGGTGCTCGTGCTGGAGAAGGAGGCGGCGCCGCCCGTGCAGTCCCGGGCGCGCGGCCTGCACGTGCGCAGCATCGAGGTGATGGACCAACGCGGCCTGCTGGAGCGGTTCCTCCCGCTCGGTGAGCAGTTCCGGGTCGGCGGCTTCTTCGCCGGCCTCGGCACGTCGTGGCCGGAGCGGATGGACACCACGCACTCGTACGTCCTGTCCATCCCGCAGGAGGTCACCGAGCGCCTGTTGGCCGAGCACGCCACCGAGTTGGGCGCCGAGATCCGGCGCGGCTGCGAACTGGTCGGCCTGAGCCAGGACGACCACGGGGTGACCGTCGAGCTGGCCGGTGGGAGCGCCCCCGCCAGTGGGGGCGGAGCCGGCGGGGGAGGTACGCAGCTGCGCTCGCGCTACCTCGTCGGTTGCGACGGCGGCCGCAGCGCGGTGCGCAAGCTGCTCGGGGTGGGATTCCCCGGCGAGCCCGCCAGGGTCGAGACGCTGCTGGGCGTGATGGAGCTGACCGAGGACCCGGCGACGATCGCCGCCGTCGTCGCCGAGGTCCGCAGGACCCACCTGCGGTTCGGCGCCATCCCCGAGGGGAACGGGGTGTACCGGGTCGTCGTGCCCGCCGAAGGGGTGGCCGAGGACCGCACGACCGCGCCGACCCTGGAGGAGTTCACGCACCAGCTGCGGGCGCACGCCGGCACCGACTTCGGCGCGCACTCACCGCGCTGGCTCTCCCGGTTCGGCGACGCCACCCGGCTGGCCGAGCGCTACCGGGTCGGCCGGGTGCTGCTGGCCGGCGACGCGGCGCACATCCACCCGCCGACCGGCGGGCAGGGACTCAACCTCGGCGTCCAGGACGCGTTCAACCTCGGCTGGAAGCTGGCCGCCGAGGTCGCCGGCTGGGCACCGGAGGGGCTGCTGGACAGCTACCAGGCCGAACGGCGCCCGGTGGCCGCCGACGTGCTGGACAACACCCGCGCGCAGATCCAGTTGATGTCCCTCGAACCGGGTGCCCAGGCGGTGCGCCGGATGCTGTCGGAGCTGATGGACTTCGAGGAGGTGAACCGGTACCTGATCGAGAAGATCACCGGGATCGCGGTCCGCTACGACTTCGGCGAGGGACACGGCGAGGGCAAGGGTGAGGGCAAGGGTGAGGGCCACGAACTGCTCGGCCGGCGGCTGCGGGACGTGGCACTGAAGCGGGGGCGCCTCTACCCGCTGATGCACGGCGGCCGCGGGCTGCTGTTCGACCAGACCGGCAAGCTCTCGGTGGCGGGCTGGTCGGACCGGGTCGACCATGTCATCGACGTCAGCGAGGAGTTGGACGTGCCCGCGGTGCTGCTGCGCCCCGACGGCCACGTGGCGTGGGTCGGCGAGGACCAGCAGGAGCTGCTCAGCCGCCTGCCCCGGTGGTTCGGCGCCGCCACCGGCTGAGCACGCGGGCACCGACCGCCACCGGCTGAGCGCGCGGGCACCGACCGCCCTTGGTCGAGCGCGCGGGCGCTCACCGCTCCCGCAGCAGCACGAAGCGCACCGGCGTGCCCGGGCGCGCCTGTGCGGCGGCTGCCAGATCGGCGGTCGGGACCACGCCGATCACCGGGTAGCCGCCGGTGGTCGGGTGGTCGGCCAGGAAGACCACCGGCCGCCCGTCCGGCGGGATCTGCACCGCGCCCAACACCATGCCCTCGCTGGGTAGTTCACCCACCCGGGCGCGGGCGACCGGCGGGCCCTCGGTGCGCAGCCCGATCCGGTTGCCGGCGGGGGAGACCCGGTACGCGTCACGGGCCAGCCGGGTGAGCGCCGAGGCCTCGAACCAGTCCGCGTGCGGGCCGAGCCGCAGCCGCAGCACCAGTTCCACCGGGGGCGCGGGCAGCGGCACCAGGTCGGGCCGGGGGCGGTCGGGCGGGGGAGGGCCGACCGGCAGCCGGTCACCGGCGGCGAGCGGGGCCGGGCCGAGCCCGGAGAGCAGGTCGGCCGAGCGGCTGCCCAGCACCGGCGGGACGGCGATCGCGCCCGCGACGGCCAGGTAGCCGCGCACCCCGGCGGTCGCCGGGCCCACCTCGACCACCGCCCCGGCCGGCACGGCGACCGGCGCACCCCAGGCGGCCGCCCGTCCGTCCACCCGTACGGGCGAGGGCGCGCCGGTGACCGCGACGACCGCCGGCCCGAGGGCGCGCAGGGCGACCCCGCCGAGCGTGGTCTCCAGACCGGCGGCGCCCGGTTCGTTGCCGACCAGCCGGTTCGCCGCCCGCAGGGCCGGTTCGTCCAGCGCGCCGGCCCTGGGCACCCCGAGGTGGGCGACGCCGCGCCGCCCGAGGTCCTGGACGGTGGTCAACGGCCCGGGCCGCACCACCAGCAACTCGCTCAACGCCCCCACCCCGTCATCCGCCGTGCGCCGGTGGTCCCGGGCGCCACCCGTGGTCGACCCGCACCCCCGCTACGCCCGTTCCGCCGTGAACCGCACCCGCACCCCCGGCGCCAGCAGTGCCGCCGGGTCGCGGCCGGTGTCCCAGAGCGCGAGCCCGGTGCGTCCGAGGAGCTGCCAGCCGCCGGGGGAGGAGCGCGGGTAGACGCCGGTGTAGCGGCCGGCCAGGGCGACGGAGCCGGCCGGGACGCTGCTGCGCGGCGTGGCCCGGCGCGGGACCTCGTACGCGGGCGGCAGCCCTGTGAGGTAGCCGAAGCCGGGCGCGAACCCGCAGAAGGCGACCACGTACTCGGGCCCGGTGTGGATCCGCACGGCAGCCTCCTCGGACACCCCCCACAGCGCGGCGACCTCGGCGAGGTCGGCGCCGTCGTACACCGTCGGCACCTCCACCAGCGGCCCGTCGGCCGCCGTGGCCGCGGGCGGATGGGCGGTGCGCAGCAGCGCCGCCACCGCGTCGACGTCCGCGACGCCGTCCAGCAGCACGGTGCGCGCGGCCGGCACGATCTCCTCCACCGCGCCGAGCGCCTGGCGCGCCTGCCGCTCGCACAGCCACCCGTACAGCGCGGTGACCTGCGCGTCGTCGTCGAGTTCGACCAGCAGCGCCCGTTCGCCGACGCGCCGGACGGCGGCGGGCGTCACGTGAACGCCTCCACCCGGACCCCGGCGGAGGCGAGGGCGCCGCGGATCCGCCAGGCGAGCTGGGCGGCGCCGGGGGTGTCGCCGTGGACGCACAGGGAGCGGGCCTCGACGTCGATCCGTTCGCCGCCGACGGCCTCCACCGAGCCGTCCCGGGCGATACCGACGGCGCGGGTGATCACCGATTCGGGGTCGTGCACCACGGCATCCGGGTCGCGGCGCGGGACGAGGGTGCCGGCCCAGGTGTACGCGCGGTCGGCGAAGGCCTCGCTGACCACGGGCAGTCCGACGCCCTCGGCGACGGCGAGCAGCCGGGAGCCGGGCAGTCCGAGCACCGGCAGCGGACCGTCGGAGATCGCCCCGGCCCGCAGCACGCCGGCCACTACCGCCTCGGCCTGTTCGGAGTCGGTGACCACCCGGTTGTAGAGGGCGCCGTGCGGTTTGACGTAGGAGACCCGGGATCCGGCGGCGCGGGCGAAGACCTGGAGGGCGCCGATCTGGTACGCGATCTCGTCGGCCAGTTCCTCCGGGGGGACGTCCATCGCGCGGCGGCCGAAGCCGGCCAGGTCGCGGTAGGAGACCTGGGCGCCGATCCGGACGCCGCGCTCGGCGGCCAGCGCGCAGACCCGGCGCATCGTCGACGGATCCCCCGCGTGGAAGCCGCAGGCGACGTTGGCGCTGGTCACCACGGACAGCAGGGCCTCGTCGTCGGTCAGCGTCCACCGTCCGAACCCCTCACCGAGGTCCGCATTGAGATCGATCACCGCATCGGCCACGCCCGTCCGCCTCCCAGCAGCTGTTGAGCCAGATGGTAGGGCCTGTGGGTGAAGGCCGTTGTCCGTGACCCGGGCCCCGGACGGCCCAGCGGCGCGAGAGTCCTGGTCGCACGCCCTGGGGCGGCGCTGGGCGGTCCCGATTCAGCTCGCGGCCACTGGTCCGGGGAAGGAACGTTCCAGCGGGCGCAGTGCCTTCAGCACGACCAGCAGCGGGACGACGCCGATGATTCCGAACGACATGTCGACAAATCTCCATGCGAGGGGAATCCCCCGGAGCGGCCCGCAGATCAGGGCCAGGGGGATGACGGCGCCGCAGGCGAGCACCGCCCAGCGGATCACCCAGATGTTGCGGACAGGATCCTTGATCGGGCCCCAGAAGGCGGCGGCGATCACCAGGTGGGCGAAGGCCAGCCAGTCGGTGCCGTAGGCCAGGAAGGGGTAGCGGTCGTTGGTCTCCGCGACGCCCGCGCGGACGCGTTCGAGCCATTCCAGCGCGGCGGGGAAGCGGTCGGCCAGCGGGGCGGCCGGCCCGGTCGCGAGGTCGGCGAGCCAGCGGGTCTCGGTCTCCAGCGGGAAGGCCGTCAGGCCGCTCAGTGCCAGGCAGGCCACGAAGATCCAGAGCCAGCGCCGGGCCCTGCGCAGTACCGCCGCGGAATCGGTGCCCGGATCGGCGTCCAAGCCGGTGCCCAGATCGGCGTCCATGTCGCGAACCTCCATGCCGAAGAGCAGGCGGGGCCTTGTCCCGTCTGCGCGGAACCGACTCTAGACCCTGTATTTGAACGCGTTCAACTTGCTTGTGGGCCCACCGGCGCGCGCCCCCGGACGCGCCGATGCCCGGGCGCCGGGGCACCCGGGCATCGGAACCGCCGGACTACGCCGTGTAGGTGTAGGTCACCGGGGCGCTGGTGCCGCCCGCCGTGGTCACCGTGACGTCCACCGGGCCGGGGCCGGCCGCCGCCGGCGCGGTGGCCGAGCAGAAGGACGGGCCGCAGGAGACGTGCGCGGCCGGCACCCCGCCGAACGCGACCGTTCCGTACGTCAGGTTGGCGCCCTGCAGGTACACCTGGGTGCCGCCGGCGGTCGGGCCGCCGGTGTTGGTCAGGTTGCCGACCGTCGGCGCGGGCGGCGGTGGGGGCGGGGCGCCCGTGTAGTCGAAGGTGGTCGGCGCGGCGACCGTGCCGCCGGGCGTCACCACGGAGACGGGCGCGCTGCCCGAGCCGCCGGGCGTGGTCACCGTGCAGGCGGTGTCGGTGCACGTACCGACCGCCGGGACGCCGCCGACCAGCACCATGCCGTGGGCCAGGTTGCTGCCGCTGACGGTCACCGCGGTGCCGCCCGCGCCCGGGCCGGTGGTGGTGTCCAGGCCGTCGACCCCGGGCGGCGCCTGGACGACCGGTGCCGGCGTGCTCCCGTCGAGCGACACGGCCGTCACGTGGCCGGTCGGATCGGTGTCGTTCGGGTTGGAGACCGTCGCGACGATCTGCCCGGTCGGCTGCCGGGTGGGGTCGCCGTACACGGTCAGCTTCATGAACTCGTAGCGCCCGGGCCTCCGGGTGCCGATGAGGACGGCGTCCAGGTGGCGGTGGTCGGGCGAGATGGTCTCGGTGAAGGTGTAGTCGTACGGCGTGGAGAAGAACATGCCGAGGTCGGTGGTGAGCCCCGGCGGCAGGTCGACGGTGATGTGGGTCGGCCCGGTGAGGTCCTGCGTGCCGGCGGACGTCCAGCCGACCGAGAACTTGCCGGGCCCGGGAGGGGTGGTGCTCGGCAGGAAGCCGTTCAGGCTCGCGGTCACGTGCTGCCCCTGAACGGCGGGGACGTCGGCCGGAGCGGCTGCGGAGGCGGCGACGCCGGTGGCGAGGGTGGTCACGGACAGCGCCGCGGCGACGCCCGCTTTGACCAGTCGAGTGATCATAGGCCGATCATCACGGTAGCAGCGCTTCGTCTTCACGGGTTTTCCGAATACCGGTTCGGGAATGGCGGGATTTCGTCGAAATCCCGTTCTGAATTCACCCCCGACACGCCCCCGGGCCTGCCGCTCCGTCCGCCCACAAGGCCCGTTTCGGTCGATGTCGGTGCGAACCTCTAATCTTGTCCTCCGTGACCGCCATCGCTGACCCGCCCACCGTGCCCGGCCTCCGGCCGACCGCCGGCGCCGCCGTGCCCGCCGCGAGGCCCGCGCCCGGCCCCGCCGCCGACGAGGGCCTGGCCCGCCGGCTCAAGGCGCTGGCCTGCACCGCGCCGCTGCACGACCTGGACAACCGCAAGGTCAACCTGGCCGGCGAGTACGGCGGCTACGCGATGGCCGAGGTCGGCCTCGCCGCGATCGACCTGGTCACCCTCCACATGGACTTCGACACCGGGGCCGACCGCGACATAGTGCTCGCCCGCCTGCTGCCCCGGGTCGCCGCCCAGGCCGTCGGCCGCCCCGCCGCCGAGCACGAGCGGGTCGCCCGCTGGGTGCTGGAGTCGCTGATCAACGTCGGCAGCGTCGACCGCGGCTTCCGCGCCGTCTACGGCACCTTCGGCGCGGACGGCGAGTACGTCCGGCGTGACTACGACTTCAAGCTGATCGAGGAGGTCCCCGGCCCCGACGGCGGCGTCTACCTGCGCACCACCGACGAGGCGGTCAACGTCCTGGTCGGCGCGCTCGACACCGACGTCACCTCGGCCCAGATCGCCGCCGAGGTCAAGCTGGAGGTGCTGATCCGCCGCGGCCGCCTGGCCGACGCCCAGCTCGCCGCCGAGCAGGCCCGCTACCGCACCGTCCAGTACGCCGAGACGCTGCGCCGCGCCCTCGACGCCACCCGGCGCAACGTCCGCGCCGTCGACTGGATGAGCGCCATCCCCGACCTCATCGACGAGGCGCTGGACCACATCGCCGACCGCTACCGGCACGAGAACGCGATTCTCACCAACATCCGCAAGGCCCGCGACGAGGCCGAGCCCCACACGGCCGAAGGGGCGGAGCACAAGCGCCGCGCCGCCGAGCTGCTCGACATCGTCAAGGACTGCATCCGCCGCCACACGAAGCTGCAGACCCGCCTGCTGGAGGCCGGCCCGCTGTTCCGCGCCGAGCAGGACCGGCAGGCCTTCGCCACCCCCGGCGCCCGCAGCGGCATCGACCTGTACGGGCAGCTGCTCGCCCCCGTGCTGCGGCTGCCGGTAGAGCAGGCCGTCCGCCCCACCGGCGCCTTCTTCGCGCACGGCGCCGGCCTGCGCACCCCCGCCTCGGTCCGGGTCGCCGACCTGGTCGACCTGCTGCTCACCCCGCCGGTCGAGCGCGAGCACCTCGGCGCCGAACTGCCCGACCCGGACCTGGTCGCCACCCCGGACGACAGCCGCTTCTCCGAGGCGCAGCTGGAGGCCGCCCTGGTCCTGCTCGACCTGCCCGCCGACGCCCCCCGCCGGCTCTCCGGTCTGCTCGCCGACGCCCGCAAGCAGGACCCGGATCTGCCGTACCTGGTCGCCCTGCTGTCCGTCCACGCCGCCAGCCCGCCGGTCGGCACCGCCTACCGGCAGGGCGAGGAGCGGCTGCTGTTCGCCGTGGACGACGGAACGCCGCTGCGCGACCCGGAGTTCGGCGGCGCCGACCTCATCGTCGGCAGCGCCCTGCTCGACGCCGTCGGCATGGCCGCGGACCGCAAGGACGCCGGCTGAGCGGCCAGGCACCCCAGTTGACGCACCAGAACCCCCGACCCGCCCGCACCACCCGCGAGGAGCACCGCCCGTGACGACCCACCACGACACGTCCTGGGCGGCCGAGACCGAACCCGCGGCCCCCACGCCGATCACCCCGGCCGACGTCGCCGACGCCGCCCGGCTGGTCTCCTTCGGCCTCCAGGCCAAGCTGCTCCCGGCCCGCGACGCCGAGTACGCCGAACTCGTCCGCCGCCACCGCGAGGACCCGCCGTTCGCCCGCCTCGCCGACGCCGTCGCCACCGGCATGGGCCTGGTCGTCCTGGAGGTCTCGCCGCGTGCCGGCATGGCCGTCGCGGCCGCCGAGGACTCCCTGTTCGCCGTCCGGATGGGCGACTACTCGCGCCGCGCCGCCTCCGAGTCCACCGACCGGTTCCTGCACGGCCTCGCCCACCTCGCCGTCGCCGCGATGGCCTTCCCCCGCCCCGAGGACCTCGCCGACGACGGCTACCTCGGCCGGATCACCGTCAACGGCGTCGACGCCTTCGTCCGCCAGGCCTGCCGCCGCCTGGAGGAGCAGGCCGACGCCGAGGGCGCCAACACCGACCCGCAGTCCGACGCCCCCGGCCTGGAGGCCGCCTGGCGGGTGTGGGCCCGGCGCACCGCCACCGGCGCCACCAAGGACGCCCGCCGGCTCTCCGGCTCCACCATCGGCATCGTCGCCAAGGCCGTGCTGTTCCTGGTCGACTCCGGCTTCCTGCAGAAGGTCTCCGACGACTCCGGCGGCACCTACCGCACCACCGCCCGCTACCAGCTCCAGGTCCGCGACCTGGCCGGCAGCGCCGCCATGGCCGAACTGCTCGACCTCGGCGTCGTCCCGGTCTCCGACGGCACCGCCAGCCTGCTGCCGCCGGACACCGCCGACGACCTGGTCGCCGACGCCGGCCTGCCGTTCCACTCGCTCTGACCACACCCTCAGCCACGGAGAACCGCCGCACATGTACGAGCTCAACCGGGTCCGCCTCTACTCGATCGGGCCGGCCGGCGCCCGGTACGCCGACACGGTGCTCGACCTGCGCGGCGTCGGCGAGCCCGTCGCCGACCCGGCCCCGCAGCAGATCGGCCTGTTCGGCGAGGACGCCGAGGGCCCGGTCCGCCGCCCCGCCCCGGCCGGCGTGCTCTTCCTGGAGAACGGCGGCGGCAAGTCCGTCCTGCTCAAGCTGATCTTCTCGGTGATGCTCCCCGGCCACCGCAACACCCTCGGCGGCGCCAGCTCCGGCGTGCTGCGCAAGTTCCTGCTCGCCGACGACTGCGGCCACGTCGCCCTGGAGTGGCAGCACACCGTCACCGGCGAGCTGATCGTGGTCGGCAAGGTCAGCGAGTGGCGCGGCCGCCAGGTCTCCTCCGACCCGCGCAAGTTCGCCGAGACCTGGTACTCCTTCCGCCCCGGTCCCGGCCTCGCCCTGGACTCGCTGCCGGTCGCCGAACGGATCAGCCTGGCCGGCGACCAGAAGGCCCGCGGCCGCCGCCGCACCATGAAGGGCTTCCGTGACGCCCTCACCGAGGCCGGCAAGGCCCACCCCCACCTCGACCTGGTCTTCGAGGACGGCCACGACCGTTGGACGGAGCACCTCGGCGAACTCGGCCTCGACCCCGAACTCTTCCGCTACCAGCGCGAGATGAACGCCGACGAGGGCGAGGCCGCCGGCCTCTTCGCGGTCAAGCACGACAGCGACTTCACCGACCTGCTGCTGCGCGCCGTCACCGACACCCGGGACACCGACGGCCTCGCCGACCTCGTCCACGGCTTCGCCGCCAAGCTCGGCCGCCGCGCCGAACTCACCGCCGAACGCGACTTCACCGCCGGCTCCCTCGACCTGCTGGAACGCATCGTCGAGGCCACCGCCGCCCGCGAGAGCGTCCGCGAGGCCCACCGCACCGCCGAGCGCCGCACCCGCCGCCTCGCCCACGCGCTCACCTCCCGCGCCGCCGCCGAACGCGACCGCGCCCAGGACCTCGCCATCGAGGTCGCCGCCGCCGCGAGCGCCGTCACCGCCGCCGAGGCCGACCGCACCCGGCACACCCTCATCACCGCCGAACTCACCCACCGGCACGCCACCCTGGGCCTCGCCGCGGCCACCGCCGAGGCCGCCGCGCTGCGCCGCGAACTCACCGACGCCCGCACCCTGCACTCCGCCTGGCAGGCCGCCGAGGCCGTCCTGCGCCAGCGCGCCGCCGCCGACCGGGTCGCCCGGGTCGCCGCCGCCATCCGCGAGGCCGAACTCGACGCCGCCCCCGCGCTCGCCGCCCGCGCCCGCGCCGCCACCGCCCTGGCCCGCGCCCTGGAGGGCGCCGCCGCGGCCGCCGAGGCCCGCGCCGACACCGAGGAGCGGCGCGCCGGCGAGCTCCAGGCCGACGGCGGCAAGGCCCAGAGCGACGCCACCGAGGCCGCCACCGCCGCCCAGAAGGCCCGGAGCGAGGCCGACCACCTGCGCCAGCGCCTCGCCGAGGTCGAGCAGGAGACCGCCGCCGCCGTCGAGGCCGGCTTCATCGACGCCGACGGCGACGTCGACCCGGCCCGCGCCGCCCTGTACGCCGCCGACGTCGAGAAGGCCGCCGGCGCCGCCCTCGCCCAGGCCCGTACGGCCGCCGAGGCCGGTGCCGCCCGGCTGCGCGAGGCCGCCGCCGCCACCGGCCGCGCCGAACTCGCCGCCGAGCGCGCCGGCGACGCCCGCAAGGCCGCCGCCCAGGCGCTCGCCGCCGAGCAGCGCACCGCCGCCCTGCTCGCGACCGAGCAGCGCCTCGCCGACCTGCTCTCCCTCACCCCGTACCAGGACGGCGCCGAGGAGGACGCCGGCTTCCTCACCCCCGCCGTCCTCGACCGCAACGCCGAGTACCTGCGCGAACTCCTCGACGAGTCCATCGCCACCGCCGAGCGCACCCTGTTCGACCTGCGCACCGCCGCCGCCGACGACTCCCGCATCCTCGCCGCCCTCGGCGACGGCGGCCTGCTGCCGCCCGGCCCGGACGTGCTCGCCACCGTCGAGTACCTCGCCGAGCACGGCATCCCCGCCCTGCCCGGCTGGCGCTACCTCGCCCAGTCCGTCGACCCGGCCGACCACGAGGCGATCCTCGCCGCCCGCCCCGAACTCGTCGACGGCGTCGTCGTCACCGACCCCGCCTCGCTGGAGCGCGCCCGCGAGGCCCTGCAGGCCGCCGCGCTGCTGCCCCGCTCCACCGTCGCCGTCGGCGCCGCCGCCTCCCTGATCGCCCCGATCACCGACGAGCCCGCGTTCTTCCTGGTGCCGCCGAACCCGGCCATGCACGACGAGTCCGCCGCCGACGACGAGCGCCGCGAACTGCGCGCCCGGGCCGGCGCCCGTGAGGAGCACATCCGCGAACTCGCCGCCCGCCTCGGCGCCGACCGGGCGCTCGCCGCCCGTCTCGCCTCCTGGCACGCCAACTGCCCGCCCGGCACCCTCGCCGAACTCGCCGCCGCCGCCGAGGCCGCCCGCGAGCACGCCGAGCAGGCCGCCGCCGCCCTCGCCACCCTGCGCGCCGACCACGACGAGGCCGAGACCGACCACGCCGCCGCGGCCTCCGCCCACGAGGAGCACCGCGAGGCCGCCCAGCGCGCCCGCCGCCGCGCCGACGCCCTCTCCGGCCTCGCCTTCCGGCTGCGCGAACGCGCCAACTGGGCCCGCCGCCAGCGCGAACTCGCCGAGGACGCCGCCGAGTGCGACCGCCGCCAGGCCGTCTGCGCCGAACGCGCCCGCACCTGCGACGAGGACCGCCGCGCCGCCCAGCGCGCCGCCGACGACGCCCGCCGTACGGCCCGCGCGCTGCGCGCCGAACGGGCCGAGATCCCCGCCGCCGAGCAGGCCGACGAGCCCGCCGAGACCGCGCCCGCCGCCCTGCCCGCCCTGCGCGAGGCCTACCGCGCGGCCTCCCAGCTGTACGAGAAGGTCGGCGTCGGCGCCGACCTGCGCGCCGAGCAGGCCCGCGCCGAGGGCGACGAGGCCGCCGCCGCGACCGAACTCGACCGCCTCACCAACAAGGTCCGCGTCCGCGCCGAGGAACTCCTCGGCAGCCCCGACGGCGCAGACGGCCCGGCCCGCCAGGCCGCCGCCGCCCGCGCCGAGGACCTGGTGGCCACCATCGAGGCCCGCTCCGCCGCCGCCAGCGAGCAACTCGGCCGCCTGCGCGGCGAGGCCGAGCGCTCCGCCCCCGCCGACGGCGAGGCGCACACCGAACTGCCCGAGGACCTCGTCCCCACCGACCCCGAGCACGCCCAGACGCTGCTGCGCACCGCCAGCAGCCGGCTCGCCGAACGCCGCGAGGCCCTGGAAGCCGCCCGCACCGCGCACGCCGACCTGCAGCGCACCTTCGACGCCGCCCAGTCCGCCGCCGCCGACTTCGACGAACTCGCCGGGCAGCTGCGTGACGGCCTGCGCGACCACCAGGACGACTCGGACCTCCCGGCCGAGCCGTACCTGGGCGCCCTCGCCGAGGCCCGCGGCGGCGCCGCCGAGGCCCGCCGTGCCCTGCGCACCACGGCCGGTGAGCTGTCCTCCGCCGAACTCGCCGTCCGCGACGCCTCCGACGCCCTCGTCCGGCACGCCAACGCCGCCCGCTACGAGGCCGTCCGCACCCCGGCCCGCCAGCAGATCCGCGAACTGCCGGCCGCCGCGCTGCCCGAGCACGCCGCCGCCTGGGCCGCCGCCTTCGCGCCCCGGCTGCGCGTGCTCACCGACGAACTCGCCCAACTGGAGCGCAACCGCGGCTCGATCGTCGACCGCCTGCGCGGCCTGGTCGAGTCCTCGCTCACCACCCTGCGCGCCGCCCAGCGGCTCTCCCGCCTGCCCGAGGGCCTGGGGGAGTGGTCCGGCCAGGAGTTCCTGCGGATCCGCTTCGAGGACCCGGACCACGCCACCCTGGTCGAGCGCCTGGGCGAGGTCATCGACGAGGCCACCCGCGCCGCCGTCAGGAAGAACAGCGACCTGCGCCGCGACGGCATGTCCCTGCTGCTGCGCGGGGTCGCCGCCGCGATCGGCCCCAAGGGCGTCAGCGTCGAGATCCTCAAGCCGGACGCGGTGCTGCGCGCCGAGCGGGTCGGCGTCGGCCAGATGTCCGACGTCTTCTCCGGTGGCCAGCTGCTCACCGCGGCCATCGCGCTGTACTGCACGATGGCCGCGCTGCGCGCCAACGACCGCGGCCAGTCCCAACTGCGGCACGCCGGCACGCTGTTCCTGGACAATCCGATCGGTCGCGCCAACGCCACCTACCTGCTGGAGCTCCAGCGGGCCGTGGCCGACGCGCTCGGCGTCCAGCTGATCTACACCACCGGCCTGTTCGACACCACCGCGCTCGCCGAGTTCCCGCTGGTCATCCGGCTGCGCAACGACGCCGACCTGCGGGCCGGGCTCAAGTACATCTCGGTCGAGGAGCATCTGCGCCCCGGCCTGCCCGCCCCGCAGGACCCGGACGGCCCCGCCGTCCACGGCGAGATCACCGCCACCCGGATGTTCAAGCGCCCGGCCGAGGTTCCGGCCCAGGCCTGAACTGGCTAGCGTGGCCGTCATGCTGACGATCGCGCACTTCAGTGACATCCACCTCGGCCAGGACCACCGCCGGGACGGCGGCAAGCGAGCCCGGCGGCGGGCCGAGCAGGTGATGGCGTACCTCGACGCCCTGCCCGGCCCGCTGGACGCCGTGCTCGTCACCGGGGACCTCGCCGATCACGGCCTGCCCGCCGAGTACGAGCAGGTGGCCAAGGTGCTGCACTCCCGGTACCCGGTGCTCACCTGCCCCGGCAACCACGACCACCGGGCGCCCTACCGGGAGGTCCTGCTCGGCGAGGCCGCCGGGGAGGGCCCGATCAACCGGCTGCACCGGCTGCCCGGCGCCGACGTGCTGATGCTCGACTCCTCGATCCCCGGCCGCGACGACGGCCTGCTGGACGAGGAGACCCTGGCCTGGCTGGACGCCGCACTGGCGGACGGGCGCCCCGACCTGCCCGCGCTGGTGGCCTTCCACCACCCGCCGGCGATCCTGCACCTGCCCACCGTCGACCGGATCCGCCAGTACGGCGAGCAGGCGCTCACCGCCGTGCTGGCCCGCCACCCTCGGGTGGCCGGCCTGCTCTGCGGCCACTCCCACACCGGCGCCGCCACCACCCTCGCCGGGCTGCCGCTGCTGGTCGCCCCCGGTGTGGTCTCCACCGTCACGCTGCCCTGCGAGGGCGGGCGCGGCATCTCCTTCACCCAGCCGCCGATGCTCGCCTTCCACGTCCTGGACGACGAGGGCCGGCTCACCACCCACTACCGGGCCGTCCCGGCGAGCTGACCCGCGGAGTCGACCGGGTGCCCTACGCGGTCGGCACCCGCGGTTGCCGCGGCGGCCCGCCGGGGCGGGGGAGTGGCCGGGCGGCCAGTGGGTCGGGCGTCCGGCTGCCCGCCATCGGGTGCGCGGAGCCCGGCGCCCGCAGCCGCTGGGCGGCGACCTGGCGTGAGATCAGGATCTCCAGCAGGCACCACATCGTGCCGAACACCCCGAGCCCCATCGCCATCAGCGCCGGCGTCATCAGCCAACTGTCCGCGTACGAGGCCAGCGTGGCGACGACCACGCCGACCAGGGTGAAGGACAGGCAGAGCACCGCCCGGACGGCGGCGGCGCGCACCTCGTCGGGCAGGCGGCGACGGCGGCGTGGCACGGACATCGAGCGACCCCCAGGCGCGGACTCGGCGGCGGACACGGGGCGGGCGCACGCGAAACGCGCCCCCCTTGGCAGACTCTGCCCCGCCGAACCAGGACTATGCGTCCGAATCCACCGAACTACCGCCAAAGCACGTGATCCGGGCAGCCCACAGCGCGGGAGGTCAGCCCAACTGCTGGTTGAGCTCCTCCAGCGCGCCCGCCACGATCGTCCGCATGGCCTGCTCGGCCTGCGCGGCGTCGCCCGCGCAGATCGCGTCGGCGACCTCGCGGTGCAGCCGGATCGCGTACGGCTCCGGCTGATGGGGCATCAGATGGTACTCGGTCCGCCCGGTGAGCACCGCCCCCACGGTGTCCCCGAGGTGGGCGAACATCTCGTTGCCGGAGGCGCGCAGCACGGTGGCGTGGAAGTCGATGTCGTGCCGGAGGAAGGTGGTCAGGTCGGCGGCCCGCGCCGACACGGTCAACTCCACGGCCAGCGAACCGAGTTCGCGCCGGTCGTCGTCGCTCGCGTGCACCGCGGCGAGCGCGGCCGCGGCCGGCTCGACGGCCACCCGCAGCGAACCGAGCGAGCGCAGCTGGGCCGACCGGTCCGCGCCGGCCAGTCGCCAGCGGATCACCAGCGGGTCGAAGACGTCCCAGAGCGACCTGGGCTGCACGGTGATGCCGACCCGCCGCCGGGACGCCACCAGGCGCATTCCCTCCAGGATCCGCACCGCCTCCCGGACCACCGTCCGGGACACCCCGAACCGCTCCTCCAGCTCCTCGCCGCGCAGCACCGCGCCCTCGGGAATCTCTCCCGACGCGATCGCCGGCCCGAGCTCGTCAAGCAGCCGCCCGGGCAGCCCCTGGATCTCCATCCGCCCAGCGTAGACGCCCGTCCGGCCGGCACCACCGGCGCGCCCCTCCGCCTCCGGCCTGCGACCTACCCCACAGCTCAAAAGTATGACGATTTGGTTTCCGACACTTGAATACGTCATATCTTTGAGGCGATAGTGGCGGCCAGGCAACGAAGGAGCACCACCCATGGCTCTCAGCGTCGAGAACCACGACCTCCCGGACACTCCTCCCACCATCGTGGTGATGGGCGTCTCCGGTGTCGGCAAGACCACCCTGGCCCGCCTGCTGGCAGACCGCCTCGACCTCCCCTATGCGGAGGCGGACGACTTCCACCCGGCGGCCAACATCGCCAAGATGTCGGCCGGCATCCCGCTGGACGACGAGGACCGCGCCCCCTGGCTGCGTGCCCTCGGCGCCTGGCTCAAGGAGCGGGCCGAGGCCGGCACCGGTGGCGTGGTCACCTGCTCGGCGCTGAAGCACCGCTACCGCGACACCCTGCGCGCGGCCTGCCCGGGCGCCTACTTCCTGCACCTCAGCGGCGGTCACGAGCTGGTCGAGGACCGGCTCGCCCACCGCACCGGCCACTTCATGCCGCCGTCGCTGCTCGACTCGCAGTACGCCGCCCTGGAACCCCTGGGCGCGCACGAGCGCGGCGCCGTCCTGGACGTCGGCCCGTCCCCCGAAGAACTCGTCGAGAAGGCCGTGGCGCTGCTGCGGCCCGTCAATGGAGACCTCGCGTGAGCTTGTCCCCCACCTCCTTTCTTGCGGCCGCCCCACCGGCTCTGCCGCACACCGGCAGCGACTCCCAGCTGCTGATCGCGGTCCTGCTCAGCATCGGTGTGATCGTCCTGCTGATCACCAAGCTGAAGCTGCACCCCTTCCTCGCCCTCACGCTCGGCTCCGGCCTGTTGGCCGTCGTCGCGGGCGCTCCGTTCGACAAGCTGCTCAACAGCTTCTCCACGGGCTTCGGCTCCACCGTGGCCGGCGTCGGCCTGCTGATCGGCCTGGGCGCGATGCTCGGCAAGCTGCTCGCGGACTCCGGCGGCGCGAACATCATCGCGGACACCGTGCTCGCCCGGTCGGGCAACAAGGTACTGCCGTGGGCGATGGCGCTGATCGCCGCCGTCCTCGGCCTGCCGCTGTTCTTCGAGGTCGGCGTGGTCCTGCTGATCCCGATCGTGCTGCTGGTCGCCCGTCGCGGCAACGTGCCGCTGATGCGGATCGGTATCCCCGCCCTGGCCGGCCTCTCGGTGCTGCACGGCCTGGTGCCCCCGCACCCGGGCCCGCTGGTCGCCGTCGACGCGCTGAAGGCGGACCTCGGCATCACCCTGGCGCTCGGCCTGCTCATCGCCGTGCCGACCCTGATCGTGGCCGGCCCGCTGTTCTCCCGCCTGGCCGAGCGCTGGGTCGGCCCGCTGGAGATCCCGAAGGCCACCGCGCCCGAGGAGACCACCAAGCCCGAGCACACGCCGTCCTTCGGCGCGGTGCTGGCGACGATCCTGCTGCCGGTCGTGCTGATGCTCGGCAAGGCCCTGACCGACGTCGTGGTCGACAACCCGAAGGCGATGGCCCAGCGGGTCTTCGACTTCATCGGCTCGCCGCTGATCGCGCTGCTCGCCGCGACCCTGCTCGGCATGCTGACCCTCGGCAAGGCGGCCGGCTTCGACAAGGCCCGGATCTCCGACACCGTCGGCAAGTCGCTCGGCCCGATCGCCGGCATCGTGTTCATCGTCGGCGCCGGCGGCGGCTTCAAGCAGACCCTGATCGACGTGGGCGTCGGCAACGCGGTGAGCGAATGGTCCGGCAAGTGGCACATCTCGGCGCTGCTGCTGGGCTGGCTGATCGCGGTGCTGATCCGCCTGGCCACCGGCTCGGCGACGGTCGCCACCATCACCGCCGCCGGCATCGTCGCCCCGCTCGCCGCCGACATGTCCTCGACCCACGCGGCCCTGCTGGTGCTGGCGATCGGCGCCGGCTCGCTCTTCCTGTCGCACGTCAACGACGCCGGCTTCTGGCTGGTGAAGGAGTACTTCGGGATGAGCGTCGGGCAGACCCTGAAGTCCTGGTCGGTGATGGAGACCGTGATCTCGGTCGTCGCCATCGCCCTGATCATGCCGCTCAGCCTGATCATATGACCGCAGCCGCAGCCGCAGCCGCAGCCGCAGCCGCAGCCGCAGCCGCAGTTCACCGCCGAGGGGCGGCACCCGTACGCAACGGGTGCCGCCCCTCGGCGCGTTCGCCGGGCGCCCGGAGACCCGAACGCCCGCCCGTCGCAGGGCGTCTACCGCATCAGGATCCGCCAGCCGTCGCCGCCGTCCCGGCCGTCCGGGCGCAGCTGGAGCTCCTTCACCTGACCGGTCCCGTGGAAGCTCAGCACCACGGTCTGCCGGTTGGCCGGGTCGTCCCCGAAGTCGGCCGTGACCGACCCCTTGGCGCCCTGCTGGTAGTCCCGCACCCAGGCGGCCGCGGTGTCCCGGTGCTCGGCGGCCGAGCCCTCCGAGGCGGCCAGCTTCTCCAGCCGGTCCGCGGAGCCGTCGGCGAGCCGCCAGACGACCTGCTGGACCAGACCCAGCGTGCCCGTGACCGGATAGCCCGTCACCCGCAGGTGCGGGTGGCCGGCGTAGTCGCCGACGTACGCCAGCTCGGCGTCCGAGGGCCCGCTGGAGCACCCGGCCAGCAGGATGGCCGACAGGGCGGCCGCCAGCGCCGCCGCGACCGGGCGTCCGGGCACCATCAGTTGGTCCCGAGCGGTCGGACGACGGTGATCCACTCGATCGGGTCGCCCTTCTGCCGGTAGTACGCCAGGACCTCGTTCAGCGTGGTGACGTTCGACCGGCCGTGCTGGCGCAGCTCCATCGTGCTGCCCCAACTGACCACCACGGCCGCGTGGTTGACCACCGACTCGTTGCGCCACTTGAAGAAGACGATGTCGCCGGGCCGGGCGTAGGCAGTGCTCGTCAGGTACACCGTGTTGCGGTAGTACAGCAGATGCCGGCGCAGGTTGGCGGCACCTGCCCAGGTGTAGCTGCGGTTCTTGTGCCAGCCGAAGAGCCAGTAGTCGTTCGTCCACCAGGCGCTGTCGAAGGTCTTGAACCCGTAGCGGACGCGCATGCCGCCACCGTAGTACAGGGCCTTGGAGACGAAGTTGGTGCAGTCCTGGCCGTAGTCCCACGAGATCCCGACGTTGCGGCGGGCCCAGTCGGCGGTGCCGTTGTAGTTGTACCCGGCCTGGACGGCGCCGCCCTGCGGGGCCGAGGCGAGCGGGAAGCCGTCGGGGCCGAGCGGAACGGCTCCGGAGCTGCCGGCGGTGTCGGGCTGCGAGGCGTCGGCGACCTCGACCTGGGCCTGCGCGGCGGCCGAGGAGGACAGCTTCTGCTCGGCGGCGCCGTCGTCGGCCTCGGCGGTGAGCACCGCCGCGGAGCCGACGGTGAACTCGAACCGCCGCGGGCCCGCGCTCTCGGTCGGGGAGTCCACACCGTTGGTGCGGATCATCACCGAGTCCTTGACGGTGGCCCGGACGACGACCTTGCCGGCGGTCTTCTGGTCCACCACCACGTCGGTCAGCGAGACCGCCGCCGCGGCGTACACCTGGTTCTGGGTCGCCAGTGCCTCGCGGTTGGCGACCAGCGAGGCCTCCTGGGTGGCCAGCAGATCGACGAAGACGGTGCCGTGCGCGGCCTCGGCCGCGGCGTCGGGCGCGGTGAACCCGGTCCTCATCTTGATCTTGTTCCGGGCGTCCAGGTACTCCTGCACGAAGCCGCGGTACTGGTCCGGGCCACCGGCCGTCGGCGTGCCCTGGACCACGGCGGAGGCGACCGGGGCCGCGGCGCCGTAGCTGTTCCGGGCGGTGACCAGCGCACGGTACGAGCGGGTGTTGTCCAGCCCGGTGACCACGGCGCGGGTGTCGGCGGTGGTGAGCTCCTTGGCGAGGGTGCCGTCGGAGGTCTCGACCCGGACGGTGTAGCCGACGTCGCCGACCGCGCCCCGGTCGGCGGGGGCGTTCCAGGTGACGACCAGTCCGGCGTCCGCGCCGGTCGCGGTGACCAGCTCGGCCGGGCCCGGCGCGGTCGGCGCCAGGTAGTCGAGGGTCAGCCGGGGCCGCTGGGCCGGGTCCGCCGCGGTGGCGGAGTGGTACCGGGCGACGCCGGCCCAGTCGGCCGGCGGGCGCAGGGCCAGCCCGTAGGCCTCGCCCTTCTCGATCCAGGAGCCGACCATGGTGGCCAGGTCGGTCTCGGACGGCTTGGCGGCGGAGGCGAAGCTCTCCGTTCCGGTGGCGGCGGTCAGTGCGGCTCCGCCCTGGCCGGGGGCCCAGGCCGAGCCGAGCTGGAAGATGTCCACGGCGGCCTCACCACAGCCGTCCGGGCAGTCCGAGCGGGTCAACGCGAGCTTGGCGCCGACCACCCGGGAGCCGGCCGGAACGGCCGTCAGGTCGGGCCCGAGCCAGCCGGCCCAGGTGCTGCCGTCCGCGACCGTGCCGACCCGGAGCTCGGCCGGGTCCGCCGCCGGGCAGGACCCGGTGGCGCAGCCGCCGCCGGCGGTGGCCGCGGAGGCACCGGCGAGCGTGGGGCCGGTGAGCACCACGGTGGTCGGCGTCGGCGGCACGGGCGGCTTGGCCGCCTGGACGGTCAGCGGCTGGTCGGCGCTCCACGCGGAGCAGCCGACGGCGGCGCAGGCGCGGGCGGCCCAGGTGTAGCTGCCGCCGTCGGTCAGCGCGCCGTCGGGCACCTGGACGGCGGCGCGGGTGCCGCTCTCCGCCCAGGCGGGCGCCAGCACCGTCGGCAGCGGCTGTCCGTTGGCGCCCTTGAGCGTGAACTCGGTGCGCACCCGGCCCTGGTTGGGGTTGGTCACCAGGGCGGAGAGCACCGGGGTGAGGGTCTGCTGCGCGCCGCTCTGCAGCGCGGTGGGCACGTCCGGCAGCGGGGCGACGCTGAACGTGGCCCAGGCGGACCAGCCGAGGTTGTAGTGCAGTCCGTCGTACGGCGAGGTGCGGAACCGGTAGGTATGGCCGTACTGGAGCAGGCCGGGCGGCACGGTCACGGATGCGGGCGTGCCACTGGCCACGTAGCCGGAGACGTTGACGTTGCCGACCTGCGCACCGGAGATGGCGTCCACCAGCTGGAAGGTGCCGGTCACCTTGTCCCCGTCGGGGTCGACGAAGGTGTCCCGGAGCACCGGGGTGGTGGTGTCCACGCGCCAGGTGCCGGTGCCGTCCTGCAGGAACGGCGGGCCGGCCTGCTGGTTGGTGCCGGTGCGCGGCCGGTAGTTGTAGTTGACCGTCAGCTTCGGGTTGTTGCCGGCCGCGTTGGCGGAGTTCACCTCCTTCCAGAACTTGGTGTTGGTCTCGTCGGGCGCGCGCAGGCCCATGCCGGAGACCTGGTTCTTCGCCGAGGCCCAGGTCTGGACGAGGGCGGTGACGTCGGCGTTGATCCAGCCGGCGCCGCCGCAGGCCGCCCGGCCCTTGGTCTCGGCGGACGTCGCCCGCTTGGTGCCCCAGGCGGGCTGGTTGGTCCAGCGCGAGGAGGTGGAGGCCAGGCCGGTGTCGTAGACGTCCCACGCGTAGTTGAGGCAGTCGCTGTTGCCGGAGTGGAAGTTGTACAGCGACAGGGTGGCGCTGGAGACCAGCGCGTCGGCGATCGCGGAGGTGTTCCAGTCGATGAAGGAACGGGCCGGGCGGGCCGAGCCGTCGGCGTTCTTGGTGCCCGAGTTGCCCCAGTAGATCTCGGTGTCGGCCGACCAGTCGACGGTCTCGCCCTGCTGGACGCGGGTGTCGAAGGAGTTGCCGAGACCGGCGGTGGCCGGGTCCACGGTCACCGGGTACACGGTGGCCGGGTCGGCCAGGAAGGCGGCGTCGGGGGTGAAGACCAGGTCGACGTCGTCGCCACGCTGGACGACCTGGAGGCCGACCTTCGCCTGCCGGGGGTGCTCGCTGGAGCCGGGGGCCGTGGTGGCGTCCCAGGCGACCGGGGCGGGCAGCACGGCGCGCTTGCGACCGTTCCTCCGGTCGGTGAACAGCACGCTGCCGTCGGGCTGGGGGACCGCCTTCAGGCCCTTGGCCTGCAACGGCATGGTGTACGAGTAGCCGATGGCGGCCGGGCGCTGCTTGAGCGTGACGAACTGCTCGAAGCCGGTCCGGGTGGCCTCGACCACGAGGTCCCCGGCCCCGTCGCCGATCGCGTCCCGGTAGGTGGCCCGCGGGCCGTCCAGCTCGGGCCGGGGCAGGCCGCCCTTCCACTGCAGGGCCAGCTCGTCGTCGCCGGACCCGAGCGAGACGAGCGTGCGGGCCGGCTCCGCGCCGGCCTGCGACTCCTGGAGCGTACGGGCGCGCTTGCCGCCGGCGCCGGCCAGCTTCATCGCGTTCGGGTGCGCGGCCGGGGCCACCGAGCCGTCGGCGGAGGCCTTGAGGGTGAGGTCGACGTCGGTCCAGGCGCCGTTGCGCAGGAAGCGCACCGGGCCGGCGGACAGCTCGGTGGTGAGGGTGCCGTCCGGGTTGACCCAGGTGGTGGAGATCTCGCTGCGTTCGGAGACCGCCTCGACCCGCTTGCCGGTGGTCCGGGCGGCGACCCTGGCGGCGCCGATGCTGCCGGTCGGGTCGGTGGCGGCCGCCGTCGGCGGCTTGCCGGGGGTGGGTTTGGCCTGCGGCTTGGCCGCGAACGCGACCTGGGCCCCGCCCGCCAGCGACAACGCCAGCGTGAGTGCCAGCGGACCGCTCAGGGTCCGTCTTGAGACGTGCATTGCTGCTCCTTGACCCACTGTTGGTGAACAGTGCTGGCCGGAGCATAGGAAGGATCGCCGAGAAGGTGATCATGGTGAAAGCGGGTCAAAAGCCCCCAATATCTGAAGATTTCCTGAAGAAATTGATCCGATCGTGACGCACGGTACGCGAACGAGTGCGAAAAGGGCGGGCACCCCCGTTTCCGGGAGTGCCCGCCCTTGTGACCGGGACTGTGCCTACTTGGTCCCGCGCTTCGCGAGGAAGGCCTCGACCTCGTCCCGGATCTCCGGGGTGTCCAGCCCGCGCACCGTCATCGTGGTGCGGCGGCGCAGCACGTCGTCCGCCGTGTACGCCCACTCGCTGTCGGCCGCGTAGGCGACCTGGGCCCAGACGTCCGGGCCGTCCTCGTGGATCGGCCGGCCGAGCTCCGGGTTCTCGTCGATCATGCGGGCGATCTCGAAGGAGAGCGTGCCGTAGTGGCTGGCCAGGTGCTTGGCCACCAGCGGCTCCATCCGCGAGCCCGGGTCGCGGTCGATCAGCAGCCGGTGCGCGACGGCGTTCGGCGCGCCGACGCCCGGCAGCGGCACGGTCGCGGCGATCGGGGACATGTCCTCGCCGAGGCTGGTGCCGGGCACGTGCGCCAGCTTCTCCAGCACGGTGCGGCCGATGTGGCGGTAGGTGGTCCACTTGCCGCCGGCGACCGACAGCATGCCGCCCTTGCCCTCGGTGACGACCGTCTCGCGCTTGGCGGCGGCGGTGTCGCCCGGGCCGCCGGGCAGCACCCGCAGGCCGGCGAAGGAGTAGGTGATCAGGTCGCGGTCGAGGTGCTCGTCGCGGATGGCGTGCGCGGCCTCGCCCATGATCTGGTCGATGTCCGCCTCGGTGGCCCGGACGTCCTTCGGGTCGCCGGTGTACTCCTCGTCGGTGGTGCCGAGCAGGACGTGGTCCTCCCACGGGATGGCGAAGGAGACGCGGTACTTGTCGATCGGGATGGTCAGCGCGGCGCGCCACGGCGAGCGGCGCTTGACGACGACGTGGGCACCCTTGGAGAGGCGGATCGACGGCGCGGCGCCGGCGTCCTCCATCCGGCGCAGGTGGTCCACCCACGGGCCGGTGGCGTTGAGCACCAGGCGGGCGTCGACGCCGAACTCGGTGCCGTCCAGGCGGTCGCGCACCTCGGCGCCGGTGACCCGGCCGCCGGTGAAGCGCAGGCCGGTGACCTCGGCGTGGTTGAGCACCACGGCGCCGGCGTCCACGGCGGCGCGCACGGTCATCACGGCCACGCGCGAGTCGTTCATCTGGTGGTCGCCGTAGACGGCCACCGAGCGCAGGCCCTCGGTGCGCAGCGCGGGCACCTGCTGCGCGGCGTGGGCGGCGGTGGAGACCCGGCCCATGCCGTCGCGGAACGCGGACAGCGCGGAGTAGAGGAAGACGCCGGCGCCGAGCTTGGGCGCGCTGTGCGGGCCGCCCTTGTAGACCGGGACGAAGAAGGTCAGCGGGTTGACCAGGTGCGGCGCGACGTCGGTGGCGAGCGCGCGGCGCTCCTTGTGGTTCTCCGCGACGAGCTTGACCGCGCCGGTCTGCAGGTAGCGCAGACCGCCGTGGACGAGCTTGGAGGAGGCACTGGAGGTGGCGCCGGCGAAGTCGCCGCCGTCGACCATGGCGACCTTGAGTCCGGCCTGGGAGGCGGTCCAGGCGACGGCCGTGCCGAGGATGCCGCCCCCGATCACCAGCAGGTCGTAGGTGGCCTTGCCGAGCAGTTCACGGGTCTCGGCGCGGGAGGCGGTGCGGCCGGCGGTGCGCTCGGCGCCCAGGGTCGGGATGGTTGCCATGGTGGTTGTGTACGGCGCGCGGGTCAGGCTGCGCCGTTACTCCTCTCGTGTGCGGTGCGGCCCCTACGGGAGAGGCCGGTCGGCCCGGTGCGGCGGGCCGGTGAAACGGAACCGGCCGGTCGGGGCTCGGGGCCCCGACCGGCGTGTCGGTCAGTCGGTCTCTTCTTCCTCCACCCAGTCCATGGTGCGCTCCACGGCCTTGAGCCACTTCTTGTACTCGCGCTCCCGGGTGGCCTCGTCCATGCGCGGGGTCCACTCGGCGGCGCGGTGCCAGTTGGCCCGCAGGGTGTCGAGGTCGTTCCAGAAGCCGACGGCGAGACCCGCCGCGTAGGCGGCGCCGAGGGCGGTGGTCTCGGCCACGTAGGGGCGCTCGACCGGGACGTCCAGGACGTCGGCGATGTTCTGCATGAGCAGGTTGTTGCTGGTCATGCCGCCGTCGACCTTGAGGGCGGTGAGCTCGACGCCGGAGTCCTTCTGCATGGCGTCGACGACCTCGCGGGTCTGCCAGGCGGTGGCCTCCAGGACGGCCCGGGCCAGGTGGCCCTTGGTGACGTACCGGGTCAGGCCGGCGATCACGCCGCGGGCGTCGGAGCGCCAGTACGGGGCGAACAGGCCGGAGAAGGCCGGGACGAAGTAGGCGCCGCCGTTGTCCTCGACGGTGTTGGCGAGGGTCTCGATCTCCGCGGCGGTCGAGATGATGCCGAGCTGGTCGCGCAGCCACTGGACGAGCGAGCCGGTGACGGCGATCGAGCCTTCCAGGGCGTACACCGGGGCCTGGTCGCCGATCCGGTAGCCGACGGTGGTCAGCAGGCCGTGGTACGAGTTGACGATCTTCTCGCCGGTGTTGAGCAGCAGGAAGGTGCCGGTGCCGTAGGTGGACTTGGCCTCGCCCTCGTCGAAGCAGGTCTGGCCGAACAGCGCGGCCTGCTGGTCGCCGAGCGCGGAGGCGACCGGGACGCCGGCCAGGTCGCCGACGGCCTCGCCGTAGACCTCGGCGGAGGAGCGGATCTCCGGCAGGACGGCCATCGGCACGCCCATCGACTCGGCGATGTCCTCGTCCCAGGCCAGGGTCTTGAGGTTCATCAGCATGGTGCGGCTGGCGTTGGTGACGTCGGTGACGTGCTTGCCGCCGTTGACGCCGCCGGTGAGGTTCCAGATCACCCAGGTGTCCATGGTGCCGAACAGGATGTCGCCGGCCTCGGCGCGCTCGCGCAGGCCCTCGACGTTGTCCAGCAGCCAGCGGATCTTCGGGCCGGCGAAGTAGCTGGCGAGCGGGAGGCCGGTCTCGCGGCGGAA
Organism: Kitasatospora sp. NPDC087861; assembly: GCF_044742585.1. Classification (NCBI taxonomy): domain Bacteria; kingdom Bacillati; phylum Actinomycetota; class Actinomycetes; order Kitasatosporales; family Streptomycetaceae; genus Kitasatospora; species Kitasatospora sp. NPDC087861. Next base: position 82,019 of record NZ_JBIUUS010000029.1, read on the forward strand.
GCGGTCCTGGCCGACGTTGCGGCCGAGCTCGCGGCAGAGCGCCTCGGTGCGGGTGTCCTGCCACACCAGCGCGTTGTGCACCGGCTCACCGGTGTTCTTGTCCCACAGGACGGTGGTCTCGCGCTGGTTGGTGATGCCGATCGCGCGGATGTCGTCCTTGGTCAGACCGGCCTTGTCCAGCGCGCCGCGGACGACCGACTGCACCCGGGTCCAGATCTCGGCGGCGTCGTGCTCGACGTAGCCGGGCTGGGGGAAGATCTGCCGGTGCTCCTGCTGGTCGACGGCGACGATCCGGCCGTCGGCGCCGAAGATGATGCAACGGCTGGAGGTGGTGCCCTGGTCGATCGCGGCGATGTAGTTGCCAGTGGAGGTCATGGGGAGGTCCTCGGCTCAGGATTCGGGGGTTACGGGGTGGGTGGGCCTGACGCAGTGGTCAGCCCCCGTGCTCGGCGGGTTCGAACCCGGCCCTTAGAACATGGCGTTGTACAGACCGCCGGCCAGCGCGCCGCCGATCAGCGGGCCGACGACCGGCACCCAGGCGTACGACCAGTCGGAGCTGCCCTTGTTGGGGATGGGCAGCAGGGCGTGCGCGATGCGCGGGCCGAGGTCGCGGGCCGGGTTGATCGCGTAGCCGGTCGGACCGCCCAGCGAGAGGCCGATGCCGACCACCGTGAAGGCGACCATCAGGGTGCTGGTGCCGGACTGCGAGAGCCCGCTGTTCGTGCCGATGGTGAGGATCGCGAAGCAGAGCACGAAGGTCCCGATGACCTCGGTGAGGACGTTCTGGACCGGGTTCCGGATCTCGGGCCCGGTCGAGAAGATGCCGAGGGTGGGCTCCTGGTTGGCCTGGAACTGGCCGAGGTAGGCGGCCCAGACCAGCACGGCACCGATGATCGCGCCGAGCATCTGGGAGCCGAGGTAGAGCGGCACCTGGCTCCAGTCGCCGCTCTTGATGGCGAGCGCGATGGTGACGGCCGGGTTGAGGTGGGCACCGGACTTCGGGGCCGACATGTAGGCGGCGATCAGGACGGCGAAGCCCCAGCCGAAGGTGATCGCCAGCCAGCCGGCGTTGACGGCCTTCGACTTCTTGAGGGTCACGGCGGCACAGACGCCGCCACCGAGAAGTATCAGAGCGGCGGTGCCGAGGGTTTCGCCGACGAAGACGTCGCCGTTGGAGAACGCGGACACAAAGACTCCCTTGTCCATGAGGCCCGGAGGTTGCGGGTGGGGGCAGGCGGCCGGCCGATCGTTGTGCGGGGTGAGCGCATCGGGGGAGTGATCTTCCCGGCCATCGTTCGACAATGTCGACCGTCATGCGGAAGCTTCCTCCCCCGGTTGCCCCCACGTCAAGGCGGGGTTACGGAGCTGTGACCCTTCCCTCGAAGTTACCCAGCGGAGTGCGCCAAAACAGGGCAAAACGCCAAGGCGCGGACAGGCCACCGCCCGTCCGCGCCTCAGCGTGACGAAGTGTCGCCGTTACGGCGTCAGAACCTGCCGGCGCCCAGGTCGCGCGAGATCGCCCGCGCCGCGCTGCGCACCGAGGCCACCAGGGACGGCTTCACGAAGCCGTCCTCGCAGACCCGCTCCACCGGGCCGCTGATGCACACCGCGCCCACCGGGTTGCGCCGCCGGTCCTGGATCAGCGCGCCGATCGAGGCCACGCCCTCCCAGGTCTCCTCGACCGAGTCCGTCCAGCCGCGCTCGCGGATCAGCGCGCACTCGGCGTCCACGTCGCCCGCCTCGGTCAGCGTCCGCAGCGTGTACGACTCGTACGGCCCGTCGCCCAGCTCCCCGCGCGCGACCGGGTCGTAGGCCACCAGCACCTTGCCCAGCGCGGTGCTGTGCAGCGGCTGCATCGAGCCGACCTCCAGCACCTGCCGGGTGTCGTCCGGCCGGAACACGTGGTGCACGATCAGCACGCCCTGCTGGTGCAGCACCCCCAGGTAGACCGTCTCGCCGGCCGCCCGGGCCAGGTCGTCCGCCCAGACCAGCGCCCGCGCCCGCAGCTCGTGCACGTCCAGGTAGCTCTGCCCCAGCCGCAGCAGCTCGGCGCCCAGCTGGTACTTGCCGCTCTCCGGGTCCTGCTCGACGAACCCCTCCTGCTGCAGCGTGCGCAGGATGCCGTGCGCGGTGCCCTTGGCGAGGTCCAGCGCCGTCGCGACCTCGGACAGGCCCAGACGGCGCTCGCCGCCGGCCAGCAGGCGCAAGATGGCGGCGGCCCGGGACAGCGACTGGATCGGGCCGGGCATTGGTACCTCCGCGCTGACAGGCGGTCGACATTGTCGACCGCAGTGGTAACGGGACGAGTCTGCCAGGCCGCCGCCGGTCCGTGCACCTTCCCCCTCGGTAACCCGCGCTCGACCGCGCGTTCACCCAGGGCCCGTCCGGCCCCGGGCCGGACGCCGACCCGCGACCCGTCCGCCCTCCGTGCGGTTCAGCCCGCCCGGCCGTCCGGCCCGCCCCGCTGCTCGACGGCCCCGCCGCTCACCCCTCGACGCCGCTCAACCGGTCAAGCACCGCGACCTCCGCCGCCAGCGCCGCGATCCCGTCCGGCCCCACCCGGCAGCAGCCGCCCACCAGCCGCGCCCCGCCGGCCAGCCAGCCGCCCACCCGGGCCGAGCGGAACGTCGGCTCGCCGCGCCAGCCCCGCCCGGCGGCGTCCCACTCCTCCCCACTGTTCGGGTACACCACCACCGGCTTGCCGGTCACCTCGGCCGCCAGTGCCACCGCCCGGTCCGCGTCCTGCGGGGTGCAGCAGTTCACGCCCACCGCCAGCACCTCGTCCACCCCGGCCGCCAGCGCGAACGCCTCCGCGAGCGGCTGGCCCGCCCGGGTCCGGTCGCCCGCCACGCTGTACGACAGCCAGGCCGGCACGCCCAGTCCGCGCACCAGCTCCAGCAGCGCCCGCGCCTCGTCCACGTCCGGCACCGTCTCCAGCGCCAGCACGTCCGGCCCGGCCGCCGCCAGCACCTCCAGCCGCGGCCGGTGGAAGGCCACCAGCTCCGCGGTGCTCAGCCCGTACCGGCCCCGGTACTCCGAGCCGTCCGCCAGCACCGCCCCGTACGGGCCCACCGACGCCGCCACCCAGCGCCGCCGCCCGCCCGGCTCGGCCCGCGCCGCCTCCCGGGCCAGCTCCACACTGTGCGCGAGTAGCCGCGCGGCCTCGGCCCGGCCCGCCCCGCGCCGGGCGAAGCCCTCGAAACTCGCCTGGTAGCTCGCCGTGATGGCGACCTCCGCCCCGGCCGCGAAGTACGCCCGGTGTGCCGCCACCACCGCCTCCGGCGCGTCCGCCAGCAGCCGGGCCGACCACAGCTCGTCCGACAGGTCGTGCCCGGCCGCCGCCAGCTGGTTCGACATCCCGCCGTCCAGTACCAGGGGACCGGCCGCCAGCGCCGCGGCGAAGTCCGGCGGGGGAGCAGTGGGCATGGGGGGCCTCCTCGGGCGGGGTCGTTCCTGGTCACAGCCTAGAAGCCGGGCGTCCCCGCCGAACCGGAAAACCATTTGCCGCCGGGGAACGCAGTCGCTACGTTGTGCTCAGCCAGAGAACGACAGCGCCCCGTACGGCGGCGAACGCGGAGAGGAGCCGGTGATGACAGCAGACGAGCCGTCCACCCCGCGCCCGGCCGCGCCCACGAGCGAGCAGGAGTGGCTCGCCGCCTACGACCCGCGCGCCTACGCCCCGATCGCCGTCACCGTCGACGTGGTCGCCCTGACCTTGCGCCACGGCGGCCTGCACGTCCTGCTCGTCGAGCGCGGAGCCCCGCCCTACCAGGGCTGCTGGGCCCTGCCCGGCGGCTTCCTGCGCGCCGGGGAGGAGGGCCTGGACGGGGCGGCCGCCCGCGAACTCGCCGAGGAGACCGGTCTGCTCGGCGGCTCCGAGGTCGAGGCCGCGCTCTGCCGCGTCCACCTCGAACAGCTCGGTACCTACGGCGCCCCGGATCGCGATCCGCGCATGCACGTCGTCTCCGTCGCCTACCTCGCCTTCGCCCCGGACCTGCCCGACCCGCAGGCCGGCACGGACGCCGCGGCCGCCGCCTGGCACCCCGTCGCCGACCTCGACCTGGGCCACCGGCCCCACGGTCGACCCCGAGCCGCCGGTGCGCCCGCCGACACCCACGGGGGTGGTGTCGGCGGGCCCACCGGCCAGTCCTCCCGCACGCTGGCCTTCGACCACGCGCGCATACTCGCCGACGGCCTCGACCGCGTCCGGGCCAAACTCGAGTACAGCCCGCTCGCCACCGCCTTCCTGCCCCACGACTTCACCATCCCCGACCTGCGCGCCGTCTACGAGGCCGTCTGGGACGAGAAGCTCCACCCCGGCAACTTCCACCGCAAGGTCCTCTCCGTCCCCGGCTTCGTCGAGAGCACCGGTGCCACCACCGCCCGCGGCGGCGCCCGCGGCGGCCCCCGGGCCCGCACCTACCACGCCGGCGACGCCAGCCTCCTGCACCCCGCCCTGCTCCGCCCCACCCGGGAGGGCGAGATCCGCGAAGGCGAGGCTCGCGCCGGCGAGATCCGCGGGGACGAGATCCACTGACGGCCCGCCGCGGGGCCGGGCTACCATCCGGCCATGACCACTGACGACATGACACGCACGGTCAGCCGACCCTTCTCCCACTGCCACTTCTGCGGCACGCCCTTCCCGCCCGGCACCGACGGCTGGCCCCGCACCTGCCCCGGCTGCGCCGAGATCAGCTACCGCAACCCGCTGCCCGTGGTGGTCACCCTCCTCCCGGTCACCCGCCCCGACGCCGACCCCACCCTCGTCGTCATCCGCCGCACCATCGAGCCCGGCTACGGTGAACTCGCCCTCCCCGGCGGTTACGTGGACTACGGCGAGAGCTGGCAGCAGGCCTGCGTCCGCGAACTGCGCGAGGAGACCGGCATCCTGGCCGCCGCCACCGACATCACCCTGGTCTCCACCGCCTCCGACACCCACGGCGGTTTCCTCTGTCTGTTCGGCCTGCTCCCGGCCCGCCCGCTCGCCGAACTCCCGCCCTCGCGCCCCACCGACGAGACCGAGGGCTGGCAACTCACCACCCCCGACACCCAACTCGCCTTCGCCTTCCACACCCGGGTCTTCCGGTCCTGGTTCAGCGGGGAGTTCACCGGTCGCTGACCAGCCCGGCACCCACCGGGCGGACCCTGGCGCAGCGGCCGCTCACATGGCATGGTCTGCACCGACAGCCCAACCGGACGGGCCTGCCACAAGCATTCCCGTCCCCACCACCGGCCGGGAGACCACCACCGTGAGCACCCCACCCCAGGACCAGCCGCTCTGGCGCCCCAACCCCGCTCGCGCCGCAGCCACCAGCCTGGTGGCCTTCCAGGCCTGGGCCGCCGAACACCACGGCGCCCCGGCCGCCCCGCTCGCCCCGGCCGACGACGACCAGCAGGCCGCCCAGCGCTACGCCGACCTGCACGCCTGGTCCACCGCCGACCTCGACCGCTTCTGGACCGCGATCACCCAGTGGTTCGACGTCCGCTTCACCCAGGCCCCCGAGGCCGTCCTCGCCGACCCCGCCATGCCCGGCGCCCGCTGGTTCCCCGGCGCCCGCCTCAACTACGCCGAACACGCCCTGCGCGCCGCCGACGACCCGACCAACGCCGACCGCCCGGCCATCCTGCACCTCGACGAGACCACCGAGCAGCCGGCCGTCCTCACCTGGTCCGAACTGCGCCGCCAGGTCGGCTCGTTGGCCGCCGCCCTGCGCGCCCGGGGCATCGGCCCCGGCGACCGCGTCAGCGCCTACCTGCCCAACATCCCGCAGGCCGCCGTCGCCCTCCTCGCCACCGCCGCCGTCGGCGCGATCTGGACCAGCTGCGCCCCCGACTTCGGCGCCCGCAGCGTCCTGGACCGCCTCCAGCAGATCGAGCCCGCCGTCCTCTTCGCCGTCGACGGCTACCACTACGGCGGCAAGGACCACGACCGCACCGAGGTCGTCGCCGAACTGCGCCGCGAACTCCCCACCCTGCGTACCGTCGTGCACGTCCCGCTGCTCGGCGCCCCCGCCCCCGAGGGCGCCCTGCACTGGGACGACCTGGTCGCCGACGACGTCGAACCCGTCTACGAGGCCGTCCCCTTCGACCACCCGCTCTGGGTGCTCTACTCCTCCGGCACCACCGGCCTGCCCAAGGCCATCGTCCAGAGCCAGGGCGGCATCCTGCTCGAACACCTCAAGCAGGCCGGCCTCCACCTCGACCTCGGCCCCCGGGACCGCTTCCTCTGGTACACCTCCACCGGCTGGATGATGTGGAACTTCCTGCTGGCCGGCCTCCTGGTCGGGGCCACGATCGTCACCTACGACGGCAGCCCCGGCCACCCCGACACCGGCGCCCTCTGGTCGGTCGCCGCCCGCACCCGCGCCACCGTCCTCGGTACCTCCGCCGCCTACGTGATCGCCAGCCGCAAGGCCGACCTCCACCCCGGGCGCGACCTCGACCTCTCCGCCGTCCGCTGCATCGGCACCACCGGCTCCCCGCTCCCGTCCGACGGCTTCCGCTGGATCTACGACGAGGTCAAGGAGGACGTCTGGCTCGCCTCCGTCAGCGGCGGCACCGACGTCTGCTCCTGCTTCGTCGGCGGTGTCCCCACCCTGCCCGTCCACCTCGGCGAGATCCAGGCCCCCTGCCTCGGCGCCGCCGTCGAGTCCTGGGACGTCCAGGGCCGCCCGCTCACCGACGCCGTCGGCGAACTCGTCGTCACCAAGCCCATCCCGTCCATGCCCACCGGGTTCTGGAACGACCCCGAGGGCACCCGGTACCACGACAGCTACTTCGACATGTACCCCGGCGTCTGGCGCCACGGCGACTGGATCACCGTCACCTCCCGCGGCACCGTCGTCATCCACGGCCGCTCCGACTCCACGCTCAACCGCCAGGGCGTCCGGATGGGCTCCTCGGACATCTACGAGGTGGTCGAACGCCTCCCCGAGATCGCCGAGTCCCTGGTCATCGGCCTGGAGGAGCCCGACGGCGGGTACTGGATGCCACTGTTCGTCGTCCTCGTCCCCGGCGCCGAACTCGACGAGGAGCTCGTCGGCCGCATCCGCACCTCGCTGCGCAGCGAGCTCTCCCCGCGCCACGTCCCCGACGAGGTCGTCGCCGTGCGCGGCCTCCCGCACACCCTCACCGGCAAGCGCATCGAGGTCCCGGTCAAGCGCATCCTCTCCGGCACCCCGCTGGAGCAGGCCGTCAACCCGGGCTCCGTCGACGACATCGACCACCTGCGCTTCTTCGAGCAGCTCCGCCGCGACCGGCAGGCCTGACGCCAGCCCGGAACGCCGAAGGGGCGCCCCCACCTCGACGGTGGGAGCGCCCCTCTTCCGGCGGCTACGGCTACTCGCCCGACAGCACCTGCTGCGCCGCGGCCCGCGCCTCCTCGGCGCTGTCCGTCGCCCGGGCCGCCTCGGCGGCCCGGCGGCACTGCGCCAGCGTGTACTTGGCCAGCGTCGAGCGCACGTAGGGGATCGAGGCCGAGCCCATGGAGAGGCTGGTGACGCCCAGACCGGTCAGCACCACGGCCAGCAGCGGGTCGGCGGCCGCCTCGCCGCAGACGCCGCAGCTCTTGCCGGTCGCGTGCGCCGCCTCGGCGGCCGCGGCGATCAGGTCCAGCAGCGCCGGCTGCCACGGGTCCTGCAGGCGGGCCAGCGCGCCCACCTGACGGTCGGCGGCGAAGGTGTACTGCGCGAGGTCGTTGGTCCCCAGCGACAGGAACTCGACCTCCTGCAGGATCGCCCGCGCCCGCAGCGCGGCCGACGGGATCTCCACCATCGCGCCGAACTTGGCCTCCAGCCCGGCCTCGCGACACGCCTGGGCGAAGTCATTGGCGTCCTTGCGGTCGGCCACCATCGGGGCCATCACCTCAAGGTGCACCGGTAGGCCCTCGGCCGCCTTGGCCAGCGCCCGCAGCTGCGTCTGCAGGACCTCGGGGTGCTCCAGCAGGGTGCGCAGACCGCGCACGCCCAGCGCCGGGTTCGGCTCGTCGGTCGGGGTCAGGAAGTCCAGCGGCTTGTCCGCGCCCGCGTCGAGGGCCCGGACCACGACCCGGCCCTCCGGGAACGCCTCCAGCACCTTGCGGTACGCCTCGACCTGCTTCTCCTCGCTGGGAGCCTTCGCCGAGTCGTCCAGGAACAGGAACTCGGTCCGGAACAGACCGACGCCCTCGGCGCCGTTCTCCAGCGCGGCCGGCACGTCCGCCGGGCCGCCCACGTTGGCCAGCAGCGGCACGCGGTGCCCGTCCGAGGTCTGCCCCGGGCCGGAGGACGTGGCCAGCGCGGCCTTGCGCTCGGCGGCGACCGCCCGCAGTTCGTCCTGCTTCTCCTGTGACGGGTTCACCAGCACGTCACCGGAGCTGCCGTCCACCGCGACGACGGTGCCCTCGGCGACGTCCGTCGCTGCGGGCAGCGCGACCACGGCCGGTACGCCCATCGCCCGGGCCAGGATGGCGCTGTGGCTGGTCGGCCCGCCCTCCTCGGTCACGAAGCCGAGCACCAGCGTCGGGTCGAGCAGCGCGGTGTCGGCCGGCGCCAGGTCCCGCGCGAACAGCACGTACGGCTCGTCGCTGTCCGGCACGCCCGGCATCGGCACGCCCAGCAGCCGGGCCACGATGCGGTTGCGGACGTCGTCCAGGTCGGCGACCCGCCCGGCCAGGTAGTCGCCGGCGGAGGCGAGCAGCGCGCGGTAGGCGGCGAAGGCGTCGTACACGCCGCGCTCGGCGCTGCTGCCGACGGTGATCCGGCGGGACACGTCGGCCATCAGCTCCGGGTCCTGCGCCATCAGCGCCTGGGCCTCCAGGACGGCCTGCGCCTCGCCGCCGGCCAGGTTGCCGCGGGCGATCAGGTCGGCGGCGACCGCCTCGACCGCCGCCTGGGCGCGGGCCTGCTCACGCGGAGCGTCCTCGGTCGGGATCTGGGTGGCCGGGGGCTCCAGCACCGCCGTCCCCATGTGCCGCACCTGGCCGATTGCGACCCCGTGGCTGACACCTACGCCGCGCAGCGTCTTCTCCATGTCACCTGTCTCCGCTGAGAGGAGCGGCCCCGCCGGGAACCGCTGTGTGCCGGGCCGCCCCGGCAACTCCTGCGGGGCGGGCGTGTGGAAAGAAAGAGGTCAGCTCCAGTTGAACAGGGGATCGCCGGAGACGGCCTCGCCGTCCTCCCGCAGATCACCAAGCGAGTCGGCGTTCGCCTCCAGCGCCACGATCGGCGAGATCGGCGACTTGCCCGCGGCCTCGACGGCGGACGGGTCCCACTTGATGACGGCCTGGCCGCGGGTCACCGTGTCGCCCTTGTTGACGAGCAGTTCGAAGCCCTCGCCGTTCAGCTGCACGGTGTCGATCCCCAGGTGGGTCAGGACACCGTGGCCCTCGGCATCCACCACGACGAACGCGTGCGGGTGCATGGAGACGACGACGCCGTCCACCGGAGCGACCGCCTCGGTCGGCCGACGCACGGGGTCGATCGCGGTGCCGGGGCCGACCATCGCGCCGGAGAACACCGGGTCGGGCACGCCGGCGAGCCCGACGACCTTGCCGGTCAGCGGCGACGTCACAGTGGTCATGGTTGTGCCTCCCAGGTGCGCAGTACAAGACGAGTGGCCGCGAGCAGCGGCAGGACATCGAGCGAAGCCTAAATCATGTCAACTTTGGACATCTGCTGACATTCCAGGGCGAAGCCCCACGCCCTGCCCGGCTCGACGGCCGGCGGCTCACCGACCGCTAGTGGTCTAGTCCTCTTGGTCGATGTGCCGCACTCTACAGGCATCTTGGCGAATCGGGACCACTGCTGTATATGCTCGCGAGAGCAACAAATCATGCCGCCTACCGGGTGACACCGGCCGCGCCTCGATTCGCGCTCCGGCGGACGACCCGCTATGGTTGGCCGAGTCGCCGCGACTTGGCGGTTAACACCAGATTTCAGACGAGAAAAGCTCCGGTAAACGGGGCGGAAAACGTCTGGTAAGCTGGAGACACGAAAGAACGAAGCGCCCGGAGGGCCCGCTGGAAGGCGGTCCGAAGGAAGTGTCCGTTCCTTGAGAACTCAACAGCGTGCCAAAAGTCAACG
>NZ_JBIUUS010000030.1:0-85461 GCF_044742585.1 Kitasatospora sp. NPDC087861
CACGGGCGTGAGGAGGCGGTGGTGCCGGGGGCGGATCTGTCGCGGACGGTGGGCTGGTTCACGAGCATGTTCCCGGTGCGGCTCGATCTCGGTGGTGCCGACGTCGAGCAGGCACTTGGCGGTGGTGCTGCGGCGGGCCGGGTGGTCAAGGCTGTCAAGGAGCGGTTGTTGGCGGTGCCGGACAAGGGTGTCGGGTACGGGTTGCTGCGGTATCTGAACCCGGAGACGGGTGGGGTCCTCGCGGCGGCCGGATCGACTGGGCAGATCGGGTTCAACTACCTGGGCCGGTTCTCGACGGCCGACATGCCCGAGGAACTGCGCGGCCTCGGCTGGACCCCCGCCGCCGACGCGTCCGGGCTCGCCGCGCCGCTCGACGCCGACATGCCCGCCATGTCCGTCCTGGAGGTCAACGCCCTGGTCACCGACGGCCCGGACGGTGCCCCTCGGCTGGGCGCGACCTTCGGGTTCCCGGCCGGACTCCTCGACCACGAGGAGGTGGCGGAGCTGGCCGAGCTGTGGTGCCGGGCGCTGACCGGGATCGCCGAGCACGTCTCCGGTCCGGAGGCTGGCGGCCTGACGCCATCCGACCTGCCGCTGGTCGCCGTCGGCCAAGGCGAGATCGAGCAGTGGGAGCGCGACTACCCGGGCCTCGCGGATGCCTGGCCGCTGACCCCGCTGCAGTCCGGCCTGCTCTTCCACGCCCGGATGGCCGATGCGGCCTTCGACGCCTACCAGGTGCAGCTGACCCTGCACCTGGCCGGCCAGGTCGACGCCGAGCGCCTGCGGGCGGCCGGTCAGGGGCTGTTGGAGCGGCACGCCAACCTGCGGACCGCCTTCGTGGACGCCGCCGACGGCACCCCCGTCCAGCTCGTGGTGGACGGCGCCCGCCTGCCCTGGCGCGAGGTCGACCTGCGCGAGCGGGGCGAGCAGGAGCGCGCGGAGGCGCTGCGGCAGCTGCTGGCCGAGGACCTGGCCACGACCTTCGACGCGGCCGTGCCCCCGCTGCTGCGGATGACGCTGGTCCGGACCGGTGAGGACCGCGCGGAGCTGGTCTTCACCCACCACCACATCCTGCTGGACGGCTGGTCGCTGCCGGTGCTGATGCAGGACCTGCTGCGGCTCTACGCCGCCGGGGGCGACGTCGCCGCACTGCCGCCGGCCGGCCGGTTCCGGGACTTCCTGGTCTGGCAGTCCGCCCGCGACCGCGCCGAGTCCGCCCGCGCCTGGGCGGCCGAACTGGACGGCATCGAGGAGCCCACCCTGCTGGCACCCGAGGCGGTCGGTCGGGCGAGGCAGGAGGCGTCGGCCGTCGGCAAGCTCGACGTGCGGCTGTCGCCGGACGACGCGCGGGCGGTGGTGCGGCGCGCCGCCGAGCTGGGCATCACGGTCAACACGCTCGTCCAGGGCGTATGGGCGGTGCTGCTGTCCCGCCTCACCGGGCGCGAGGACGTCGTGTTCGGCGCCACGGTCTCCGGGCGGCCCGCCGACCTCACCGAGGTGGACACGATGGCCGGGATGTTCATCAACACCCTCCCGGTGCGGGCCCGTTGCGCACCGGACGGATCGCTCGCCGACCTGCTGACCGGACTCCAGCAGCGGCAGGCGGCCCTGCTCGACCACCATCACCACCCGCTGGCCGACATCCAGCACGAGACCGGCCTGAGCACGCTCTTCGACACCCTGGTCGTCTTCGAGTCCTACCCCGTCGACCAGGCGGGCATCGCGGAGGCCACCTCCGCGTCCGGCCTCACGGTGACCGGGCTGACCCCGGCCACCGGCACCCACTACCCGCTGACCGTCATCGCCGCCGCCGACCCGGACCTGCGGCTGATCCTGGAGTACCAGCGACACCTGTTCGACGGCGCGGCGATCGAGGCCGTGGCCGACCGCTTCCTGCGGGTCCTGCGGCAGCTCCTCGCCGACCCGGGCATCCAGGTCGGCCGGATCGAGGTGCTCTCGCCCGAGGAGGAGCAGCGGGTCCTGGTCGAGTGGAACGCCACGGCGGCCCCGCTGCCGGACGGCACGCTCGTGGACCTGGTGGAGGCGCAGGCCGACCGCACCCCGGACACCCCGGCGGTGACTGATGGTCAGAACCTGCTCACGTATGTCGAGTTGGACCGAAGGGCCAACCGGATCGCGCACTGGCTGGTCGAGCGGGGCGTCGGTCCCGAGACCCTGGTAGGCGTCGCCCTGCCCCGGTCCACGGACGCCGTCGTGGCCCTGCTGGCCATCCTCAAGGCCGGCGGCGCCTACCTGCCGATCGACCCCGACTACCCGGCCGAGCGCATCGAGTACATCGAGCGGGACGCCCGCCCGACGCTCACCCTGACCGAACTGCCCGACGCCTCGGCCCACCCGGACACCCGGCCCGAGGTGGCGCTCGCGCCCGGCCATCCGGCCTACGTGATCTACACCTCGGGCTCGACCGGCCGCCCCAAGGGCGTGGTCGTCGCTCACCGCGGTGCGGTGAACCTGGTGGCCTGGGCGGTGGACCGGTTCGGCGTCGCCGCACTGAGCCGGGTGACTGCCGCCACCTCGCTGAACTTCGACGTCTCGGTCTTCGAACTGCTCGCGCCGCTCGCCTGCGGCGGCACCGTGCGGATCGTCGCCGACCTGCTGGCCCTGGCCGACGACCCGGCCGCGATCGCGCCGGGCGGACTGCTCAGCGGTGTCCCGTCCGCCATGGCGGCGATCGCCCGCGACCCCCGCGTCCTGGGAGCGGTCGGGCATGTCGTGCTGGCCGGCGAGGGCCTGGCCGCGCACACCCTCGCCCAGCTGCGTCGCGCCGCTCCCGAGGCGGTGCTCTCCAACATCTACGGCCCCACCGAGGCCACGGTCTACGCGACCGCCTGGACCGCCGACGACCAGGGCCCGGCCGGGGATGCCGCGCCCATCGGCCGCCCGGTGGCCAACACGCGGGTGTACGTGCTCGACACCCGGCTGCGCCCGGTCCCGGCCGGCACGCTCGGCGAGCTGTACCTCGCGGGCACCGGACTGGCCCGCGGCTACCTGAACCGCCCGGACCTCACCGCGGACCGGTTCGTGGCCTGCCCGTTCGGCGCCGGCGAGCGGATGTACCGCACCGGCGACCTGGTCAGCTGGAACGCCGACGGCGACCTGGTGTTCGCCGGACGTGTCGACGACCAGGTCAAGGTGCGCGGGTTCCGGATCGAGCTCGGCGAGGTCGAGTCCGCGCTGGCCTCCTGCCCGGGCGTGGAGCAGAGCGCCGTGGTGGTGCGCCCGGACGCCGAGGGCGGCCGCCGGCTGGTCGGGTACACCACCGGCGCGGCCGAGCCGGAGGCGGTCCGCGCGCACGTGGCCGGGTTGCTGCCCGAGTACATGGTGCCGGCGGCGCTGGTCCGCCTGGACGCCCTGCCGCTGAACCCGAACGGCAAGCTCGACCGCCGGGCGCTGCCCGAGCCGGAGTTCGCAGCCGGTTCGCAGCGGGCGCCGCGCACCCCGCAGGAGGAGGTGCTGTGCGGGCTGTTCGCGGAGGTGCTCGGCCTGGAGCGGGTCGGCATCGACGACGGTTTCTTCGAGTTGGGCGGGCACTCGCTGCTCGCCACCCGGCTGGTCAGCCGGATCCGCGCGGTCCTCGGCGTCGAACTGCCCATCCGCACCCTCTTCGAGGCGTCCACGGTCGCCACCCTGGCGGCCGGGCTGGACGAGGCGCGGCGCACCCGCACCCGGCTGGTGCGCGCCGCCGAGCGTCCGGAGCACCTGCCGCTGTCCTTCGCGCAGCGTCGGATGTGGTTCATCCACCGGCTGGAGGGCCCGTCCGCGACCTACAACATCGCCTCGGCGCTCCGGTTGTCCGGCGCGCTGGACCCGGACGCCCTCGCCGACGCTCTGCAGGACGTGGTGGGGCGGCACGAGGTACTGCGTACCCTGCTGGCCGAGGACGCGGACGGCACGCCGTACCAGCGGATCCTGCCGGTGGACCAGGCGGTCCTGGACATCCCGGTGGTGGAGGTCGCGGCCGAGGAGGTCCAGGCGGCGATCGCCGGGGCGGCCGACCACCGCTTCGACCTGTTCGCCGAACTCCCGCTGCGGGCCCGGGTGCTGCGCTGCGGCGAGGACGAGCACGTACTGGTCCTGGTGCTGCACCACATCGCCGGGGACGGCGAGTCGGTCGCCCCGCTGGCCCGTGACCTGGCCGCCGCGTACACGGCGCGCCGGGCGGGCCGGGCGCCCGGGTGGGAGGAGCTGGCGGTCCAGTACGCCGACTACACGCTGTGGCAGCGCGAGCTGCTCGGCGACGAGGAGGACCCGGACAGCCTGCTCGCCGGCCAGTCCGCCTACTGGCACGCGGAACTGGACGGCGTGCCGCAGCCGCTTCGGCTGCCCACCGACCGACCCCGGGCGGCCGTGGCCGGTCACCGCGGAGGCAGCATCGAGTTCACCTTCGAGGCCGAACTGCTCGTCGGCCTGGAGCAGTTGGCCCGGGAGCGGGGCGCCACGGTGTCGATGGTGCTCCAGGCCGGACTGGCGGTGCTGCTGCGCCGGCTCGGTGCCGGGGACGACATCGCGATCGGCTCCCCGATCGCGGGCCGGACCGACGAGGCGCTCGCCGACCTCGTGGGCTTCTTCGTCAACACCTGGGTGCTGCGCCTGGACCTGTCCGGCGACCCCTCCTTCGAGGACCTGCTGGCGCTCGCCCGGGACAAGGCGCTGGCGGCGTACGACAACCAGGACGTGCCCTTCGAGCGGCTGGTGGAACTGCTCAACCCCGAGCGCTCCGCCGCCTACCACCCGCTGTTCCAGGTCCTGTTCGCCTGGCAGAACCTCACCCGGGGCGAGTTCGAGCTGCCGGGGCTGCGGATGACGCCCGAGCCGGTCTCCACCGACACCGCCAAGTTCGACCTGTTCTTCAACCTGGCCGAGGCCCCCGACGGGGACGGCGCGATCGGTGTGGTCGAGTACGCGGCCGACCTGTTCGACCGGTCCACCGTCGAGGCGATCACCGAGCGCTTCGTCCGGGTGCTGCGGCAGGTCGTCGCCGACCCGCGCACCGCGGTGGGCGACGTGGACGTGGTCTCCGCCGCCGAGCGGATGCTGCTGGACACCCGCAACGAGACCGTGCTCGACGTGCCCGCGACCCCCGTCCCCGGGCTAATCGCCCGCCGGGCTGCCGAGACCCCTGGCGCCCCGGCCGTGCTGTGCGGGGACGTCGTCCTGACGTACGCGGAACTGGACGCCCGGGCCAACCGGGTGGCGCACTGGCTGGTCGAGCGGGGCGTCCGCCCGGAGGCGCCGGTGGCGGTGCTGATGAACCGGTCCGCCGACCTGGTGGTGGCCCTGCTCGCCGTGCTGAAGGCCGGCGGGGTGTACGTCCCGCTCGACCCCGACTACCCGGCCGCCCGCATCCAGTACGTCCTCGACGACGCGGAACCCGTCCTGGTGCTGCGGGACGAGGACCTGGCCGGCGACTTCGCCCGGTACCCGGACGCCGACCCGGCGGTCGCCCTCGCTCCGGCCCACCCGGCGTACGTCATCTACACCTCCGGCTCCACCGGACGGCCGAAGGGCGTGGTGATCCCGCATGCGGCCCTGGGCAACTTCCTCGCCGCCATGCGTGAGCGGTTCCCGTTGACCGCCGAGGACCGGTTGCTCGCCGTCACCACGGTCTCCTTCGACATCGCCGGTCTGGAGCTCTACCTGCCGCTGGTCTCGGGCGCCGCGGTGCTGCTCGCGGACAAGGAGACCGTCTCCCGGCCCTCCGCCGTCACGGAGCTGATCCGCCGGCACGGCGTCACCGCCGTCCAGGCCACCCCGTCGCTGTGGCAGACGCTGGTCGCCGAGGACCCCGAGGGGGTCCGCCGGGTCCGGGTACTGGTCGGAGGTGAGGCGCTGCCGGCGGACCTCGCCGACTCGCTGTGCGCCCTGGCCCCCGAGGTCACCAACCTGTACGGGCCGACCGAGACGACCATCTGGTCCACCGCGGCCCGGCTCACCGAGGGCGGCGGCACCCCGATCGGCGCGCCCATCGCCAACACCCGGGTGTACGTGCTCGACGACCGCCTTCGGCCGGTGCCGCCCGGCGTGCCGGGCGAGCTGTACCTGGCCGGCGACGGCCTCGCACGCGGCTACCGGGGCCGGTCCGCGCTGACCGCCGAGCGGTTCACCGCCTCCCCGTACGGCCCGGCCGGCAGTCGGATGTACCGCACCGGGGACCTGGCCCGCTGGAACGGCCAGGGGCAGCTGGAGTACCTCGGGCGGGTCGACTTCCAGGTCAAGGTGCGCGGGTTCCGGATCGAGCTCGGCGAGATCGAGTCCGCACTGGCCGGCCACCCCGACGTCGCCCGCGCCGTGGTCGTGGCCCGCGAGAAGCAGCCCGGCGACCAGCGGCTGGTCGCGTACGTCGTGCCCGCCCGGGACCGCTCCGGCTCCGGCGCCCGTGACCAGGTCCGCGAGTGGCAGGAGGTCTACGACCAGGCGTACGCCGACGCGGCCGAGGCCGCCTGGGGCGAGGACTTCGGGGTGTGGCAGTCCGCCTACACCGGCGAACCGATCCCGCTGGAGCAGATGCGGCCCTGGCGGGACACCGCGGTACAGCACATCCTGTCCTTCGCCCCGCGCCGGGTGCTCGAACTGGGTGTGGGCTCCGGTCTGCTGCTCGCCCACCTCGTCGAGGCCGTGGACGAGTACTGGGCGACCGACTTCTCGGAGTCGGTCGTCGAGCGGTTGCGCGGCCAGGTCGGCGAGGCCGGCTGCGGCGACCGGGTACGGCTGCTCTGCCGGCCCGCCGACGACACCGACGGGCTGCCGCTCGGCTACTTCGACACGGTCGTGGTCAACTCGGTGGCCCAGTACTTCCCCGACGCGGCCTACCTGGACCGGGTCCTGGCGCAGGCCATGGAGCTGCTCGCCCCCGGCGGTCGGATCGTGGTCGGCGACGTCCGCCACGCGGGCTCGCTACCCCTGCTGCACGCCGCCGTGCAGCGGCTCCAGCAGCCGGGCGCGGAGCCGGAGGGCCTGCGCGCCGCCGTCGAGCAGGCCGTCCGCGCGGAGCGCGAACTGGTCGTCGACCCCGAGTGGTTCGCCCGCTGGGCCGAGGAGCACGCGGCCGGCGCGGTCGACATCCGGCTCAAGCCCGGTCGGGTGCACAACGAGCTGACCCGCCACCGCTACGAGGTCGTCCTGCACAAGGCGCCGGTCCAGGCCCTGGACGGCGCCGGGCTGCCCGTCCTCGTCTGGGGCCGGGACGTCGACGGCCTCGACGACGTGGAGCGGCGCGGCCGTGCGCTCGACCCGGCCGCCCTCCGGGTCACCGGCATCCCCAACGCCCGCCTGACCGGGGAGGCCGCCACCGCCCGCGCCCTGGAGGTGGCGCCGCAACCGCAGGCCCCGGACGCCGGCGCCCCGCTCGACCCGCAGGACCTGTGGGACTGGGCCGCCGGGCTCGGCTGGGAGGCGGTGCCGACCTGGTCGCCCGAGGCGGTGGACCGGATGGACGTGCTGGTGCTGCCCGCGCCGCCCACTGCCGGCCGCCTCCTCGCCGGCACCTACACCCCGTCCCGGCGGGCCGACCGGACGCTGGTCAACGACCCGGCGGCCGGCCGCGGCGCCGGCGCCCTGGTGGCCTCCCTGCGCGGCTACGTCCGAGAACGGCTGCCGGAGTTCATGGTCCCCTCGGCCGTGGTGGCGCTCGACGCGCTGCCGCTCACCCCGAACGGCAAGGTGGACCGCCGGGCGCTGCCCGAGCCGGAGTTCGCTGCCGGCTCCTACCGGGCGCCGCGCACCCCGCAGGAGGAGGTGCTGTGCGGGCTGTTCGCGGAGGTGCTCGGCCTGGAGCGGGTCGGCATCGACGACGGCTTCTTCGAGTTGGGCGGCCACTCGTTGCTCGCCACCCGGCTGGTCAGCCGGATCCGCGCGGTCCTCGGCGTCGAACTGCCCATCCGCGCACTGTTCGACGCGCCCAGCGTCGCAGCGCTCACCGAGGCCGTCGGCTCCGGCTCCCGGGCCCGCACCCGGCTGCGCCGGGCCGAGCAGCGCCCGGAGTACCTGCCGCTGTCCTTCGCGCAGCGCCGGATGTGGTTCCTGCACCGGTTGGAGGGCCCCTCGGCGACCTACAACCTGGTGTCGGTGCTGCGGCTGTCCGGCGCACTGGAAACCGACGCGCTGGCGGGGGCCGTGCGCGACGTGGTGGGGCGGCACGAGGTGCTGCGCACGCTGATCGCCGAGGACCCGGACGGGGTGCCGTACCAGCGGATCCTGCCACTCGACGAGGCCGCCCCGGAGATCCCGGTGGCGGAGGTCGCCGCCGCCGAGGTGCCGGCTGAACTCACCGCCGCGGCCGGGCACCCCTTCGACCTGTTCGCCGAACTCCCGCTGCGGGTCCGTCTGCTGCGGACCGGGGAGGACGAACACCTGCTGGTCCTGGTGCTGCACCACATCGCCGGGGACGGCGAGTCGGTCGCGCCGCTGGCCCGCGACCTGGCCGCCGCGTACACCGCGCGCCGGGCGGGCCGGGCGCCCGGGTGGGAGGAGCTGGCGGTCCAGTACGCCGACTACACGCTGTGGCAGCGCGAGCTGCTCGGCGACGAGCACATCCCGACCCCGCTGCTGGAGGCACAGCAGCGCTACTGGACCGAAGAACTCGCGGACATACCGCAGCCGTTGAACCTGCCGACCGACCGGCCGCGACCCGCCCGGGCCGGCTACCGGGGTGACACCGTCGAGTTCGGCTTCGAACCGGAGCTGCTGGCCGCGCTGGAGCGGATCGCCCGGGACCGGGGCGCCACCGTGTCGATGGTGCTGCAGTCGGCGCTGGCCGTGCTGCTGTCCCGGCTCGGCGCCGGCCACGACCTGACCATCGGCTCGCCGATCGCCGGCCGCACCGACGAGGCCCTCGTCGACCTGGTGGGCTTCTTCGTCAACACCTGGGCGCTGCGCCTGGACCTGTCCGGCGACCCCACCTTCGAGCAGGTGCTGGCCGGTACCCGCCGCAAGGCGCTGGCGGCGTACGACAACCAGGACGTGCCCTTCGAGCGGCTGGTGGAACTGCTCAACCCCGAGCGCTCCACCGCGTACCACCCGCTGTTCCAGGTGATGTTCGCCTGGCAGAACTTCGCCGCCGCCGACCTCGAACTCCCCGGCCTGCGGGTGTCCCCGCACGCCGCCTGGACCGACACCGCGAAGTTCGACCTGTTCTTCAACGTGATGGAGGTGTCCGGAGCCGACGGCAGGGGGGTGCGCGGCGGCATCGAGTACGCCACCGACCTCTTCGACCGTGCCACGGTCGCGGCGCTGGCCGACCGGTTCGTCCGGGTGTTGCAGCAGGTCGCCGCCGAGCCGCGGTTGCGTCTGGGGCAGGTCGAGGTGCTGTCGGTGCAGGAGCGGCGGCGGGTCCTGGTGGACTGGAACGACACCGCGACGGGTGTGCCGGAGGGGGCGGTCGCGGAGTTGTTCCGCCGTCAGGCGGATGTGACGCCGGACGCGGTGGCCGTGGTGGGTGAGGAAGGGGTGCTGACGTACGCGGAGTTGGATGCGTGGTCGAACCGGGTGGCGCACTGGCTGATCGGGCGGGGTGTGTCGGCGGAGGTGCCGGTGGCGGTGCTGATGGAGCGTTCGGTCGAGTTGGTGGTGGCGTTGCTGGCGGTCGCCAAGTCCGGCGGGGTGTACGTGCCGTTGAATGCCGCGTGGCCGGGGGAGCGGCTGGAGTGGATCCGCCGGCAGGCGGGTGCGGTGGTGCTGCTGAGCGACGGTGATCTGGTCGGGGCCGAGGGGTGTCCGGAGAGTGATCCGCAGGTCTCGGTGCACCCGGACCAGTTGGCGTACGTGATGTACACCTCCGGTTCCACCGGGGAGCCGAAGGGCGTCGCGGTTCGGCAGAAGGACGTCGTGGCGCTGGCGTCGGACCGGGCCTGGCAGGGCGGTGCGCACGAGCGGGTGCTTTTGCACTCGCCGCACTCCTTCGACGCGGCCACCTACGAGCTGTGGGTTCCGCTGCTCGGTGGCGGCACTGTCGTGGTCGCGCCGCCCGGGGAGCTTGATCTGGCCACTTTGGCCGGGTTGTTCTGCGATGCGCGGATCACCGGAGCCTGGCTGACCGCGGGTCTGTTCCACCTGCTCGCCGAGCATCGTCCGGATTGCTTCGCCGGGGTGCGTGAGGTCTGGGCCGGTGGGGACGCGGTCGCCGCGGAGGCCGTTCGGCGGGTCCTTGCCGCCTGCCCGGGCACGGTGGTCGTGGACGGGTACGGGCCGACGGAGACGACGACCTTCGCCACCCGCCATGCCATGCGAACGCGTGAGGAGGTGCCCGTTGCCGTTCCGATCGGTACGCCGTTGGACAACATGCGGGCCTACGTCCTCGACGAGCGGCTCAGCCCGGTCCCGGTCGGCGTGACCGGCGAGCTCTACCTCGCCGGAGCCGGACTGGCCCGCGGCTACCTGAACCGGCCCGGCCTGACCGCCGAACGCTTCCTCGCCGACCCGTTCGCCGGCGACGGCACCCGGCTCTACCGCACCGGCGACCTCGCCCGGTGGACCGGCGACGGCTTGCTGGAGTACGCCGGCCGCGCCGACGCCCAGGTCAAGGTACGCGGCTTCCGGATCGAGCCCGGCGAGGTCGAGTCCGTCCTCGCCGCCCACCCCGGAGTAGGACAGGCCCTGGTGCTGGTGCGGGAGGACACCGCCGGCGACAAGCGGCTGGTGGCCTACCTGGTCGGCGACGTCGACCCGGCGGAGCTGCGTGAGCACAGCGTCGAGCGGCTGCCCGGCTACCTGGTCCCGTCGGCCTTCGTGGTCCTGGACGCGCTGCCGCTGACCGCCAACGGCAAGCCGGACCGGGCCGCACTGCCGGCCCCGGAACTGCCCGCCGCCACCTTCCGGGCGCCGCGCGACGCCCGGGAGGAGATCCTGTGTGCCCTGTTCGCCGAGGCCCTCGGCCTGGACCGGGTCGGCATCGACGACGGGTTCTTCGCCCTCGGCGGCCACTCCCTGCGGGCCATCGGACTGGCCAACCGGGTTCGTGAGCTGCTCGGCGTCGAGGTGCCGCTGCGGACCCTGTTCGAGGCGCCCACGGTCGCGGAACTCGCGGTCCGGCTGGCCGGTGACACCGGCACCAGTCAGTCCGCCGATCCCTTCGCCGTGGTCCTGCCGCTGCGCACCGGCGGTGAGGAGAAGCCGCTGTGGTGGATCCACCCGGGCGGGGGCCTGTCCTGGTGCTACCTCGGCTACGCCGGCCGGGTGGCGGACAGCCGGCCGGTGTACGGCATCCAGGCACGTGGGCTGGACGGCACCTCGCCGCTGCCCGCATCGATCGAGGAGATGGTCGACGACTACCTGACGGAGCTGCTGGCGGTGCAGCCCGAGGGGCCGTACCACCTGCTCGGCCTGTCGTTCGGCGGCACCCTCGCCCACGCCATGGCCGCCGAACTGCGCCACCGCGGCCACGAGGTGGCGCTGCTCGCCCTGCTCGACTGCGCGCCCAGCGACTTCTTCGCGGAGACCGCCGGGACCGCCGACGCGGACGAGGACCAGATCCGGGCCATGTTCCGGCTCTACGTCGGACACCTGGCCGGAACGGAGGAGTACGACTCGCTCTTCGAGACCATGACCAGGATCCAGATCGAACACATGGCCCTGATGGGGAAGTTCGACGCGCCCGTCTACGACGGCGACGTGGTCTTCTTCCGCGCGGCCCACAACTCCTGGGCGTCCTACGCGCCCCAGTGGAAGCCCTACGTCATGGGCGGGATCCGGGAGTTCGACATCGACTGCACACACCACGGAATGCACCTGCCCGAACCCGCGGCGCAGATCTGCGCAGTCGTCAACCAGTTGCTCGACGGACAGTGACCGGCCGGTCGGCCGGACACAGGAGGGAAACACCATGACCAGCACAGCGATCGACACGGACCTGCGCGACAAGATCCGCGACATCGTGGCGGACGTCCTGGAGGTCGAGGTCGAGGAGGTCTCCTGGACCGCCCACTTCCAGGACGACCTCGACTCCGACTCGATGCGGGCGATCGAGCTGCTCGCCCAGCTGGAGCGGCACTTCGACGTCTCCATCAAGCAGCAGGAGCTGCTGCGGATGCAGGACCTCGCCAGCACCTACGAGGTGGTGCTGGAAGCGCGGGGCGGCAAGTAACGGACGGCACGAACGGAGGAACCCGATATGGCAGGACAGACATCCGCGCGGCGACGCGTGGTGGTGACCGGTCTGGGGGTCATCAGCAGCATCGGCCTGGGCGCGAAGGAGTTCGCCCGGGCGCTGCGGGAGGGCCGCTCCGGGGCACGAACCATCACCAGCTTCGACACCAGCGGTTTCGAACACACCACGGCTTGCGAGGTCACGGACTTCCATCCCGAGGAGCTGCTCCACCGCCTCGTGCCGGCCGACACCGGCCGGGCGAGCCAGCTCGCGGCGGTCGCCGCCCGGCTGGCCGTCGAGGACGCGGGCCTGGCGGCGGAGGAGGTGCGCCGCCGCCGCTCGCTGATCGCGGTGGGCACCCTGAGCGGCGGGGCCGACGAGATCGGCATGTCGGTCCGCGAGCAGCTCGCGGCCGGAACGGGGGCGGTCGACCGAGGCCGGGCCCGCCGGGCTCGGTCCGGGCGGCTGTCCGCCGACATCGCCCAGGAACTGGGCCTGCTCAGCACCGAGGCGGTGACCGTGCCCACGGCCTGCGCGGCGGGCAACTACGCGATCGGCTACGGCTTCGACGCAGTGGCCGCAGGCGAGGTCGAGCTGGCGCTGTGCGGCGGCGCGGACGCGTTGGTGCGCAACATCTTCGTCGGCTTCTACCGGCTGGGCACCATCGCCCCCGACGTCTGCCGGCCCTTCGACAAGGGCCGGCAGGGCATCCTCACCGGCGAGGGAAGTGCCGTCCTCGTCCTGGAGAGCCTGGACTCGGCGCTCGCCCGGGGCGCCCGGGTCTACGCCGAGGTCCTCGGCCATGGACTGGTCTGCGAGGCGCACCACCCGGTGGCCCCCGACCGCGACAGCATGGCCGCCTGCATGAGCCGGGCGCACGCCAATGCGGGCATCACCGCCGACCAGGTGGACCTGATATCCGCGCACGGCACCGGCACCCTGGCCAACGACGCCACCGAGGCCTCGGCCATCCACCAGGTGTTCGGCGACAGCCCGCCGCCGGTGACGGCGCTGAAGTCGATGCTCGGCCACTGCATGGGCGCGTCCAGCGCGCTCAGTGCCGCCGCCTGCGCGATCGCCCTGGACGAGGGATTCATCCCGCCCACCATCAACCACATCGAGACCGACCCGGAGATCGAGATCGACTGCGTGCCCAACACGGCCCGCGCGGCCGACCTGCGCATCGTGCAGAACAACGCGCTCGCCTTCGGCGGCAACGACGCCGTCCTCCTGATGGGCCGAATCGACCGGGAGGTTCGTCCGTGAACAGTGTCATCACCGCGTGGGAAGCGCACTCCCCGCTCGGCCGGACGGCCGAGGGGCACCGGCAGGCCGTGCTCGACGGTCCCGCCGCCCCCGAGGCCGGATCCCGCCTGGTGCCCGGCTTCGACATCAAGGAGGCCCTCGGCCGCAAGGGCATCCGGTCCATGGACCGAGCCACCGCACTCGCCGTGGTGACCACCGGCCAGCTACTGGAGCGGACCGGGCTGGGCAAGGACGACCGTCGCTGCGCCGACGACGAGCTGGGTCTCGTCCTGGGCACCACCGAGGGGAGCCTGCAGAGCCTGACCGAGTTCGACCACGACTCCTACACCCGGGAGAAGCCCTTCGACGTGCCGCCCAGCCTCTTCCCGGTCGTGCTGATGAACTACCACGCCGGACAGTGCGCGATCTGGCACCGGATCAAGGGCCCCAACTCCACCATCTGCGGTAGCCACCTCACCTCGCTGCTCGCCCTCAGCTACGCCTGCCGGCTGCAGAGCAACGGGCACGCCAGGGCGGTGCTGGTCGGTGCGGTGGAGGAGTGCTCGGACGCCCGGGACTCCTACGAGCAGGCGCGCAACGAGGACGATCCGCAGCGGCCCTCCGGCGAGGGGTGCGTGATGTTCCTGCTGGAGCCGGCCGGACCCGTCGGCAAGGACGGGCCCGGCGGGTCCGGCGGCCCGCACGGCGAGGGGGCGGCGGTGGTCGCCGTCGAGTTCGGGTTCTTCCCGGAGCCGGATCTGGTGCGCCCCGCCGTGCGGGACTGTCTGACCCGGGCCCTCGACCGGGCCGGGGTCGAGCCCGGGAAGGTCGCCGTGGTCGCGCCGTCCCCCGCCCTCGGGCCGCGCGGCGAGGCCGAACTCGCGGCGATCGCCGAGGTCTTCGGCGACGTACCGCTCGCCACCGCCAGCCTCGACGCCCTCGGGGACACCCGGGCTGCGGCGGCCGGCTTCCAGCTGGCGGAGCTGCTGTCCCGGCCCGGCGAGCCGGGCCGGCTGGTGGTGGCCACCGCGACCGACGCGGAGGGCCGGGTCGGCTGCGCGCTGCTGCGCATCGGCTGACTTCACCGCGGGTGGGACCGGCGCGCCGTGCGCGCCGGTCCCACCCGCGGGCTCCACCGTTCCCGCCCCACCTACCAGCAAGGAGGATCGACATGTCCGGACGTCCGGTGGCACTGGTCACGGGAGGCTCACGGGGCATCGGGCGCGCCACGGTGCTGCGCCTCGCCGAACACGGCTACGACGTCGGGTTCTGCTACCACTCCCGCGGCGACCTCGCCGCCGAGGTCGAACGGGAGGCGAAGGAGCGCGGCGCCCGGGTGCACGCCCACCTCGCCGACGTCTCCGACCCGGCCGCGGCCCGGGAGTTCGTCGAGGCAGGCGAGGCGGCCCTGGGCCCCGCCGAGGCGCTGGTCACCAGCGCCGGCATCACCCGGGACCGGCCGGCCGTCCTCACCTCCGACGAGGACTGGCAGCAGGTGCTGCGTACCAACCTCGACGGCACCTTCCACGTCTGCCGGGCCGCCGTGTTCGGCATGGTCAAGCGCCGCCGGGGGGCCGTCGTGACCCTCTCCTCCGTCTCCGGCGTGTACGGCAACGTCGGTCAGTCCAACTACTCGGCCGCCAAGGCCGGCGTCTGCGGCTTCACCAAGGCACTCGCCAAGGAGGTGGCCGGCCGCGGCGTCCGGGCCAATGCCGTCGCCCCCGGCTTCATCGACACCGACATGACCGTCGACCTGCCCGAGCGGGTGCGCGCGCAGGTGGTGTCACGCGTTCCGCAGGGCCGGCTCGGCACTGCCGACGAGGTGGCCGACCTGGTGCTGTTCCTGCTGTCGGACCGGGCCTCCTACATCACCGGCCAGGTCCTCGGCGTGGACGGCGGACTCACTCTCTGACCAGCCGCCGTTCCCCTTCCGCTGTCACACCTCTCCTGGAAACGGATTCCACCATGACCGAGACCTTGCTCCCCGAAGTGATGCCCGCGCCGACCGACGGCGGCGCCGCCCTGCTGGACTGGGCCTGCCGGATGCGCGAGGAACACCCCGTCGCCTTCGACGGGAAGCTGCGGATGTGGCAGGTGTTCCGGCAGGAACACGTGCAGCGCGTGCTGACCGACCACGCGGTCTTCTCCTCCGACATGTCGGTGATCGCCCCCGACCAGATGTTCCGCTCCGGGAACATCACGCAGATGGACCCGCCGGTCCACCGCAAGTACCGCAGCCTGGTCAACAAGGCGTTCACCCCGCGCACCGTCGCCGACCTCGCCCCCCGGATCAGCGAGCTGACCCACGCGCTGCTGGACGAGGTGGACGGCGCGGACCAGGTCGACCTGGTCGACGCCCTGCTCTACCCGCTGCCGATCACCGTGATCTCGGAGCTGCTCGGGGTGCCGCAGTCCGACCACGAGCTGTTCCGCTCCTGGGTGGACAACCTCTTCGACGCCACCTTCGAGAACCCCTTCGACCCGGACCTGGCGCGGAAGGCGACCGAGGCGGTCGCGCCGATGAAGGAGTACCTCCTGGAGCACGTCCGGGACCGCAGGAGCCGGGCCCGCGACGACCTCATCACCAAGCTGGTGCAGGCCGAGGTGGACGGGGAGCGGATGACCGACGAGGAGGTGATGACCTTCTCGGCGATCCTGCTGCTCGCCGGGCACGTCACCACCACCCTGCTGCTCGGGAACACGGTCCGCTGCCTGGACGACAACCCGTGGGCCGTGGACCAGTTGCGGGCGGACCCGGGGCTGGTCCCGGCCGCGATCGAGGAGTCGCTGCGGCTGCGGCCGCCGTTCAACGCCAGCGGCCGCATCACCACCCGGGAGGTGGAGCTGGCCGGCGTCACCATCCCCGCGCAGCAGCCGGTGTTCGCGAGCATCCTCTCCGCGAACTACGACCCCGCCCGCTTCGCCGACCCGCACACTTTCGACCTGAACCGCTTCGGCCAGGGCCGGGACACCCCGCCGCACTCGGCCTTCGGCCACGGCGTCCACTTCTGCGTGGGCGCTCCGCTGGCCCGCCTGGAGGGGCGGATCGCGCTGGGCATCATGCTGGAGCGCTACCGGGAGATCCGGCTCGACACCGACCGCACCGCCGAGTACTTCGCGAACCCCAACTTCAACGGCCCGAAGAAGCTCCCGGTCGTCCTGAGGTGAGGGAACTCGAGGGGGAGCACCCTTCCACGACGACGGCCCGCGGCGAGACCGCGGGCCGTCGTCGTTCGAGCTCGGGCCGGACGGGCCGTGGACTCCGCCCTCGCGGAGGGGAGTTCGGGGACCGGCCGCAGCATCCGATCCCGGGGCTGTCGGGCCGCGGCCGTGCGGCGGACGACCGACCGGCCACCGGCCCCCGGGCGCGCGACGGGTCGTGCCTGCGGTCGGTGGCCGTACCGCTCCACGTTCCGCACGCCGCCGGCCCCGTTGCAGCCGAGGTGGCGCTCCGGAGCACGGCAGAGCCCCCGGCGCCGGGTGGGCCGGGGGCTCTGCTGGGACCGCCGCCCGTTCAGGACGGGGGTGGCGAGAACGGACAACGGCCGTTCGGGGTGACCCGCGGGTCAGCGGGAGGGGGAGCGCTCGAAGGCCGAGCGGGCCCAGACATAGCCGACGAGGCTCAGGACGACGCACCAGACGGCGGACCAGAGCACGCTGTTGCCGACCGGGGTGCCCATCAGCAGGCCCCGCACCGCGTCGATGAAGGGGGTGAAGGGCTGGTGCTCGGCGAACCACTGGACGCCCGTGGGCATCGACTCGGGCCGGACGAAGGCGCTGCTGACGAAGGGCAGCACCTGGAAGATCAGGGTGGAGCTGTTCGCGCCCTCGGGGGTCTGCGCCACCAGGCCGAACGCGACGACCAGCCAGGTCAGGGCGAAGGCGAGCATCACGACGATGCCGAGTGCGCCGAGCCAGCCGGTCAGCCCGGCCTTCGGGCGGAAGCCGACGGCGAGCGTGATGCCGACGACCAGGGCGGTGCCGATGACGGTCTGGATGACGCTGCGCACGACGTGGCCGGCCAGCACGGACCCGCGGGAGATGCCCATGGTGCGGAACCGCTTGATGATGCCGGACTTCATGTCGGTGTTCACGGCGATCGCGGTGCCCGAGGCGCCCATGATCGCGGCGATCAGGATGACGCCGGGCGCCACGTAGTCGATGTACGGGCCCGAGCTGACGCTCGGAGCGATCGAGCCGCCCAGCACGAAGCGGAACAGGATCAGCATGATCAGCGGCACGCCGAGCGAGGAGATCATCAGCAGCGGGTAGCGCATGCTGTGGCGGAAGTTGCGCCGCATCATGGTGCGCGTGTCTCGGAGCGCGTAGTTGGCGGTGCTCATCGTGCGGCCTCCTGCTTCTTCTCGGCGCCGGGACGGCTGGTCAGGGCGAGGAACACGTCGTCGAGGTCGGGCGTGTGCACCGACAGGGTCTCCGGCTCGATCCCCTCCTGGTCGAGGCGGTCGAGGACGGCGCGCAGGGCGCGGACGCCGCTACCGGGGACCTGGAGGGCGAGGGAGTCGGGCTCGGGCGAGGCGTCGAGCAGGCGGGCCGCGGCCGTGAGGTCCCGCTCGTCGGTGAACTCCAGGCGGATGTGGCCGCCCGGGATGCGCCGCTTGAGCTCCTCGGCGGTGCCCTCGGCGACGAGCCTGCCCTGGTCCAGCACCGCGATGCGGTCGGCCAGTTGGTCGGCCTCCTCCAGGTACTGGGTGGTCAGGAAGATCGTGGTGCCGCCCGCGACCAGCTCGCGGATGATCTCCCACATGGCGCGACGACTGCGCGGGTCCAGGCCGGTGGTCGGCTCGTCGAGGAAGATCACCCGGGGGTCACCGACCAGGGTCATGGCGAGGTCGAGGCGGCGCTGGGTGCCGCCGGAGTAGGTGGCGGCGACCTTCTTGGCGTGCTCGGTCAGGTCGAAGCGCTCCAGGAGCTCGTCCACCCGGCGCCGCCCGTCGGCGGGGGAGAGGTGGCACAGCTCCGCCATCAGCAGCAGGTTCTCCTCGCCGGTGAGTAACCCGTCCACCGCCGAGAACTGGCCGGTGACGCCGATCGAACGGCGGACCGAGCCGGGGTCGCGGGCCAGGTCGTGGCCGGCGATGTGCACCTCGCCGGCGTCCGCCGCGACCAGGGTGGACAGGATCTCGACGGTGGTGGTCTTGCCGGCTCCGTTGGGTCCGAGCAGGGAGAAGATCGTCCCCTCGGCCACGTCCAGGTTCAGGTCGGCGAGCACGACCTGCTCGCCGAATGCCTTCCGCAGTCCGCGTACGGTGATGGCGGACCGCCGTGGTGCAGTCATGTCCCCTCGATTCGTCATGAGCGTCAACGTCATCGGTCGTTCCTTCGATCGGGCCGGATCCGGCGGGTCGGGTGGTGTCGGGCGTTCGGTGCCGGCCGGTCCGGCTCCGGTGGGCAGGACCCGACGGTCGGTCAGTCCAGCGGGTCGGCCGTGGCGCGCCGCACGACGATGTCGCCGAACTGGGTGCGGGCGTGGACCTCGACGGTCTGCGCCGTCGCCGCGGGCTTGCCGGAGTCGTCCAGCAGGTTGCGCACGCTGCCGGTCTCGGACTGGGCGTCGACCCAGGCGGCGACGCCCTCGCGGATGCCGACCTCCAGCCCGCCGCCCCCGGACGTCAGGCTGACCTTGCCCTGCGAGACCTCGTCCACCATGATCCGGCCGGCGTCGGTCTTGGCGGTGAGCCCGGCACGGATCCGGCGGACGACGAGGTCGCCGGCCGAGGCGCGCAGTTTGGCGTCACCGGCGATGTCGCCGATCTCGCTGTCGCCGGCGAGGTTCTTGATGACCGCGGTCCCCTCGATCGCGCGGATCCGCAGCTTGCCGCCGCCGGTGCTGACCTCGGCGTCGCCGGCGACGCGGCTCACGGTGACGTCACCGAGGTCGGTCTTCAGCCGTGCCGGGCCGACCTGGCCCAGTGCGATGTCCCCACTGCCGGTGCGCAGGTCGCAGGAGCCGAGCAGGCCCTCGAAGTCGTAGCCGCCCTCCTGGACGGCGCCGCGTACCCGGGAGCCCGCCGGCACCTGGACGGTAGCCCGCACCGAGGCGCCCTTGCCACTGCCGATGCCCAGGTAACCGCGTTGCCGAGGAGCCTTCACCACGAGGGTGCCGTCCTTGAATTCGACCGTGGTCTTCTCGGCGGCGGTCACGTCCGCCGCGCTCGCGGGGTCGCCGGGGGCCACGTCGACGATCGTGTCGGAGCGGTCACCGGCGATGACGCGGGCGTCACCGATCACCAGATCGAGCTCGACGTCGATCGGGGCGGGGGTTTCGAAAGTGTGCATGACAAATCACTCCTGATGCGGGTCGGGTGCGCGGTGCGGTGCGGTGCGGCGAGTCGGGGCGGTCGGGGGCGGTCGGTCAGTGCACCCAGCCGCTGAAGTTGCGGCCGGGCCGGTCGGCCCCGGCGGCGCGGAGCCTGCTGCGGTCGAGCTGGTCGATGGCGTCGGTCAGGGTGCGGGCGATCCAGGCGTTGGTCGAGAGGCCCCCGGCGCCGGCCTCCTGCTCCACCCGGGCTTTGAGCGGCTCGGGCAGGCGCAGGGTCATCCGGGCCACGGCACCGTCCGTGACGTCGAGCGGCGTCGCGGGTGACGTCATCGGCGTCACCGGTGACGTCACCGGCGTCTCGGTCGGTCGGTGCGCCTCCTCGGGGGTGGTCTGCGGTGGGGGAGTGACGACGAAGTCGGCCACCCCCTTCCGGAGACGCAGGTCCACCGAGCCGGGCGCGAGCCCGGTCGTGATCTCTTCTGCCGCGTCCGACAGGGCGTCCAACAGTGTCAGTCGGACGGCCGCCTCCATCGGGCGCAGCAGGCGCTCGGTGAGCTCGACGGCGTCCGGCCCATTGGATTCGGCGGCCGCCGTCAGCTCCTGTCGCAGCTTGCCCACATACGCTTCGAGGTTCATGACGTCAGCTTGCCACACTTGTGACGTCACGGCAACCCCGGATGACGTCATGGTGACGTCATCCGGCGTCACTCGTGGCGTCGCGCGCCTTGCCGCGGCGCTGTTCAATTGTTCGGATTCATCGGTTGAACGCCTTGCTGGATGCCAGGAGTCGTCCGCGCGGAATAGAGAGTAGCGGGGGTGCCGTCACCCTGTGCCAGTACCTTCAAGTGCACGTTCAACTGCGTAGGTTGAGTTACCGAATGGTCTTATATTCTCGCCGCGGAATTCGTTGAACCGTCCCGGAATGCGGGGCGCGGAAAAGCGTCAGGCCCCTTGTCGGCGACTATTCGTTCTCTTCGCGCCGCCGACCCCGGCAGCGCGCCCCGATCACGCCTTCCGGAAGGTGAGTTGACCATGACCGCAGTGAAGAGCCGGGTGGGACGCGGCACCTGGATCCGGCAGTACCACCAGCCCACGGGCGCCGGCCCGACGCTGCTGTGCCTGCCGCACGCCGGCGGCTCCGCGACCGCCTACGTCGGCCTGTCCAAGGCGCTGTCCGCGACGGCCGAGGTGCTCGTCGTGCAGTACCCGGGCCGACAGGACCGGATCGCCGATCGGCCCGTCGACGACATCCGGGAACTGGCGCGCCGGATCGCCGACGCCCTCGACCCTTGGCTGGACCGGCGGCCGGTGCTGTTCGGCCACAGCATGGGCTCGGTGGTGGCCTACGAGGTGGCCCTGGAGCTCCAGGCGCGCACCGGGCAGGGCGCGGCCGGACTCATCGCCTCCGGGCGGGCGGCGCCGTCGGTCCGGCAGGACCGGGGGGTGCACCTGCGGGACGACGCCGGTCTCACCGACGAACTGGCCGAGCTGTCCGGCACGGCCACCGCCCTGCTCACCAACCACGAACTGATGGCCGCCGTGCTGCCCGCCCTGCGGTCCGACTTCCGGGCCGTGGAGACGTACCAGGGCGCCCCCGGCGCGCGCGTCGACTGCCCGATCAGCGCCTACGGCGGCGCCGCGGACCCGCATGTGAGCCGCGAGGACCTGCTGAAGTGGCGCGATCACACGACGGGCGGGTTCTCCGCCCGCTGGTTCCCCGGCGGCCACTTCTACCTCCAGCCGCAGCAGTCCGCGGTGGCGGCGGCGGTGGCCCAGGACCTCGCCGTCTTCGCCTCGCGAGGCCCGGTGGGGAGCGGTGGGGGCCTGAGCGGGTAACTCCGTTGCCCCGGCGCGGGACGGCGGCGAGGATCGAGTCCGTGTCCGACACCACGTTCGACGACGCCGCGCTGCGGCCCTACCCCAAGATCCCCGCGCGGGCGCGCTCCGGTGCACCCGGCAGCCGGGAGTGGACCGCCGCGGAGAAGGTGCACGGGGCGCACTTCGCGGTGGTCTGCGACGGCGCCGGGGCGGTCCGCGCGGCCAAGCGGCGCGAACTCCTGGACGGCGAGGCGCTGGACGGCTTCTTCGGAGTGAGCCGGATCTGGCCGGTGATCTCGGTGGCGGCCGCCCGCCTCGCCTCCGCCGTCCGCGGCGGGCGGGGTGACGAGGCAGTGGTGACGGTCTACGGCGAACTGGCCGGCGGGTCCTACCCGCACCCGGACGTGCCGGCCGCCGCCGGGGTCGAGCCGGTGCAGACGGGCGTCTGGTACGCGCCGGACCTGCGGTGGCTGCCGTTCGACGCCACCATGGAGACCGCCGACGGCCGGTGGTGGATCGCCGACCGCGACCTGCGCGCCGCCGCGGCCGCCGCCGGGCTCAGCTGCGTACCGCTGCTCGGGCACGGCCCGCTGAACGTGCTCCAGGAGCTGCCGGTGGCCTTCCCCAGCCGGGTGCCCGCGCTGTTCGGACTGCCCGAGCCGGCGGACAACCTCGCCGAGGGGTACGTGCTCAAGCCCGCGGGGGAGTGGCGGGAGACGGGCGCAGCGGTCCGCCCCGTCCTGAAGGTGAAGCAGCAGGCCTTCGCCGAGGACGAGCGCTACGACGGCGCCCGTCCGTACCTCGTCCCGCCGCAGGGCGCGGCCGGGGTCCCCGCCTGGCTCCTGGTCCAGGCCTCGGCCCTGCTCACCCCCGCCCGCGCGGCCGCCGCCGTCAGCAAGCTCGGACCGCGTACGCCCGAGGACGTCGTGGCGGCGGAGATCACCCGGGACGTGGCGGAGGAACTCGCCGAGGCGGTGGGGGGATTGGACGGCGACGTCCTGCGCGCACTGGAGGGTGCCCTCGGGCCCGGGACGCGCACCCTGGCGGCGTTCGACGCCGAGGACCGGCGTGCGCGGACGGGCCGGGGGAGCAAGGCGCGGGACCGTTCCTGACGGCGGCGCGGCCCCCGGCGGGCGGGGGAGGGGGCAGGGGGCGAGCCGTCAGCTGCCGCCGTCGGCCTTCGTCCGGTCGCGGTGGGACTCGGGCCGGCCCGGCGCTCCGGCCGTGCCCCGGCCGGTCGTTCACTCGTGCGAGTGAGAGTCGCCGGCACCGGCCGCCTGCGCCGGTCGGCCGGGTCGGTCGGGTCGAGGGCGGGTGAAGGGGGCGTCGAAGGGGCGTCGAGGGGGCTTCCCAGGCCGCCGGGCCGGGCCCATCATGGGCACCCGGTCAGGGCCCCCGGTCGAGGGGCTCCGGGAGCGGCCCCAGGAGGCAGCAGCGATGACGATTCCACTCCCTGTCCGGATCCAGGCCGCCGTCGTCCGGGGCGCGTACGCGCTGCCGGAGGGGCTGCGCCGGGCGATCGCGGGCGCGCCGGTGGTCAGGGACGGGCAGGTGCTGGCACTGGACGCGCAACTGATCCTCAAGCTGCAGCGGCTGTCGAAGGCCGCCCTGGTGATGCCCGGTGGCGTCGGGCCGTCGCGGGCCGCGATGGAGCACGCGCGGTACCTGGTGGGCGGGGCGAGGATCGAGCCGGTCGCCGTGCGGAACGTCGGGATCCCGCAGGAGCAGGGCGAGTTGGCGGCCACGCTGTACACGCCCGGTGGGCTGGCGGCGGGCTCCGGGCTGCTGGTGTACCTGCACGGCGGGGGCTGGGTGGTCGGCAGCCGGGCCAGCCACGACCACGTGGTGCGGTTCCTGGCGCAGCGGGCCCGGGTGCGGGTGCTGTCGGTGGAGTACCGGCGCGCGCCCGAGCACGCGTTCCCGGCGGCGGCGGACGACGCGCTGGCCGCGTTCGACTACGCCTACGCCAAGGCGGTCGACCTGGGCGCCGACCCGGAGCGGATCGCGATCGGCGGGGACAGCGCGGGCGGGAACCTGGCGGCCGTCACCGCGCAGGTGGCGGTGCGCCGGGGCGGGCCGGCACCGGTGTTCCAACTGCTGCTGTACCCGGCGGTCGACGCCTCCGTCCGGCGGCCCTCGCGCGAACTGTTCGGTGACGGCTTCTTCCTGACCAGCGCGGACATGGACTGGTTCCTGGACCGCTACGCGCCCGGGCCGACCGACCCGGCCGACCCGCGGCTGTCGCCGCTGCTCGCCGCCGACCTGTCCGGGCTGCCGCCCGCGTACGTCGGCACCGCGGGCTTCGACCCGCTGCGGGACGAGGGGGAGGCCTACGCCGAGGCGCTGCGGGCGGCCGGGGTGACGGTGCGGCTGAGCCGGCAGCCGGACCTCATCCACGGCTACGCCAACTACCTCGGCGTCGGCCACCGCTTCCGGGAGGCGACGGCGGAGGCGGCGGAGGCGCTGCGGGGCGCGATCGGCGGGTGACGCGGGGCGGTGTGGGGCGGGGTCCGGGCGGGCCCCGCCCTTCGTCGTGCTCCGAAGCGGGGAGGGGGCGCGGGCCTCGGGCCGTGCGCCTGCTTGGTGCTGCGCAGGGGGTTCTCGGGGGCGGGCTCTTATTGTACTGTCCGTCTAATAAGCGGGTGAGCGGGCACCCGCGGAGCAGGCACCTGGAGGCAGCCATGGCTCTCATCAACGCGGCGGCGGGGCGGGCAGCGGGCGCGCACGGCCACACCGCGGCCGACGACGACGTCTCGAAGCGGCTGCTGGACTCCGCCGCCACCCTCTCCTACGACCCCTCGACCGAGGTCGACTGGGACGCGCCCCTCCCGGACGACCACTACGGCCTCAACCCGGAGTGGAGCACCCTCTACGGAACCCGGCTGTGGGACGAGATGACCGAGCGGCAGCGGGTCACCCTCACCCGGCACGAGGTCTGCTCGATCATGAACACCGGGATCTGGTTCGAGATGATCCTCCAGCAGATGGTGCTGCGCGACCAGTACCTCAAGAACCCCGCCAGCGCCGAGTTCCAGTTCGCCCTCACCGAGATCGCCGACGAGTGCCGCCACTCGATCATGTTCGCCCGCGCCTGCGAGAAGATGGGCGTCCCCGCGTACCGGCCCAACAAGGTCATCGCCCAGGCCGGGCGCGCGTTCAAGGCCCTCGCGAAGGGTGAACTGGCTTACGGCGGAATCCTGGTGGCCGAAGAGGTGCTCGACGTCATGCAGCGCGACTGGATGCGCGGCGAGAACGTCCTGGAGATCGTCCGCGGCACCTCCCGGATCCACGTGGTCGAGGAGTCGCGGCACATGAAGTTCGCCCGGCAGGAGATCCGCGAGCGGATGCGCCACGCCGGCCCCGCCCGCCGCCGCACCTCGGCCACCGGTATCGCCGTCGGCGCGTACGTCATCGTCAGCAGCATGGTCCACCCCGGGGTCTACCGCGCCGCCGGGCTCGACATCGAACGGGCGCTCGCCGAAGTGCGGGCCAACGAGCACCGCAAGGCGATGATGCGCACCAGCTCCCGGCACCTGATGGCCTTCCTCGCCGAGACCGGGCTGATCACCAGCCGCTCGGCCGCCATCTACCGCCGCGTCCACATGCTCTGACGTCACGTCAGACACCACTCCGGATGCGTCAGTTGCCGCTCCGAATCCCCCCACACGTCTTCACCTCCAGCGAGGACCCCACCCCGGCCATGGCCTACGCGATCACCCGGACCTGCTGCAACGACGCCTCGTGCGTGTCCGTCTGCCCGGTCAACTGCATTCACCCGACCCCGGACGAACCGGAGTTCGGCACCACCGACATGCTGTACATCGACCCGGTGGCCTGCATCGACTGCGGCGCCTGCGCGGACGCCTGCCCGGTGGACGCGGTCTTCCCCGTCGACCGGCTGCGCGGGCCCGACACCGCGTTCGGCGACCTCAACCGCGACTGGTACCGCGACCACCCCAGTGACCACGCCTGGGGCGCGCCCGGCTTCCCGCGCAGCCTGCCCGACGGGCTCGGCGTGCTGCGCGTCGCCATCGTCGGCACCGGCCCTGCCGCCGGGTACACCGCACAGGAACTGCTGCGCAGCACCGGTGCCGAGATCACCATGATCGACCGACTGCCCGTCACCGGCGGCCTGCTGCGCCACGGCGTCGCGCCCGACCACCAGTCCACCAAGCGCATCGCCGACAGCTTCGCGAGCGTCTTCCACGACCCCCGGCTGCGGATGCACCTCAACGTGGACATCGGCGCCGACGTCACGCACGAGGAACTCGCCGCCCACCACCACGCCGTCGTGTACGCCGTCGGCGCGGCCGCCGACCGGCGGCTCGGCATCCCCGGCGAGGATCTGCCGGGCAGCCTGCCCGCCACCGCCTTCGTCGGCTGGTACAACGCCGAACCGACCGTGCCCGCCGACGCGGTGGACCTGTCCGGGCCCGGCGCCGAACGGGTGGTGGTGGTCGGCAACGGCAACGTCGCCGTCGACATCGCGCGCATCCTGCTCACCGACCCCGACCGGCTCGCCGCCACCGACATCGCCGACCACGCCCTCGCCGCGCTGCGCCGCAGCCGGGTCCGGGAGGTGGTGCTGCTCGCCCGGCGCGGGCCCGCCCAGGCGGCCTGGACCACAGCGGAGTTCCTGGCGCTGCGGCAACTGCCGGGCGTCGACGTGGTGGTCGAGGACCACCCGGAGGTCCGGGCCGCGATCGAGACGGCCGCGCCGGACTCGCGGGCCGCGCTGCTCGCCGGGCTGCCGCTGGTGCCGTTCGACGGGGGTGCCGAGCCGGCGCCGGGCCGGCGGATCGTGCTGCGCTTCCTGTCCGCGCCGACCGCGCTCACCGGGGACGGACAGGTGACCGGCCTGACCGTCGCCCGGACCACCCTGGTCGGTGGCCGGGCGGGTGACCGGGCGGGTGACCAGGGTGGCGACCGGGCCGGCGACCCGACCGGCGACCGGGCCGAGCCGACCGGGCAGACGGACGTGCTGCGGGCCGGGCTGGTGGTGCGCTCGATCGGGCACCGGGGTGTGCCGGTGCCGGGACTGCCCTTCGACGAGCGGACCGCGACGGTCGCGCACCACGGCGGGCGGGTCGTCGACCCGGGGACGGGGCGGCCGCTGCCGGGGACGTACGTGGTGGGGTGGGCCAAGCGCGGACCGTCCGGCGGCATCGGTGCCAACCGGGCCTGTGCCCGCGAGACCGTGGACGCGCTCCTCGACGACGCTACCGCCCGGGCCCTGGTCGCGCCGACGGCGAGCCGCAAGGACTTCGACCGCCTCGTCCGCCACCGCCGCCCGGACGCTGTCGGCCTGAAGGAACTGCGCGCCGTGGAGCGGGCCGAGCGCACCCGCGGCGAGGCCGAGGGGCGGCCCCGGGTGAAGCTCGCCACCGTCCCGGAGCTGCTGGCCGCAGCCCGCGGGCGGCGGTAGACGGCGGTGGGCGGGTGTGGGCGGGTGTGGGCCCGGGAGAAATATGTCGACCGGTCTACTGATTCATTCCCGTGCGCAGGAAGTCGGACAGGTGATTCTGCTGGCGAAGTAGTTGATCTGTGCGAGGTGATGTCCAGCAGGAACATGTAGACCGGTCTGCATAATTTCTCCGGAGCAGGATGAGCCCGCGCGGGGTTGATGTGCGGGCTGTGGGGTTGACGCGGCCGTGTCCGGGTCCGGACGGGGTCCGTTGGGCGGGCGTGAGTAGTAGTCCTGGGGTGATGCCGGCTCCGCGGCGGCGGTCGGTCGAAGAAACGATCCTCCAAGGTGCGGAAAGCTATCTGCACCTCGACCCGGAGGCGCCGATCTATGCCGAGTTGGCCCGGATGTGGCAGGCCGCGGGGCGGACGGTCCCCGGGCTGCCCGATCCGGTGTGGGAGACGCTGGCCGCACCGGGCGGCACCTGACCGCCCACTGCCCGCCGCCGCCCGCTGGCGCCGCCCACCGCTGAAACGCCCACTGCCGAAACGCCTACCGCCGAACCGCCCGCCGCCTCGGCCTCGGCGAGTACCGTCCGTGTCCGGGTAGAACTGCCGCACCCGGCGCCGGAACAGCCCGATCGACCGTTCCCCGGGGCACCTCGCCGGTTCGGGTCCGGGTGCCGGTGCTACCTGCCCGGCTTCACGGCCGTGTGGACGTACCAGGCGACGTACTCGCGGACGGCGTACATCTCCACGGTGGAGCGGAGGTTGAGCCACCGCGCCGGATCGCCGAACCGCCGCAGCACCGCCCACGGCAGCCGGAAGTACGCGTGCACCGCCTCCGAGGTGGGCGTGTAGTACGCCGTCGCGTCCAGCGCCTCCTCGACCTCGAACCCGGCCTCGGCGAGCAGCTGCGGCAGGTTGCGCGCGTGGTAGACCTTCGCACCGGGGAACACCATCGCGTCCAGGTACGGTTCCAGCACCGCCCGTGCCTGCGGGGCGAGTTCGTCCAGTGGCGCGGTGCTCATCGGGCCGAGCAGCACCAGCCGTCCGCCCGGGCGCAGCACCCGGTGGAACTCGGCCAGCGCGCGCGGCGGATCGTAGGAGTGGACGAGCGTCTCCATCGAGTACGCGCCGTCGAACGATCCCCCCTCGAAGGGGAGTCGGTGGTAGTCGCCCCAGGAGAAGACGGTCCGCTCCGCCAGTGCCGCCCGGGCACTGAGCCGGCGGGCCTCGGCGAGGTGGAAGTCCAGCACGTCGACCCCGGTCACCAGCAGACCGAACCGGTCCGCCATCGCCCGCGCCACCACCCCCGCCCCGCACCCGGCGTCCAGCACCGGGGCGCCCGTCGGCAGCGCCAGTTTGCGCCCCAGCACGTCCTGCAGCTGCCGCTGCGCCCGCCACAGCCGCCACTTCGACTGCCCCGGCTCCGTCCAGCCCCAGTGCCGGGCGTTCCTGGCCACCCGGGTGTAGAACAACCGGCTCCCGGTGCGCCCGTAGACGCGGCGCAGCCCGGCGAGATCGAGTTCCTGAGCGCCCATGTGCCCAAAGCTAGCCCCGGACGTGGTGCTCGGACTCGCACGCCACGCATGCGGCCCGGGGCTTGCCCAGCCGGGAGGTCTTGTGCGGTCGCGCGATGAGCTGATCAGATGCCTCGCTCCTCCTGGTGAGCGGAGGTCGGCGGACGTGCCGAGGCTGCTGTGCGCCGCAACCTTGCTGCCCGCTCGGCGTCGAACCGGCCGTGAACAACAACGCCGAACCGCTTGGTGCTTGGTAATCGTGGCCGGACCGCACCCGGCCGGATTCACACCCGCAGACGTGTTCCGGTCGCTCGCAGCGCTCGCGCCGCACCCTCACCTGAGCAACCACTCCCGGGTGGCCGCCGCCGGTTTCAACTCCGCCAGGCGCGCCGCAGCTCGGCCCAGCGGGCCGCCTGGTCCGGGGTGAGGGTGTCCCGCAGGGCGGCGAGCTTGAGGAGTTGGGCCTCGGCGTCGGCGCCGAGGGGTTGGGCCTCGGCGCGGTAGTGGTCGGTGAGGAGCGCGTCGAGTTCGGGGCGGGTGAGGGCGGGGTCGAGGCGCTGGGCGAGTTTGGACATGTTGCGGTAGGAGCCCTGGAGGAGGAACGGGGGCTCGGTGCGGGTGCGGTCGTTCTGGGCGGCGGAGGCCAGATAGGCGCGGTTGACGGCGAGGACGGTGGTGCGCAGGTGGAGCAGCCCGGCGAGGACGGCGGTCATCCGCTCGACCTCGGCGGCGGGCCACGCGCCCGCGAGGGGGCCGCTCGGGGAGCCGGCGGCGCGGGCCAGCAGGGTGTCCAGGTCGGCGCGGTCGGCGGTGGCGAGCGGGGCCAGGTGCGGGTTGGCGGGCAGGGCGTTCTCGACGAAGCTGAGCGCGAAGAGGTCGTCGCGCCCGGCGATGACGTCGCCGAGGTTCCAGACGTCGGCGCGGTTGGCGAGCATGTCGGGCAGCCGGAAGAGGCGGCCGGACTCGGTGTACGGGTTGGCGGCCATGACGACGGCGAAGCGCTTGCCGCGCAGGTCCCATTCGCGGGCCTCGCCGTCCCACACCCCGTCGATCCGGCGCTGGGCGTCGCAGAGCGGGATGAAGCGCTGCAGGAACTCGGGCGAGGTGTGCTGGACGTCGTCGAGGTAGAGCAGCACGTTGTTGCCCGCGTGCAGGGCGAAGTTGATCTTCTCGACCTCGCGGCGGGCGGTGGCGTCGGGGGCCTCGGCGGGGTCGAGGGAGGTGACCCGGTGGCCGAGTGCGGGGCCGCTGACGGTGACCAGCAGCAGGCCGAGCCGTTCGGCGAGGTACTCGACCAGGGTGGTCTTGCCGTACCCGGGCGGGGAGACCAGGAGCAGCAGGCCGCTACGGTCGACCGGTCCGCCGGTGTCGACGGTGCCGAGCTGCTTGGCGAGGTTGTCGCCGACCAGCGGCAGGTAGACCTGGTCGATGAGCCGGTTGCGGACGAAGCCGTTGAGCGGGGCCGGGCGGTACTGGTCGAGCCGCAGCCGGGTGTGCTCGGCGGCCAGCAGGTCGGCGCGCAGCCGCTGGTAGGCCCGGTATCCGGGGACTTCGGTGGCGGCGAACTCCGCCGTGCGGTCCAGGAGTTCGTCGAGCCGCAGGTCGAGTGCGCCGCCGGTGAGCCGGGGGTGGTCGCCGAGCAGTCCGGTGAGGCGGGTGGCGACGGCGCCCTCGGCGGGTCGGCGCGGCAGGGACGGGCAGAGCAGCACGGCGGCGGCCTCGGCGAGGTCGGCCGGGTCGGCGGCGTCGGCGCTGGACTCCAGCCAGGCGCGCGCGAGTTGGCGTCGTGCGGGCAGCAGCGCGGGCTCGGCGGGCAGCGCGGCGAGGGCGTCGGTGAGCCCGGCCGACTCGGGTGCGGCGTGGAACTTGTCGAGCAGCGCGGACGCCCCCGGGGAGAGCGCGAACGCCGGCTCGGCGGCAGCGAGTTCGGCCACCAGGTACGGCCCCGCGGACGCGCCGAGCCCCGCGGACGCGCTGAGCCCCGCGGACGCGCTGAGCCCGGCGGACCCGTCCGCCCCGGCCCCGGCGGCGAACGCCGAGACGGCCGCGCCGAGTTCGCCGGCGAAGGCGTCGAGGGCGATCAGGACGGCCGGCGCCGGGGCCGCGCCGAACGCCTGCCGGGCGAGGGCCAGCGAGCGGGCCCGGGTCCGCCAGGCCAGTCGCTGCCGCTCGTCGGCGCCGTACGCCCAGTACAGCTGCGCGGCCGCCCGGGCGGCCGCCGGGTGGCGCAACAGTCCCGCTCCGGCGTGGAGTTCGAGCAGGGCGCGGAGCAGCAGCGCCGCGTCGTGGTCGTGCACGCCGCGCTGGTAGCCCTCGTCCGGGCGCTGCTCGGCGGCGCGACGGACGAACTCCAGCAGGTCGCCCTCGGCGCGCAGGGCGTCCAGCCCGTCCGGTTCGGCGGCCAGCAGCAGGCCTGCGGCGAGGTACTCGGCCCGGTAGAGCGCGGGGGTCTCCGAGGGCAGCGGCCGGTCCCAGTAGCGCTCGGTGGCGGCGAACGCCGGGTCGGTGACGGGGGAGCGGTAGTCGGTGCCGGTGAGGGTGAAAGCGGGGCGGCCGCGCCAGGGGACGAGGGTGAGTTCGGGCCGCTGGGTGGTGACGGCGAACAGGTGGCGGCCCAGTCGCAGGGTGCCGGGGCCGTCGCCGGCGAGTTCGGCGCGGTCGCGCAGGGACCGGTGGGCGCGGCCGCGGGCGGCGCGCAGCCGTCCGGTCAGCTCCTCGGCCCTGACCCGGTCGCCGAGCGCGGTCAACTGGGCGGCGAGATCGCGCAGTTTGACGGCGGTCGGGTCGGCGGCGAGGGCGGCGTCGATCTCGGCCGCGGTGTCGAGGGCGGTCAGCCGCCGGTGCAGGGTGTCGAGGATGCGTTCGGCGGAGGAGGCGATCCGGTCGGCGCGGCGGGCCCGTTCGTCGAGCAGCTGCTGGCGGCGGGCGGTGAGGGCGTCGTGGATCTCGGCGCGCCGGTCGGTGAGTTGCTCGCCCAGCGCCGGGTCGGCGTCGGCGAAGCGGGTGTCCAACTGCTCGATGCGCAGCAGGAGTCGGCCGAGCTGGTCGTCGCAGGCCTCGGGGGTGTCGGCGGCGGCGAGTGCGGCGGTGGTGGCCTGGGCGAGCAGGGCGAGCAGGGCGGTCTCGGCGGCGAACTCGGCGGCGGTCTCGCGGGTGCGCAGTTCGCGGCGGCGGACGGTGAGGGCGGCGCGGGCGCGGTTGAGCAGCCCGAGGACGTCGGCGAGCCGGTCCAGGATGGCGGTGCGGGTGGTGGCGTCGGCCAGGTCGAGGGTGCCGACCAGTTCCGAGACGGTCTGCAACGCCTCGCTCTGCGCGGTGAGTTCGGCGCCCAGCGGGTCGGCCTCGGCAGCGGTGGCGAGGGCGGCGCAGCGGTCGGCGAGTTCGCCGGCGCGCCGCCGGTGCGGGGCGAAGGCCTCGGGTTCGGCGAGCTGGCCGACGGCGCGGACGGCGGCCTCGGCCAGGCCTTCGGCGAGGTGGGCGGCGAGCGCGTCGATCCGGGCGGGGTCGGCGCGCGGCAGGTCGCGCAGTGCCTCGACCCGGCCCTGGGCGCGGCGCAGTCCGGCGAGCCGGTCGACCCACTCGGCGGCGTCGGCGAGGGTCTCGCCGCGGGCGGTGCGCAGCAGGCCCTCGACGTGGTCGGCGGTCTGTTCGGTCTGCCGGGCGGCGTGCGCGGTGAGTTCGGCGACGGCCTCGTACTCGGCGATGACCTGCCGGGCGGTGTCGCGGATCTCGGCGAGCGGCGCGGCGAGGTCTCCGAGGCCGGGCTGGCCGAGCCAGTGGTGCCGGTCGGTGGTGCGGGTGCAGGCGGCGAGGACGGCCTGGTGGCCGGCCGGGGTGTCGGCGCCGGCGGCGGCCAGTCGGGCCAGGGCGAGGCAGTCGGCGAGGCCGCGGACCAGGTCGGCGTTGCCGATCCGGGCGAGCGGGCCGGTGCCGGGCGGCTGCGCGGCGGCGTACCGCTCGCTGGTGAACGGGGTCTGCCACAGCTGGACGGGGTGCAGTCGGGTGGGCCCGTCCTCGGCCGGGCGGAGGGCGACGAGGGTGCCGTCGGCGAGCAGCGCGTAGCCCTGGCAGGGCAGCGGCGCGGCGGCCTCCTGGCGCACGCTGTTGTACGGCTGGAGCAGGGTGCGGCCGTCGGCGGGGGAGCGGAACTCGTAGAGCACGTCCTCGCCGTTGGGCGAGACGAGGGTGCGCTCGTAGGCCAGGCCGTCCACCGGCTGGTCGAAGGTGCGTACGGTGCCGTCGGCGAGGTGGCAGCCGCCGGGGAAGGCCACGCCCTGGCCGGCGGGCAGCCGCAGGCAGGCCTGGCCGAGCGCGTCGATCCGGGTGATCCGGCCGGTGGGCAGGTGGCAGACCAGGTGCCGGACGGTCTCCTCCTGGTACGGCCGCACGCGCACCAGCAGCAGGGTGCCGAGCCGGGTGTGGGCGATCTGCGCGTCGGCGAGGGTCTGCAGGGCCTCGGCGAGCGGCTCGTGGTGCAGCTCCCGGCCGTCGGCGGCGGCGATGGTCAACCGGCCGCCGTCGACGCCGAGCCGGAGTTCGCCCCCGAGGTCGGCGCGCGGCGGGCTGCCGGGGGCGGCGGGCAGCTGGTCGTCCCGGGTGAGGGCGGTCCAGGCGAGCTGCTGGCCGTCGGCGGGGGTGTGGTCGCGTTCGCCGCGCCCGTCCTGGTAGGCGGGCTGTTCGGCGTGTTCGTCGTCGGAGAGGCGCCAGCGCAGCACCCGGACGTCGGCGGCGGCCGGGCCGGTGCGGAAGACGGCGAGCAGGCGGCCGCCGACGGGGCGTAGCCGCTCCAGCCGGGCGTCCCGGAAGTAGCGGTGCAGGTCGGTGAGGTCCTGGCGCAGGCGCGGGTCGTCCAGCAGGCTGCCCTCGGCGGGGGCGGGGGAGAGGTCGGGGTGGTGGACGCCGAGGACGTCCCCGAGCAGCCCGGCGCCCCCGTCGGAGAAGGCGCCGGACGACGACGCCGCATCGGCGGCCTCGGGGGCGGTGCCGGGGCGGACGCCGAGCAGCAACAGTCCGCCGGCGGCGGTGAGGTCCTGCGGGAGGCAGGCCCGGTCGGTGGTGAGCCGGCCGGTGCCGGTGAGCCGCAGCTCCCCGGCGCCGAACTCCTCGACCCGTCGGGCGTTCAACGCCCGTGCGCGTTCGGCGAGTTCGGCGGCGGACCGGGCGAGCCGGTCGCGCAGGACCTCGTAGGTGCCGGCGTCGAGCCGGGCGTCGAGGGCGTCCACCACGTCAGTTCCTCGGGGTGATCGGGCGATCGGGTACTCAGGCGGGCGATCGGGTGCTCAGGCAGGTGACCGGGTACTCGGGCAGACGATCGGGTGCCCGGGCCGTCGGAAGCCCGGTCACCCGGCCGGTCACCTGGAGCCGTTGGCCGAGGCCAGCGCCCCGATCGGCGTCTCGGCGATGCCCAACTTCTTGGCCGAGGCGAGCAGTTGGCGCAGCTGGCCGGCCTGCTCGCCGCCCCCGGAGCCGATCATCCGCATCAGCAGCGCGGACACCGTCAGGTTCTGCACGTCCGCCGTGGACACCGAGGACAGCACCTTGGTCAGGTCCTCGGTGAAGCTGGCGCTGCCGTCCAGCCAGGGGCCGGCCAGGGCCTGGGCGGTCTGCGAGTGGCCGACGAAGGCGTCCACGCTCTTGGCCGCCGTCACCGACTGCACCAGGCGGTCGAAGAACACCCCGTCGCCGCCGACGATGTCGATCTTCGCCTTCTCCAGCCCCGCCGCGACCAGCGCGGCCTGCGCCTCGGCGATCTGCCGCTGGGTGTCCAGCCCGGCCAGCCGGACGTCCTTCTCGGCGGCCAGCCGCAGCCGGTACTCCTCGTGCCCGCGCGAGGCCTCGTCCAGCTTCGCCATCGCCGCGGCCTTCTCGGTGAGGCCCTCGGCCTCCGCCTTCAGCCTGGCGCCGACCTCCAGCGCGGCGGCCTTCGCCTTCTCGGCCTGGACGGCGGCCTCGGCGCGGCCGACCTTCTCCACCGCCGCGGCCTCCT
Source organism: Kitasatospora sp. NPDC087861 (assembly GCF_044742585.1). NCBI lineage: Bacteria > Bacillati > Actinomycetota > Actinomycetes > Kitasatosporales > Streptomycetaceae > Kitasatospora > Kitasatospora sp. NPDC087861. The sequence continues at coordinate 34,356 of NZ_JBIUUS010000030.1, forward strand.
GCTCGCGCACCTGCACCTGGGCCAGCCCCTCGGCGGCGGCCTCCGCCCGGATGCCCTCGGCCATCCGGATCTTGGCAGCCGCGTCGAGCTCGGCGGCCTGCTGCCGGGCCTCGGCCAGCACCAGCGACTCGCGGGCCTTGTGCGAGGCGGCCGTCTCGGCGGCCTCGGCGGCCTTGATGTCCTTGACGAGCTTCTCCTGCGCCTCCGCCTCGGCCTGGATGATCACCGCGCGCCGGATGCGCTCGGCGTCCTCAGTGGCGCGCAGCGTCTTGACGGCCTCCTCCTGCTCGGCGACGGTCCGCTCCACCGCGACCCGTTCGCGGACCACGTCGGCGACCTCCCGCCGGCGGGACTCGACCTCCTTCTGCTTGGCCATCGAGGCGAGTTCGGTCTCCCGGTCGCGCCCGATCACCTCCAGCAGGCGGTCCTTCTCGATCCGCTCGTTCTCCACCGCGATCACCCGCTCGCGGTTCTTCTGCGCCACCGCGACCTCGCGGGCCTGGTTCTCCCGCTGCACGCCGAGCAGTTCCTCGGTGCGCAGGAAGGCGGTCTGGGCGTTCAGCCGCTCCTCCTCCTGCACCCGGGCGATCACCGCGTCCTCCTTGGCCCGCAGGGTCTCGATCTCGCGGCGCTGGCGGATCTCGGCGTCGGCCTGGCGGCGTTGGAGCTCCAGGACGGTCTCCCGTGCGTCCACGTTCTGCCGGGTGATCTCCTTCTCCTCGGTGCGCTGGTACTCGTTGGTGCGCACGTGCTCGATCGCGGTCAGCTCGGTGATCTTGCGGATGCCCTGGGCGTCCAGGATGTTGTCGGAGTCCAGCTGGTTCATCGGGGTCTGTTCGAGGTGGTCGATGGCCGCGTCCTCAAGGGTGTAGCCGTTGAGGTCGGTGCCGATCACCGCGATGATCTGGTCCCGGAACTCGTGCCGGTGCGTGTAGAGGTCGGTGAAGTCGAGCTGCTTGCCGACGGTCTTCAGCGCCTCGGCGAACTTGGCCGCGAAGAAGTCCTGGATCGCGGACGGGTCGCTGGCCCGGGCGGTGCCGATGGCCTGCGCGACCTTGATGACGTCCTCGACGGTCTTGTTCACCCGCACGAAGAAGGAGATCCGGATGTCCGCCCGGATGTTGTCCCGGCAGATCAGCCCGTCCCGGCCGGCGCGGTGGATCTCCACCGTCTTCACCGAGATGTCCATCAACTCGGCCTTGTGCAGCACCGGGAGGACGATCGTGCCGGTGAAGGTGACGTCCACCTTCTTGGTGCGGGAGACGATCAGCGCCTTGCCCTGCTCGACCTTCTGGAACAGGCGGCCCACGAACAGCAGCATGGCGAGCACGATGAGCAGCACGACGGCGACGAGCACGCCGAAACCCACGGCGATGGTGTCCATCACGGAGTCCTTTGACGAGACGGTGCGAAGGTGAGCGGAAGGGGTCGACGCCCAGGGGCGCCAGGTGTCCGGTGGCGCCAGGTGCCCGGGGACGCGGCGGCCGGGGGACGTCGGGACGTCGGGACGTCGGGGCGTCGGGGCGTCGGGCGTCAGCGGACGCGGGGGTGTCCAGGGACGTCAGGTGTGGGGGCGTCAGGTGCCAGGTAACGCCGCCGGGTCGAACGGCGCCACCAGGAAGTGCTCGCCGTCGGCGTCGTAGTCGAAGATCAGGGCGGTGCGGCCGGCCGCCAGCCCGGGCTCGTCGGTGAGCGTGCGGACCTGGACGGTCGCGGTGGAGCCGTCCTCGGCGGTGACCTCCGCCTGCCCGAAGTCGGCCGTCACCCGGCCGGTCCGGATCACGCAGACGCGGCCGACGAAGTCCCCCCGGGTCGCCGGGCGGTCCTCGGGGAACAGCCGGGACAGCGGGCGGACCAGCAACCGGGTGCCCGCCCAGGAAGCGACCAGCGCGACGGCGAACACGCCGCCGCGCGCCGGTGCCCCCGAGGTGAGGACGGTGCCGGCCAGGCTGACGAACCAGGCGATCGCGACCAGCAGCGACACCGCCACCGTCACGGGCACCCCGCCCAGCCCCAGCGCGCCCAGCACGCCCCCGTGGTGGTGGGTGTCGTGGTCGCCGGTGGCGTGTCCCCCGTGGCCCGCGTGCCCCCCGGCACCGTGCCCCACGTCACCTGCATGACCGACCTGGCCGCCGTGCCCGACGTGGCCGCCGTGCCCGACATGGCCCGTGTGGCCCACGTGGCCGACGTGGCCGACGTGCCCCGCATGGCCGACGCCGTGCCCCCCGTGCAGGGCGTCGAACCCGAGGCCACCGAGCAGCATCAGCAGCCAGTACCCGACGACCACCACCAGCGCGAAGCTGAACAGCGCCGTCGGAAAAGCCAACGCGGCCGCGACGAATCCCCCCATCCCGGCCACGCTCCCCCGCTTTTCCCACGGCGCCGCACTTCGGCGCCACGGAGATCGTGACAGCGCGGGGGCCGTCCGCACATTGCCAGGATCCGGCAATCTTTACGGCCCTTTGACACCCTGGTACGCACCGGCCGGGGGCGCTCGGCCACCGCCTACAGCGGCTGCTCCGGCCAGTTCAGCAGCCGGGCCCCCATCGCCGCCGTCTCCAGGGTGAACCGTTGCAGCGCGTCCGACGGGTCGTAGCCGGTCAGCGCCTTGATCCGCTCCAGCCGGTAGCCGAGCGTGCGCACGCTCAGCCCCAGCCGCCGGGCCGCCTCCGCGTTCACGTACGCGGCCTCCGCCTGCACCGCGATCGTGTCCAGCAGCGGACGCGCGCCGCCCCGCGCCTCGGTCAGCGGGCCCAGCACGCTGCGCACCAGATCGGCCATCGCCGCCCGGTCGCGCATCAGCACCGGGAAGACCAGCAGTTCCTCGGCCTTCAGCTGCTTCGCCGGCAGGTGCAGCCGGTCCGCGTAGTCCAGCGCGCCCAGCGCCTCCTCGTAGCTGCGCAGCACCCCGCTCGCTCCTGAGTGCCGGCGCCCGGTCGCCACCCGCAGCACCGGGCGGTAGCCGGGGCCGGGGTTCAGCGCCAGGTCCGTGAAGGCCTCCAGGACGGCGCGCTCGGAGTCCGGGGCGATGCACACCAGCCGGCCGTCCTTGCTGGCCAGCAGGACGTCCCGCTCGCCGAACCGCCCGACCAGTTCCCGCTCCACCCGGTGCACCAGCGGATGGACGTCCGCGAACGGCGTGCCGCCCACCGCCACCGCCACCGCGTACGCGCCCGCCAGCCGCAGTCCGAACCGCTCCGCGCGCTCCGCGAGCAGCCCGAGGTCGCTGCGGCCGTACAGCAGGTCGTCGATGAACTCCCGCCGGGCGGACTCCGCCTGATGGACCGCCATGCGCTGGGCGCGCTCGTGCCCCTCGCCGAGCGCGGCCAGCGCGGCCTCGGTCGCCGCGAGCACGGCGTCGCCCGTCCGGCGCAGCTCCCCGACGCTGCCCGCCGTGGTGATGCCCGGCAGTACCTGCCAGGCCCGTCGGGTGACCGACAGGCAGTGCGCGACCACGTCGCGCAGCCCGTACCCGGCCTCGGCGCTGCGCTCGCCCAGCGTGCGCAGGCACTCCAGCTCGTCCCGGCGCAGCAGCCTGCCGGTGCGGGAGGAGTCGGCCAGCAGCCCGAGGTAGACCTCGGCCAGTTCGGCGGGTATGTGGCGCTCGATTCCCTCGGACATCGCCGTGCTCCGCCCCCCGTGACGCCTGATGATCCGGCGCGGAACTTTAGCAGGATCCATACGGCGCGAATCGTCCCGGGGCCGGCGGTCTGACCTGGGGCTATCGCGGGCCGGACGGCGGCCCCGGCGGGGGCTCCGGCGGCTGCTCCGATCGCCGCTCCGGTCGTGGCTCCGGTCGTGGCTCGCGGAAGTTCAGGACGAAGCGCGCGCTGCTGCCGTCGATCCGCCGCCGGACGTACAGCGCCGGAGCGCCGTCCGGGGTGCAGCTGACCCCTTCGCGCACCAGCAGCGGGGTGCCGGCGGGGACGTCCAGCAGTTCGGCGTCGGCCAGGTCCGCGCCGATCGCGCCGAACGCCCGCCAGTCGTACTCCAGCTCCACCCCGGCCGCCCGGGCCAGGTCCAGCACCAGGTTCCCGGGCCGGCCGGGCCGCACCAGGGTGCCCGGTAGCGGGCCGAACGGCACCCAGTAGCTGCACACCGCCCGGGCCCGTCCGCCGAGCCGGATCACCGTGTCCACCCGGGACAGCTCCGCCGGAGCCCGGTCCAGCTGGCGGGCCGCCTCCTCGTCCTCCGCCGACCCGGACACCGGTGGGGCGCCCAGCACGAACTCGCCGTCCGTGAACCCGTCGTCCGTGAACCCGTCGTCCGTGAGTTCGTCGCCCGTGACGTCGCCGTCCGCGGACCCGCCGTCCGCCGTGCCGGGGAGCGCGGCGTGCACGCTGCCCAGGTCGAACCGCTGGCTGCGCGGATCCACCGCGATCGAGACGCGGACGGCCGGCGCGCGGACGAACGTGCCCACGCCCCGCCGGATCTCCACCACGGCGGCCCGCTCCAGCTCCGCGACCGCCTGCCGGACGGTCAGCCGGTTCACCCCGAACTCGGCGCTCAGCTCGGGCTCGCTCGGCATCCGGGTGCCCGCCGGGTACGCGCCGGCGTCGATCCGCTCCTGGAGCCGCCGGGCCAGCCGGCGGTAGAGCGGGGTCTTGGGAGGGTTCGTCGCCACAGGCCCGATCCTACGAAGCCCCGGGCCCGCCGCCGGACCGCTGCCCGCCGGCCCGCCGGACCGCCGCCCGCCGGACCGCCGCCCGCCGGACCGCCGCCCGCCGCCCGCCGCCCGCCGCCCGCGCCCGCCGGGCCGCCGCGCCCGCTTCCCGGGTCGACGGGAGCCGCGCGCGGGGGTGGGATGAAGGGGTGCGGGCGGGCGCGGTTTGCCCGACGCCCGGGGGAGAGACTAGACATCTAGACGTCTAGATGTCCGGCCCCTCCTCCTGTGGCTCCACCGAAAGGCCTCGCGCATGTCCCTGGTCAACTTCCGCGACCCCGCCGTCCTCAGTGACCCCGAGGGCCGGCGGATCCGCCCCGGCGTGCTGTACCGCTCCGCCCAGCCCTTCCCGGCCGCCGACGAGGCCACCGTCGCCCAGCTGCGCGCCTGCGACATCCGCACCATCGTCGACCTGCGCGACACCCGCGAGACCGACCCCGCCGACTGGGCCGCCGCCGAGGCCGCCGGGATAGCCGTCGTCGCGGCCCCGGTCAACCCCACCACCGACGACCTCGCCGCGCGCATGCGCACCATGGCCACCGCCGCCGACCTCGGCGACTACTACGTGCTGCTGGCCGAGTCCGCGCCCGAGGCCGTCGCCGCCGCCGTCGAGGCCGCCGCCCGCCCGGGCGCCGTCCTGCTGCACTGCGCCGCCGGCAAGGATCGCACCGGCCTGCTGACCGCTCTGCTGCTGGACCTCCTCGACGTGCCCGCCGAACGGATCGTCGCCGACTACGCCCGCACCGCCGACGCCCTGCCGCAGATCTTCGCCGGCCTCGCCGAGCGCCACCGCACCGCCCTCAACGACCGCCAGGCCCGCGTCACCGACTCCCAGGGCCGTGAACTCAGCATCCCCGCCCCGCTCCTGCAGGCCCCGGCCGAAGCCATGGCCGTCTTCCTCGACGGCGTCCGCACCCGCCACGGCGGCGCCGCCTCCTTCCTCCCCGCCTGCGGCGTCCCCGCCACCACCCTCGGCGCCTTCCGCACCAAGGCCGCCGCCCCCGCCCTCTGACGCATCCGGCCCCGGAGCCGCGACGGCGGCTCCGGGGGCAGTCAGCCGCGGTGGTGGCGGCGTGGAGGTGAGCCAGGGCCTGCTCGGCGGTGACGGGGGCGAACGGTTCGAGGAGCCGCACGCCGTGAGCCGTCAGCCGTACGGGTCCTACACGTCCCGCCGCCGCATCAGGACCACCGTCACCGTCAGTGCGACGGCCGCCCAGGCCCCCAGGGTGATCCAGGAGTCCAGCACGCTCGGCGCGTACTTGCCCATCGTCGTCGAGGAGTTGGGGTTGAAGGTCAGCCGCACCTCGGCGGAGAGCGGCAGGTGGTTGCCGATCTCCTTCAGCAGACGGTAGCGGTCGCCGCCGAACATCATCGGCACGATGAGCAGCAGCATGACCAGCGAGACGATCGAGGCGGTGGCGTGCCGCAGCAGGGCGCCGAGGGCCATGCCGATCAGCGCGCAGACGGGCACGATCGCCGCGTAGCCGAGGACGGCTCCCAGGCAGCCCTCGTCGGTGAGGGAGAGCCCGACGTGCCGGGAGGCCAGCATGGCGTTGCTGCCGAAGAAGGACGCCGCGGACACGACGGCGCCGGCCAGCGAGGTGAGGCCGGCGATCAGCACCACCTTGGCCGCGGCCACGCCCCGGCGGTCGGGCACGGCGGCGAAGGTGGTGCGGATCATGCCGGTGGTGTACTCGCCGAACACGGTGATCGCACCGAGGCTGCCGGCGGCGACGGCCATCAGCGCGGCGGAGATGCTGTTGAGGCCGTGGTGGAGCGGGTCGTACCGGTACGGGGGGAAGCCGGGTATCGGTGCGGGCGGATGGTCGATGTAGGTCAGGTCGGTGTGGACGGCGTTCAGGTTGATCGCGATCGCGGCCAGCGAGGCGAGGGCCAGCACCCAGTACGTGGACCGCAGCGAGCGCAGTTTGATCCACTCGGCGGCGAGCAGGTCGGCGAACCGCGGCCTCGGCTCGGCCGGGCGGGTGCCGCCGGGCCGGACGGGGGAGAGGGTGGTCGCGCTCATCGGGCTTCTCCTGCCAGGTATTCGACGCTGTCGGCGGTCAGGGACATGAACGCCGACTCCAGGGACGAGGTACGGGTGGTGAGCTCGTGCAGCACCAGGCCGTGCCGGAGGGCGAGCTCGCCGATCCGGGCGGCGGGCAGGCCGGTCACCACACCCACCTCCGGCTCCGCCCGCCGTACGCTCGCCCCCTCTGCCCGCAACACCTGCGCCAGCGCGGCCAGTTCGGGCGTACGGACGGCCACCGAGGTCACCGCGTTGCGGGCGGAGAACTCCGCCAGGCTCTCGTCGGCGATCAGCCGGCCCCGGCCGATCACCACCAGCCGGTCGGCGGTGTGCTCCATCTCCGCCATCATGTGGCTGGAGACGAACACCGTCCGGCCCTCCTCGGCGAGGCGGCGGAACAGCCCGCGCACCCACAGCACGCCCTCCGGGTCGAGCCCGTTGAGCGGCTCGTCGAACAGCAGCACCGGCGGGTCGCCCAGCAGCGCACCGGCGATGCCGAGCCGCTGCTTCATGCCCAGCGAGTAGCCGCCGATCCGGCGCCCGGCGGCCTTGCCGAGTCCGACCTCGGCGAGCACCTCGTCCACCCGCCCGAGCGGGATGCGGTTGCCCCGGGCGAGCGCCGACAGGTGGGCCCGGGCGCTGCGCCCGCCGTGCACGTCCTGGGCGTCCAGGAGGGCGCCGACGTGGCGCAGGCCGCGCGGCCGGTTCGCGAAGGGCACCCCGTCCACGGTGACGGTCCCCTCGGTGGGGGTGTTGAGGCCCAGGATCATGCGCAGGGTGGTGGACTTCCCGGCGCCGTTGGGGCCCAGGAAGCCGGTGACGGTGCCCGGCTGGACGGTGAAGGTCAACTGGTCGACGGCCGTGGTGGCGCCGTACCGCTTGGTCAGTCGCTCGATCTCGATCACGGGGACCACGGTGCCGCCCGGGGCCCCGCCCGGACATCGGGCCGCGGGCCACAACCGGTGGCCGCCGGACCGGCCCCAGGGATTACGCCCACGGGCCAATGCACCGGCCCGCGGGCCGCCGCTACCATCGGACGGTGATCATCAACCCTCGTCCGCCCCTGCTTAGGCGCCTGCCGCCGGCCGCGTGGGTGGCGGCGTTCTGGGTGACGGTCGTCGGGGTCCGCTGCTTCCAACGGGACGACGAACTGGCCCACCTGTTCCGCTACAACGGCAATGTCGAGGACATGCCGCTGCTGGTCACCGCGGTGGTCACCGTCCTGATGGCGTCGCTGCTGGTCCGCCTGCCGCTGCTGGCGGTCGCGATCCCGCTCGCGGCGTGCGTCTTCACGATCGGCATGCGGATCCAGGAGACGGCCGCGGTGCAGCTGCTGCTCGCCGAGGCGGCGATCGGCTACTGCGCGGCCACCCGCTCCCGGGCCGTGTCGCTGTGCGCCGCCGCGATGCCGGTCGCCGTGGTGGCCGCCATGGCGGCCTGGCGCCTGGCGAGCGACTACCCCACCGACCTGTTCGCCCAGGCCGCGGTCGCCTCCACCGCCGCGATCGCCTGGCTGGTCGGCAACACCGTCCGGCAGAACCGCGCGCACGCCGAGGCGCTGCGCGGCCGCGCCACCGAGCAGGCGATCACCGCCGAACGGCTGCGGATCGCCCGCGAGTTGCACGACATGGTCGCGCACAACATCGGCATCATCGCGATCCAGGCCGGCATGGGCAGCCGGGTCATGGACACCCAGCCCGCCGAGACCCGCAACGCGCTGAACGCCATCGAGGACACCAGCCGGGAGACCCTGGCCGGCCTGCGCCGGATGCTCGGCGCACTGCGCCAGGGCGAGCCGGAGTCCGCGCCGCTGGAGGTCGCCCCGGGGCTGGGCGAGTTGGACCGGCTGGTCGAGAAGACGGCCGGCGCCGGAGTCCGGGTCGCGCTCACCCGCCGGGGCGAACCCCGCGCGCTGCCGCCCGAGGTGGACCTCGCCGCCTACCGCATCGTCCAGGAGTCGGTCACCAACGTGGTCAAGCACGCGGGCACCCGGGACTGCCACGTCACCGTCGACTACGGCCCGGAGCAACTCGCCGTCACCGTCGTCGACCTCGGCGCCGGCACCACCGGGCCGTCCGCGGGCTCCGGCTACGGCATCGCCGGCATGCGCGAGCGGGTCGGCCTGCTGCACGGCCAGTTCAGCGCCGGACCGCGCCCCGACGGCGGCTTCCAGGTCGCCGCCCGACTGCCGCTCCCCGTGGAGGTCTCACCATGATCCGCGTCCTCCTGGTCGACGACCAGCCGCTCATCCGCACCGGCCTGCGCGTGCTCATCGCCGACACCCCGGACCTGGAGGTCGTCGGCGAGGCCGGCAACGGCGCCGAGGCGGTCGAACTCGCCGCCAGGCTGCGCCCCGACGTCGCCGTGATGGACATCCGGATGCCCGGCATGGACGGCATCGAGGCCACCCGCCGGATCACCGCCACCCCTGACCTGCCGACCCACGTCCTGGTCCTCACCACCTTCGACGACGACGACTACGTGTACGGCGCGCTGCGCGCCGGCGCGAGCGGCTTCCTGGTCAAGGACCTCGCCCTGGAGACCATCCTGGACGGCGTCCGGGTCGTCGCGGCCGGGGACGCCCTGATCGCCCCGAGCATCACCCGCCGCCTGATCGGCGAGTTCGCCGCCCGCCCGCAGCCCGCCGCGGTCCGGACCGGCCGGACGGCCGTCGACGGGATCACCGAGCGCGAGCGCGAGGTGCTGACCCTGGTCGGCCGCGGACTCTCCAACACCGAGATCGCCGAGGAGCTCACCATCAGCGTGGCCACCGCTAAGGCGCACGTGGCCCGGCTGTTCACCAAGCTCGACGCCCGCGACCGGGTCCACCTGGTCATCCAGGCCTACGAGTTCGGCCTCGTCGCCCCGGCCTGAGCCCCCCGCGCGACGGTGCGGCGCCCACGGGACCGTGAGCCCCGAGGGAACCGCCCACGGGACCGTGAGCCGCCGAGTGAACCCGAGTGAACCGCCTACGGCACGGCCAGCTCCCCGATCCGCATGATCCGCCCGTGCGAGTCCAGCACCACGTCGTACGCGTTCCCGAAGCACCCGTAGGGCGAGCCGGGGTCGCGGCCCGCCAGGCAGTCGTCGAGGTGGCTGATCACCGCGTCCAGCCGGACCGGTCTGACCGGGTCCCCGTGCGCGCGGTCCACCAGGGTGGCCTCGACTCCCGCCGTGGCGAAGCCGTAGTGCTCCGCGGTGCCCGCCGCGTCGTAGCGGGCCTCGTCGCAGAGGTAGCGGGCGGGTTGGGCGGTGAGGTCGTTCTCCTCCACCGCGACGACCAGGAGGACGGTGTGGCCGGGGAGTTCGGTCGGGGTCGGGGTGGCGCACTCGGCGGTGGGGGCGGCGGGGACGGAGGCGGTGTCCATGCTGGGCTCGGGGTCGGCGAGGTCGTCGTCCAGCAGGTCGTCCTCGTCGTCGTAGGCCCCGTCGGCGACCGCGGCGGCGGAGGCGGCCGCGACGGTGGGCGCGGAGTCGGCGGGGGTGCAGGCGGCGAGGGCGGCTGCGGCACTACAGCACAGCAGAGCGGCGAGGAGGGTTCGAGGCACGGCCATGGCACTAGTCTCCCCGCTGGCGGTCGCCGTCGTCACCCAGGTACACGACCGGTGCACGGTCCGTGGTTCCCGCCCCCGTCGGATGTGCGGATCCGGCGGGGGCGGGGGTCTTGGGGGGGAACCGTCAGGCGGCGACGGGCCGTTGCGCCTCGTACGCCCGGCGCAGCCGGGCCTGGGCCTCGGCGCCCGCGTCGAGGTGGTCGAGCCCGAGCAGCGCCGAGCCCAGGACGGGCGCTGCGACGACGACCCGCGGTTCGGCGAGCGGCGCGGCCTCGGCCAGCCGGGCGGTCACGTTGTCGAGCAGCAGCGGCTGCCGGGAGGCGAGCACGCCGCCGCCGAGCACGACCGGGGTCGGCGAGTCGAGCAGTTCCAGCCGCCGCAGGGCGACGACGGCGAGCCGGACGATCTCGTCGGCCTGGCGGTCGATCAGCCCCAGCGCGACCTCGTCGCCCGTCTCGGCGGCGGCGAACAGCACCCGGACGATCTCGTGCAGCCGGCTGTTCGGCAGGTGCCCGAGGTGGACGGCCTCGGCGACGGCGCCGGCGCTGGGCAGGCCGAAGTGTTCGGCGATGGCGCGGGAGAGCGCGGTGGGGCCGCCGCGGCCGTCCTCGTGGCGGACGGCGTGCCACATGCTGGTGACGGCGAGGCCGCCACCGCCGCCCCAGTCGCCGGTGAGCTCGCCGAGGGCGGGGAACCGGGCGGTGCGGCCGTCGGGCAGCAGGCCGACGCAGTTGATGCCGGCGCCGCAGACGACGGCGACGCCGCGCGGGCCGTCGGTGCCGGCCCGCAGCAGGCCGAAGGTGTCGTTCACGACGGTGTTGCTGGCGCCCCAGGGGTGGGACTCCAGAGCGGTGCGCAGGGCTTCTTCCTCGACGGGCAGGTCGGCGTTGGCCAGGCAGGCGCTGACGTGGCTGGTGAGGACACCGCTCCAGGCGGGGTGGCCGGCCGCCGCGGCGGCCTGCTCGACCAGCGGGACGAGGCCGGCGACGGCGGCGGCGCCGCCGATCTTCTGGGGTGCGAAGCCGCCGCCGCGGGCGGTGCCGTGGACGGTGCCGTCGACGCCGATCAGGGCGACGTCGGTCTTGGAGTTGCCGGCGTCGATGGCGAGAACGCCGGGCAGGAGTGGTTCGGGCTGGTGGGTCATCAGGTCCCCGCGGCTCGTACGTGGCCCGGCCGTGGCGTTGTCCCCGGCCGGGGGTGGTCGGTCTCCTCGCCGTGCCCGGCCCGCGACACCCTCATATCGCGGGCCGGGCGGCTCGGTGGGCGTCAGGCCCAGGCGAGGTGCTCGCGGTTGTGGGCGAGCAGCCGATCGGTGAGCTGGTCGGCGAGATCGATCTGGCCGACCAGCGGGTGGGCGAGCAGGGCGTCGAAGACCCGGTCGCGGCCGCCGTGCAGGGCGGCGTCGAGCGCGAGGTGCTCGTACGAGGTGACGGCGGCGATGAGGCCGGCGTACAGCGGCTCGACGGCCCGCTGCGGGAGCGGCCGGACGCCGTCGGCGTCGACCTCGGCCGGGACCTCGATGACGGCGTCGTCGGGCAGGAACGGCAGCACGCCGTCGTTCCGCGCGTTGACGACCTGCACGGAGGTCGCGCCGCCGGTGCCGAGCAGCGCGGCGATCAGCTGGACCGCGGCCTCGGAGTAGAACGCGCCGCCGCGCTTGCCGAGGAGTTCCGGCTTGGTGTCGAGGGTCGGGTCGGCGTACATCTCCAGCAGCTGCCGCTCGATCTCGGAGACCTGGGCGGCCCGCGAGCCCTGCACCTTGAGCTCCTCGACGACCGCGTCGTGCTGGTAGAAGTAGCGCAGGTAGTAGGACGGCACGACGCCGAGGCGCTCGATGACGGGCTGCGGCAGGTGCAGGTCCTCGGCGATCTCCTTGCCGAAGGAGGACAGCAGCTCCGGCAGCACCTCCCGGCCGGTGGCGGCCCCGGGCGCGTCGAGCAGGGTGACGCCGCGCTCCCAGGTGAGGTGGTTGAGGCCGACGTGGTCGAGGCGGATCAGCTCCGGGTCGACGCCGAGGTGGGTCGCGAACTTGCGCTGGAAGCCGATGGCGACGTTGCACAGGCCGACGGCCTTGTGGCCGGCGTTCTGCAGGGCGCGGGTGACGATGCCGACGGGGTTGGTGAAGTCGACGATCCAGGCGTCTGGGTTGGTGCGCCGGACCTTCTCGGCGATGTCGAGGACGACCGGGACGGTGCGCAGCGCCTTGGCGAGGCCGCCGGCGCCGGTGGTCTCCTGGCCGACGCAGCCGCACTCCAGCGGCCAGGTCTCGTCCTGGTTGCGGGCGGCCTGGCCGCCGACGCGCAGCTGGAGCAGGACGGCGTCGGCGTCGGCGACGCCCGCCGCCAGGTCCGTGGTCGTGGTGACGACCGCGCCGTGCCCCTGCTTGGCGAAGATCCGCCGGGCGAGTCCGCCGATCAGTTCCAGGCGTTCGGCGGCCGGGTCGATGAGCACCAGCTCGCCGATCGGCAGGGTGTCGCGGAGCCGGGCGAAGCCGTCGATCAGCTCCGGGGTGTACGTCGAACCGCCGCCGACGATTGCCAACTTGAGTGCGGACATCAGCCCTTGACCCCTGTCAGTGTCACGCCTTCGATGAAGGCCTTCTGTGCGAAGAAGAAGAGGATGATCACCGGCGCCATCACGAGGAGGGTGGCGGCCATGGTGAGGTTCCAGTTGGTGTGGTGGGCGCCCTTGAACGACTCCAGGCCGTACGAGAGGGTCCACGCGTCGTGGTTGTTGCTGGCGTAGATCTGCGGGCCGAAGTAGTCGTTCCAGCAGTAGAAGAACTGGAACAGCGCGACGGCGGCGATGGCCGGCTTGGCCATCGGCAGGACGACCTTGAGCAGGGTGCGCAGGTCGCCGCAGCCGTCGATCCGGGCGGCCTCGATGTACTCCTTGGGGATGGTCAGCAGGAACTGGCGCAGCAGGAAGATCGAGAACGCGTCGCCGAAGGCCATCGGGATGATCAGCGGCCAGAGCGAGCCGCCGAGACCGAGCTGCTTCGCCCAGAACAGGTACATCGGGATGACGGTGACCTGCGGCGGGAGCATCATCATGGCGATGACGGCCATCAGCGCGAGGTTGCGGCCCCGGAAGCGGAACTTGGCGAGCGCGTAGGCGACCGGCAGGCTGGAGACGATGGTCAGCACGGTGCCGAGGCCGGCGTAGAGCAGGGTGTTGCGCCACCAGGTCAGGAAGCCGGGGGTGTCCCAGACCTTGCCGTAGTTGCCCCACTCCCAGGAGGTGGGCCAGTAGTCGGTGGTGAGCGCCTGCTGGTCCGTCATCACCGAGGTGAGGAAGGCGAACACGAACGGCAGCAGGAAGAAGAGCGCGGCGGCGATCGCCAGGGAGTGCACGGCCACCCAGTTGAGCAGCGCGCGGCGACGGGCGACCCGGGCGGCGGCGCCGCCGGTGCCGGAGGCGCCGGCCGGGGACGGCGCCTTGGTGAGCGTGGAGCTGAGCGTCATGATGGGGTCCTCACTGGTCCGCTGGGTCCGTTAGGGCGTGTCTGTCAGACACGCCCTAGTCGTCGCTCGCCATGAAGCCGGACTTGCGGCGGAGCAGGATCGAGGTGACGGCCATCGAGATGACGAACAGCACCAGGGCGACGACGCAGGCCGCGCCGTAGTTGAAGCGTTGGAAGCCGAGGTTGTAGACCATCTGCGGCAGGGTCCAGGTGGAGCCCTGCGGGTAGCCCGGTTCGAACTGCTGGCCGGAGTTGCCCGCGATGCCGCCGGCGACCTTCCCGGCGACGATCGCCTGGGTGTAGTACTGCATGGTCTGGATGACCCCGGTGACCACCGAGAACATGATGATCGGCGAGATGTTCGGCAGCGTGACGTACCGGAAGCGCTGGAAGGGCCCGGCGCCGTCCAGTTCGGCCGCCTCGTACTGCTCCTTGGGGACGTCGAGCAGCGAGGCCATGAAGATGACCATCAGGTCGCCGATGCCCCACATGGCGAGCAGGGTGAGCGCGGGCTTGGACCAGGTCGGGTCCGAGAACCAGCCGGGCTGCGGCAGCCCCAGTTCGCCGAGCAGGTGGTTGACCGGGCCGGTGCCGGGGTTGAGCAGGAAGGCGAAGGCGACGGTGGCGGCCACCGGCGGTGCCAGGTACGGCAGGTAGAACACGGTGCGGAAGAAGCCCACGCCGGTCTTGACCTTGGTGATGAGCAGTCCGATGCCGAGTCCGAACACCACCCGCAGGCTCACCATGATGACGACCAGCCACAGGGTGTTGCGCAGGCCCTGCCAGAACGCCGGGAGGTCGTTGAAGACGTAGTCCCAGTTCTTGAGGCCGCTGAAGGTGGGGGCGCCGAAGCCGTTGTACTTGGTCAGGGAGAAGTAGATGGTCGAGATCAGCGGGTACAGGAAGAAGACGCTGAAGCCGATCAGCCAGGGGGAGAGGAAGGCGAGGGTGCGGGCCGCCTCCCGGCGGCGCTTCCGGCGCAGCAGGTGCTGCGTGGAGGGCGCCGCCGGGGCGGGCGATCCGGTGCCCTTGCGGGTGCCGAACGCGAGTGACATGGGAGCTCCGTGGACCTTGGCCGCTACTTGGCCTGGGCGATGGCGGCGTCGATCTCCTTGGCGGTGGCCGCCAGGCCGGCCGCGAGGTCGCCCTGCTTGCCGGACTCGTAGTCGTAGCCGAGGTTCTGCAGCGAGACGATGTAGCCGCCGCCGTTGACGCTCGCCGGGGTGGTGCCCGACTGCGGGTGCTTGGCGATGTCCAGGAAGGTCTTGAAGTTCGGGTCGCTGACCAGCTTCGGTGAGTTGAGCGCGTCGAAGGTGCTCGGCACGTTGTGGATCGCGTTGGCGAAGTTGACGACCGCGTCGGTGTCGGTGGTCAGGTACTTGACCAGTTCCCAGGCGGCGGCCTGCTTCTTGCTGCCGCTGGCGATGCCGATGATGGTGCCGGTCTGGTAGCCGCGGCCCCAGGAGTCGGCCTGGTCGTCCGGGACGGGGAACGGCGCGGTGGCCCAGTCGAAGTCGGGCTTGTTCTCGGCGAGCGAGGTGGTGCGCCACTCGCCGTCGATGGCCATCGCGACCTGGCCGGTGTGGAAGGGGTTCTTGGCGCTGAACTCCTCGCCGAAGGTGGAGCGGTACTTGTCCAGCTTGGCGTAGCCGCCGAGCTTGTCGACCATGCTCTTCTGCCAGGTGAGCATCTGGGCGACCTTGGGGTCGGTCGCGACGGCCGACTTGCCGTCGGCGTTGAAGTAGGTGGGCCCGTACTGGCCGAGGAAGTGCTCGGTGGTGGACTCGTAGCCGTGGTACAGCGGCATGAAGCCCAGCTGCTTGTAGCTGTCGCCGTCGTTGACGGTCAGCTTGACGGCGTCGGCGGCGAACTCGCTGAAGGTCTTCGGCGGGGCGGTGATGCCCGCGTCGGCGAAGGCCTTCTTGTTGTAGTAGAGGCCGTAGGCGTCGCCGAGCAGCGGCAGCGAGCACTGGTTGCCCTGGAACTGCGTGTAGCTGAGCATCGCGGACGGGAAGGTCCGGGCCGTGTCGATGCCGCTCTTGTCCAGGAAGGGCTTGAGGTCGGCGAAGGACTTGGTCGAACAGAACATGCCGACGTTGTTGGTGGTGAAGGAGGACACCACGTCCGGTGCGTCGTCGCCGCCGGCCCGCAGCGCCTGGTTGACCTTGTCGTCCGCGATGTTGGCGACGGCCTTGACGTGGATGTTCGGGTGGGCCTTCTCGAAGGCGGCGATGTTGTCGTTGATCGCCTTCACCTCGTTGTCCTGGCTCCAGCCGTGCCAGAAGGTGATGGTGACGTCCTTGCCGCTGGCCGAGTCGTCGTTGCCGCCGGCGTCGTTGCTGCCGGTGCAGGCGGTGGCGAGCAGGGCCAGGACGGCGCTGCCGGTGATGGCGGCGATCGTGCGGCGGCCTCTGCGGGAGGTGGTGGAGTGCACTTCGAGGTCCTCCTGGGGGTGCGCGGACAGGCGTCATTGCCTCGGGGCCCGCGTTCGGGGGTGGGGAGAGGTGGGTGCAGGGTGCGTGCGGGGTGGCGGGGGAGCGGTGGCGGCGGGTGGTGTCAGGGGGGCGCGTCAGTGCGTGGAGAAGACCGCCTCGCGGGCGTCCGCCAGGGCGCGTTGCAGGGCGCCGAGCAGGACGGGCGAGCCGGACAGGGCGCTGCTGCGGACTTCCGGTCTGGCCATGGAGAGCCGGGCCAGCTCGTCCTCGACGAGCGCGCGCAGGCGTTCGCCGCCCGCGCTGGGCACCGCGCCGGAGAGGACCACCAGTTGGGGGTCGACGACGGCGACGATCGCGGCCAGTCCGACGGCGAGCCGGGCCGCCAGCTCGGCGAGGAACGCGTCGCCGGCGCCCGGGGTCTCCAGGGCCTTGGCGATCGACTCCTCGGCGGTGGGCGCGCCGAGCCCGTGTTCGCGGGCCAGGGTCCGGACGGCGGGTGTGCCGACCAGGTCCTGGAACCCGCCGAAGTTGCGGCGGCGCACGTCCCGCACGACCGGTGAACCGGGCACCGGCATGTAGCCGACCTCCCCGGCGCCGCCGGTGAAACCGCGGTGCAGCCGGCCGGCGATGACGATCGCGGCGCCGGTGCCCGTACCGGCCCAGAGGAGGACGAAGTCCTCGCAGCCCCGGGCCGCGCCGGAGGACTGCTCGGCGACGGCGGCGAGGTTCACGTCGTTCTCGATCGACACGGACGCGCCGATCGCCTCGGACAGCTCCTCGACCAGCCGCGGCGAGTGCCAGCCGGGCAGGTGGGAGGCGTAGCGCAGCTTGCCGGTGACCGGGTCGGGGGCGCCACCGACGCCGATCACGGCGGCGTGCAGGTCGCCCTCGGCGAGTCCGGCGGCGCGGACGGTCCCGGCGACGGCGGCGGCGACCTTGGCGACGGTCTCGGCGGCCGGGACGCCCTTGGTCGGCACGGTGTGCTCGGCCAGCGTGGCGCCGGTGATGTCGGCGACGGCGACCCGGATCTCACTGTTGGTGACGTCCAGCCCCGCGACGTGGGCGGCGGCCGGATTCACCTGGTAGAGCTGCGCGTTGGGGCCGGGGCCGCCCGCGGTGGTGCCGACCGGCAGGACCAGTCCGGCCGCCTCCAGGCGGCCCAGCAGCTGGGAGGCGGTGGGCTTGGAGAGTCCGGTCAGGGTGCCGATCTGGGTGCGGGAGAGCGGGCCGTTCTCCAGCAGCAGTTCGAGGGCGGCGCGGTCGTTGATGGCGCGCAGCAGGCTGGGGGTACCGGCGAGAGGGGCCTTGGCGGTGTTCTTGGTCACGCGCGAATCCTCCTCTTTCGGCTGGTGGGGGGCGACGAGGGGCGCCGTCGAGCCTGGGGACCCGAACTGTTAGGAAAGTTTCCAGTCGCTTGGGAAGGACCGTACGGGCCCCGTCAGCGGAGTGTCAATGGTCCGCAGCTCGGTGGATGCCGAAGCGTTACCGGACACGGCAGAGCCCCGCCCCACTGGCTTGGGTTCTAGTGGGGGCGGGGCTCGCGCTGGCTCAGCTTCAAAAAAGAAATTTATATAAAAATAAATGCGCTGCCCCTCCTTGAACAAGGAGGGGCAGCGCACCAAAGAACGAAGCATAAAAGAAGGCAGGAATTGTAGTGTGGCCTCTCGGTGAATCGAGGGGCCACCCCACAAGG
This sequence comes from Kitasatospora sp. NPDC087861, assembly GCF_044742585.1. Taxonomy (NCBI): domain Bacteria; kingdom Bacillati; phylum Actinomycetota; class Actinomycetes; order Kitasatosporales; family Streptomycetaceae; genus Kitasatospora; species Kitasatospora sp. NPDC087861. The sequence goes on from NZ_JBIUUS010000030.1 coordinate 52,193, forward strand.
AACGCCCAGCCATGGGGCTGAATAGGGAAATGCTCTACTGATCCTGCCCGCCTCGCCTGGGCGGCGAGGCGGGCAGGATCAAGGGCAGATCGGCTGCTGCTGAAAACAGGCGCGGCGGCCTCCTCGGGCGAGGAGTCCGCCGCCCAAAGAAAGGTCACCGGAGAGTAGAAATTTGGGGCCGGGGTCAAGGATGTCCCTGACCTTGCCGTCAGCCCTGTCTCCCGTCGCCGCTTCGGCGCGGCCGAAGCGGCGACGGAATGTCCGGGCAGCTGCGCAGGAAGTCGGTCAGGCCGACTTTCTGCGCAGAAGGCGGGAAGGTTGAAGGTCAATCAAAGCTCCTTTCGCCGCCCCGCCGCGATCGTGATCGCGGCGGGGCGCGGAATGTACTGCAGGGCGGACATGGAGCGGATGAGAAAGGTGGGCCCGCGTCATTGGACGCGGGCCCACCCAGGCATTGAGTACTCCACCCACCCCGCTGGAAGTCGAAGGCGAAGGCGGCGGCGCCGGCCAAGGGGGCCGGGGCCGCCGTTATCAGAGTCGCGGGAGTGCTGCTCCCATCTGGCCTGACCTGCAATCGCAGCGAGAGGTGGGCGGCCCGGCCGACAACGGCCGGGCCGCCCTAAACCAGGGGAAACAAATGATCAACGCACACCGGGTGGGCCCGCGACCAAGATCCGAGCCCGCCGCATCCCTTGCGACCCGTTCATGCCTGCTCCTTCGCCGACAGATGCACCATCAGGCCGAAGATCAAGCGGCTTCGGGCCGGTCCAACCCGGCAGCTCCCGGCTGCGCGAGCCAGACCAGCCGCGCGGTGATCCCCGGGCGCCCAGCAAAATGGCGCAAGGCTCGATCGGGAGATGGGAGGGTCATCCGCGCCCGCCCGTCGATGCCGATCACGTGTGTCGGCCCGTCACGATCGACGAGCCCCCAGGCCACGACCCACCCGTCGGCGTCTGCGGGGCCCTCGCCGCACACCTGCACGACGGCGAACAGTCGGGGTGCGGTGTCGAGTACGAGCCCGCACAGCTCCTGGTCGAAGGGGTCGGGAACGGTCGGCGCGAGCATGGCCGGGCGGGGGTTTTGCGAGGGCTCAGCAGTCATGGAAGTCTCCTGCCTGAAGGCATGGTTGAGCCAACGGCCAGCACCTTTGGTAACTGATCCATGTCATACGGTAGCGTCAACATGGCATAGTTTCCATGAATCCAATTGAAGACTTGCCATATCACTCCTGGTAGTGAACGAGAGGATCGCGATGGCATCGAGTGGCACCCCGACGTTGCGTCAGCAGCGCCTTGGGTTTGAGCTGCGCAAACTCCGCGAGAACGCCGGGCTCAGCTCAACCGCCGCCGCAGCCCTCGTCGGTGTGAACCAGGGCCACATGAGCCGAATCGAAGCGGGTCGCTACGCGGTGAGCGCTGAGCGCGTCCGCGCCTTCGCCCGGGCGTACACATGCACGGACCAGAACCTGATCGACGCTCTCGCCGGCATGACGGGCAGGCGGCCCCGGGGGTGGTGGGAGGAATACCGCGACATCCTGCCGCCGAACATGCTCGATCTTGCTGAAACGGAACACCACGCCACGGCGATGCGCATCGCCTCGGTGATTCACATCCCCGGCCTGCTCCAGACCGCCGACCACGCACGTGTGCTCGCCAGCAACGTCGTACCATCTCTGACGCCACCCGACGTGGAGCACCGGGTGTCGTACCGGATCAAACGGCAGGCCGTCGTCTACGGCCAGCGGGCGATCCCGCTCACAGCGATCATCCATGAGGCAGCCCTGCGGATGGGGTTCGGTGGGTCGGCCGTGGCCCGCGCACAGCACAGACACCTCATCGAGGCCAGCACCCGCGAGAATGTCTCGGTCCTCGTGATTCCCTTCGGTGCGGGCACGTTCCCCGGCTCCGGGCAGTCCATCGTCTACTGCTCCGAGGTCGTGCCCCAACTCGACACTGTGCAGCTCGACACGTACCACGGCTCCGAGTTCCTTGACGCCCACGCGCAACTGGTGAGGTACCAGAAGGTTCTGGACCTTATGGAGGCCTGTGCCCTCAGCCCGGCGAAGTCGCGTGATCTCATTGCCCGTATCGAAAAGGACACCTGAGAGGAAGCGCCATGTCAGCTCTCAACTGGCAGAAGTCCAGCTACAGTTCCGAGTCGGCCAACTGCCTTTACCTTGCCGCAGCCCCCGACCGCAGCATCAAACTCCGCGAGAGCGATGACCCCGACGTCATCATCACCACAACGCCCGACAAGCTCCGCGCCTTCCTACGCGGTGTCAGGGCGGGAGAGTTCGACCATCTGGCAGGGTAATTCGTCCCGTCACGGCGAAGGGCCTGCGCGTACAGAGGGCGCCGACGTGGGAAAGCATCGACGCATGAGCGAACAGCCGACCTCCTGTGCCAGAGCGGTGGCGGAGAGCGGGCTTGCCGGGCCGCTGCCCCGCCGCTGGGCACACACCCAAGGCGTGGCAGACCGGGCGGGCAGCCTTGAAGAAGTTCTGGGCGCCCGCGTCGGCGTGCTCATCTGCGCTGCTCTGCTGCACAACGTCGGCTACGCGCCGAGGCTGGCGGCAACCGGTTTCCAGCCGCTCGACGGCGCGTGGTTCCTCCGCGACGTCCACAAGGCTGGCGACCAGCTCACGCGGTTGGTGGCGAACCATTCGTTCGCTCTGCTCGAAGCCGAGGAACGTGGCCTCCGGGAGGTTCTGGAGAAGAGGGTGTTGGCCTTGGGGGCGTCGGGGTCGTTGTAGTACTCGGTCCTGCCCATGTACGGCGGTCCCCTCGTGGTCAGGTGTCCAGGGCCGCGCGCGGGCCCAAACGGCTTCGAAGCTGTGAGCGTTGTTGTCGAACCAGCCGGTGGCGTCCACTCGCTTGAGGTGGAGCAGCGGGTTGACGAGCAAGTGGTCGTCGTAGCGGAAGGCCCCGCCCCTGGAAACCACCGATGGAGCGACAGGGCCTCGTGGAAAAGTCCGGCGGTGTCCGCGGCGGACGCATCCGTCCGGAGCCGAGTAGCGGGCTATCGGACCATGTAGCGGTACACCGGGGCCCCTTCCCAGGCCGGGGGCTTGTCGCCCAGGTCCCGATAGCCGAGGGCTTCGTACATCTTCATCGCAGCCTGTGCTTCGGGCCGGACCGCAAGCGTCACACGCTCCACCTGAGCCCCTTTGAGTACGGCTGCGTGCAGCTCCCGGCCCAACCCCTGCCGGCGCTGCTCCGGAGCCACGGCGATTTCCCGGATCACGAACGTCCGGTGTCCGTCTTCGCGGGTGAAGCCCTCGTTCAGGCCGAGGCCATTCCACCAACGGCTGTCCGACTGGAGCAGGACACCAAAAGCGAACCCGACCAACGCAGCACCTGAGCGAGCCAGCACCAGTCGGAAGCCGGGCATGGTCCGGAACGACTCGTAGTCCTCCAGGAACCCGGCGAGGTCGCGGGGCCCCTCGAAATAGGGCGGCTCCGCGAACACCTGCTCGTACAGCGGTGCTATCTCGTCCAACACCCGGGCAGCGACATCCGGATCTGTGAAGGTCTCTAAGACGGGCGTCTGCACGATTCTCCTTTTAGGCGATCAGGTGGGCGGTGCTGGCAGCGGCCAGGGAGGGATTCAACAGCTTCAGGTGGGAGTGTGCCTCCTCCATCGATGTGCGAGCCCGGCCGGACGACACCTCGGTCAGCAGGACGGCTCCCGAGGTGAGTTCGTGGGCCGACTCCTCGGCCTCACCTGCCTGCGCGAGCGCCCCGGCGAGGCTGAACCGCACCAGCGCCTCGTTCCGCGCGTAGTTCGTCTCCTGGTGTTGGAGCGAGCGCCGCAGCCAGTCCACGGCCGCCTTGTGGTGCCCCGCCTCCGTGAAGAGGGATGCCTGCGCCAGCGCCAACTCCGCCGGCCCGTGGAACACCGCCCAGTCGGGCACCGGTCGCTCGTTGCGTTCTTGCTCGAAGGTGCGAGTCGCCTGCGACAAAGTCGATCGGGCCCTGACGGGGTTGCCCATCATCGCGTAAGCGCGGGCCTCCCGGGTCATCAGGATGGACATCAGCGAGGGGGGCGCCCACGACGCGGCCTTCGACTGTGCGGCGCGGGCGAGATCGAGCGCGGTACTAGGCTCGCGTTCTCGAAGACTCATCAGCGCCATGGACGCCATCACCACTACGGCGAGCGAGTTGTCTTGCAGCTCCTCGGCTCGGGTGAGTGCGTGCTTCCAATGCTTCTTGGCCCGGACGTTGTCGCCAGCGTCGAAGGCCAGCCACGCCACGTGTTCCGCAGTCTCCCCCGCGATCAGTCGGAGCTGACGGCCGATCGTACCCGGGTAACTCTTGGTGGCGATCAGCCGTTCGACCCGAGCGAGGTGAGCTTGCGCGAGGGGGCCGACTGTCGCACCGCCAAACCGGTCGTCCAGCCCGTACAAGGAAGTGAGCCCGGCCCGCAGGTCCATGACGGTCTCGGTCCCGATTCGCGGCGGCGTTAGCTTGGCGGACACGGCGGCACCGCCGGCCATGGCGATGAAGGATCGGCGGTTCACGTCTTCTGGCTCTTCTCGTGGCGTGGGTGCTGGTCCTGATCGACGGTGTGGTGGCACGGTAAAACCCGCCTGCTCCAACGGGATACCCAACATCGCTTCGAGAACCCGCTGGCGTGCCGGATGAGGGCACGGTGGTAACGGCTGACGCCAGCGGTGGTACTGGCGGCTGCTCACCTCTTCGTCCTCTCCGAGCTTGCGCGCCGTCGCGGCGTACACCTGTCTGAACCGGGCCGGGCTACTCCACCCGAACTCTGTGCACAGGCGGGTGAATTGTGTCTCCACATCGCAGACGGTAGCCCGCGGGCCGCTGACTGTGTATAGGTCCGCCCGTGGAAAAGTCCGTCGAAAAGTCCGCTGGCTATCAGCCGTTGATCTTGCCGCGGCGGTCAACTAGCCCTGCCCGTCGGAGTGACGGTGCGACTACTCGCTGTCGCACAGGGCTGGCTGCCTCTTTGGGGGTTTCCTGGCTGCGCACGCTGGCCTTCGGCAGCCCACCACCCCCGCGCTTCTCAGCGGGTGAATCGGAAGGAGTGCACGGCATGGACGACAAGAACGGCACCAGCAACGGGTCGGGCGACCACAACGGCGACAAGCCGAAGAGCGAGTAAAGGCAATGGCGCTCATCGCCTCCGGCCGCTTCTGGCCGACACTCGCGGCCCTGGGCGCCCAACAAGCCCCCGGTCCGTCGGAAAAGGTCTGACGGGCCGGGCCGCACCACCCCGCAAGACTGCGCACCCGCACCCGGGCGAGCAGAGCCAACCCGATTGGAGAGGCACGTGAACACCGCCACCATCCAGCCCGGTGACCCGGAGATCACCAACCTGACCCGCCGCCTGGACCACTCGGTCCCGGACGGCGACTTCGCCCCGGAGACGGGCGTCGAATCCCTGACCCGCCGCCTGGACCACTCGGTCCCCGACGGCGACTTCGCCCCGGTGGGTACCGAGGTCTGACCGCAGTTCCGGACTGATGCCGGTCAGTTGACGGCATGGGCGGGTCGGCGCGGGTGATGATCCGAGCCGACCCGCCGCTCGGCGTCGCACACACCCCAACCAAGGAGAGTCCGCATTGAAGACCGCCATCGCCGCCCGCGTCCCCGCCGGCTCCTTCTTCGACCTCGACCGGAAGGACCCGGTGCTGACCCGGCTCCGCGAGGAGGGTGCCGAGTTGGTTTTGCCGTTCGCTCTGATGGAGCGCCTGGTGAAGTCGGGCACCCCCTACGCGGAGCACGCCCGTTCTCTTGGCAGTGAACCCGTGACCGTGGCCGGGGCGAACTTCGACTGGTTCGACGCCGAGCTTCACGACGAGATCGCCAACGAGATCAACCTGACGGACTACGAGATCGTCCAGCACACCGACGAGCGCCGCGCAGCGCTGACCCAGGCCCTGGACCGCCTGTCGCTGGTCCACCCCGAGGGATTCGCCCGCGTGGGCGAATTCGTCCGTGGGCTGCTGTGGGTGGCCCTCAAGCCCGGCGTCCGCACCTCCTCGCTGACCAGCTCCAGCGACCCGGCGCTCCCCTACATCATCACGTTCTCCGACAAGGCGTCCCGCCACATCCCGCCGAACACGGTCAGCGAGCAGCCGTCCCCGCTCTTCCTGGCGGAGAACATCCTGCACGAGGGCACCCACCAGTCGATCAGCTTCCACGTCCTCCAGCACCGGGTCTTCGCCGACGGGTACTCCTCCAAGACCTCTCCCAAGATCGAGATCAAGTGGCGGGCCGGGCAGGGAGAGGACCGCAACCAGTACTGGGAGATCGACAGGGCCTTCCACGCGACCTGCGTGTACAACCAGCTGCTGTGCTTCCGCCAGACCGAACTGCGCCGCGACGACCTCACGCCCAACGAGCGCCTGAGCTTCCAGAGCGCCTACGACGAGGGGCTGCCGGCCGTCCGCTACCTCATGCGCGAACTCGAACTCCTGCGTGAGCACTTCTCCCCGCACGGGGTGGAGCTGCTGGCCGACCTGCGCCGCCAGACCGACCAGCTGTAGTGCCACGCTGAGCAGAACCGAACGACGGAGGGCCAAGTGCTTGATCACCTCATCACTCACGACGACAACCTGCGGATGGTCCCCACCGACCGGAACGAACTGACCACCGCGGTCGGCCAACTCCACGAGGAACTACGGGCCTTGCCCGAGGAGACCGACCCCGCACGTACTCGGGTCCTGACCAGATGGATCGGCATCGGCCAGATGTGCCTGGGCAACCACGAGGAGGCCCGTACGCTCCTCCGGCAGTCGCTCGACCTGGCCGCAGGGACTGGCAACACCCGGGCCGTCGTCGCCACCGGGCTCAACCTCGGCGACGCGCACCGCTACGCCGGTGACGTGCAGACTGCGGACGCGCTCTACCGCAGTGCCCTGAACACCGCGCGAAGCCAGCACCCGGAACTGGTTGACTTTGCGCTTCAGCACACCGGTAAGCACCTCATGGAGCGCGGCGACCTCGCGGATGCCCAGGCCCATCTCCAAGAAGCGCTGCGGCTGCGGATCGCCAAGGAGGACGCCGGGCTGGTCGAGTCCACCCAGGCCGCACTCGCCCGGGTGGAGATGCTGATCGGCCAGGCCGACGCATCGGCGGCAGGCGGCGCGGTGCCGCGCCAGTGGAGCGGTCAGTGGACCTCATGGCTCCAGTCCCGCACCACGGCCCGGACACCGGCCCGGTGGGCAGAGGACTTCCCCAACCTCCGGGACGCCGTGTGCGTGCTCACCGCACACCAGCGCGTGCACCCGCGCCACCTGCGTGATCAATCGTTCCCCGCTGAGCTGATCGCCGTTATGGCGGAGGAGTCCGAGAAAGCCGTCGCCGCTGACGGATACCTCCACAACGGCAAGTGGAACGCGGCCGTCGGCGACGCCGCGAACCGCTTCGCCGCACAGATCGATCTCGCCGCAGTCGTAGCACGGTCCACTGGCCTGGAAGTCGAGCAGCCGCACACCGGCGTTTACATCGGCTACGAGGAAGGGCAGTTCCTCGACTTCCACGTTGACGAGTCCGGCTTCGGTGAGGCCAACCTGATCCTCTGCCTCAAGCACGCTCGCCTCACCGGTGCGCCCAGGGTTAGCACCACCGTCTTCATCAACGCCAACGGCTATCTCGAATGCGATCTCGGCGTGGGTGACTGTGTCGTATTCGACGGCGCGCTCACGCCGCACGGCCGGACGCCGCTCAGTCCCGGAGAGAGCGTCACCCTCATCAGCTTCGGCTTCCGCGCGCGTGATCAGGCTCTGCGCACGCTCACGAACCTCCCGCCGGTCCCTCGGCAGGGAAGGTGTATTCAGCCGATCTGATACCCCCGTCCCGCTACCTACTGACCAACTCGCACCCCCGCCGCCCTTAACCCCCAGCGGCGGGCCCGCCCCCGTTCGGTGGCTGCCCCTGGAAACCACCGGAGTGGGAGCGGGGCCTTCGCCTGCCGAGGTCGGGCCGAGCCGGGGCTCAGGGCTTCGTCAGGTCGTCCGTCGGCGGCTTCGGCAGCGGGATCGGCTCGGTCGCCCGGTACCGCGGCGAGGCGGGGTCCGACAGCGCGGACGGCGGGGCCGGCTCGGTCGCCGGGGCGATCACCACCCCGGTGGCCGGGGCCGCCGGCGCCGCGGCGGCCACCGCCGGGGCCTCCTCCTTGACCTTGATCCCGGCCAGGTCGAAGGCCGCCTTCAGGCGCTGGCGCAGCGCCCGGGACACCGTCGGCGACTTGCCCGGCGCGGTCCGCGCCTCGATCCGCACCATCACCGAGTCCGCCGCGACCGACTCCACTCCCAGGATCGACACCGGCGCCCAGACCAGCTCGTCGTACGGCGCCTCCTTGGACAGCGCCTCGGCCGTCGCCCGGATCAGGTCCTCGACCCGCAGCAGGTCCTCCTTGTAACCGACCTGGACGTCCACCGAGGCGGTCGACCAGCCCTGGCTCATGTTGGCGATCCGCTTCACCTCGCCGTTGCGGATGTACCAGATCTCGCCGTTGGCCCCGCGCAGCTTGGTCACCCGCAGCCCGACCTCCAGCACCGTGCCGGTGGCCACCCCGGTGTCGATCTCGTCGCCGACGCCGTACTGGTCCTCCATGATCATGAAGACCCCGGAGAGGAAGTCCGTCACCAGGTTGCGGGCGCCGAAACCGATCGCCACACCGGCCACACCGGCGCTCGCCAGCAGCGGCGCCAGGTTCACGCCCAGCGCGGAGAGCACCATCAGCGCGGCCGTGCCCAGAATGGAGAACGACGCCACGCTGCGCAGCACCGAGCCGATCGCCTCCGAGCGCTGCTGGCGCCGCTCCGGGTTCACCACCCCGGTGTTGGCGAGCAGACCGCCCAGCCGGCTCTCCTCGTGGTGGTCGTGCGTGCGCGCCATCCGCGTTATCAGCTGGGTGATCAGCTTGCGCACCACGGCGCGCAGCACCAGCGCCAGCAGCACGATGAAGACGATCCGCACCCCGCCGGCCAGCCAGCCCTGCCAGTGCGTGTCGAACCAGCTGGCGGCCTGCCTGGTGGTGTCGCTGACCTCCTGCGCGCTGGTCGGGATTCTCAGGTCCAGCTGCGGCAGCTGCGGTGCGGTCGGGCTGGGCGCCGGCGTCGGAGTGGAGAGCGTCGAGGACGCGTCGGCGATACCGGTGGCACCGGAGCGGAACACGTGCGGGACCTTCCTGCAGGGGGCAAGGCGGGCCCGCGCCGCGGCACGCCGCCCGCGGACCGTCCGCCATAGCCTATCCGGCACCGAACACCCGACCGGACGCGCCGAAGGGCGTACAGGACCGCTCGGACGCCCCGTCAACGCACCGGTGCGCTCCCCGGACACCGGGCGCGGCCGCTGCTCCGACCGGCCGAGCGGTCCCCCGGGAGGGCCACCGGACGGCACCCCGACGGCACCCGGGTGCAACCCGACGGTCCCCAGGGCATACCGGCTATGACGGAAGCCACACCGGAAGTTCAGGTCAGGTCCGTTACACAGGAGTGGTGGCGCCGTACAAAGGCGTAAGGCGACACTGGGGGAGATCGCGCACCAGTTGTGCGATCCAACCGCTCGTCCCGGCGCGAGCCACGCGCCGCAGGCGTCCAAGGAGGCATCCGTGCCACATGTCCTGGTCCTCAACGCGTCCTACGAGCCACTCGGCGTCGTATCGATGCGCCGCGCACTCATCCTGGTCCTCAACCACAAGGCGGTCAGCCTGGAGGACTCGGGAGTCACTCTGCACAGCGCCACCAGCGCCCTTCCGGCGCCGTCCGTCGTCCGCCTGACCCGCTTCGTGCGGGTCCCGTTCTGCGGGCCAGTCCCGCTCACCCGCCGGGCGCTGTTCGCCCGCGACCACGGCCGCTGCGTCTACTGCGGGGCCGCCGCCACCAGCGTCGACCACGTCATCCCGCGGAGCCGGGGCGGCCAGCACCGGTGGGACAACGTGGTGGCGGCCTGCCGCCGCTGCAACCACACCAAGGCCGACCGCCACCTCACCGAACTCGGCTGGCGCATGAAGCGCCCGCCGGCCCCGCCCAGCGGCCTCGCCTGGCGGATCATCGGCACCGGCATCAAGGACCCCCGCTGGCGCCCCTACCTGGAGCCCTACGGCGGCGGCGACCAGCTGCGCGCCCCGCAGTGGGGCGAGTACGAGCACCACGACCGCATCGAGCAGGGCCATCCCGTCCCGCTCGGCCGGGCGCACTCCGCCCACTCCGCCCCGGTCCGCCGCGGTGAGCAGCCCGAACCGCTCTCCGCCTGACCCCGCTCCACAAGGGCCAGCCCGTCACATCGTCGGTACGCCTCATGGGCCGCCGCGCCCCCCACCGGGGAGCACGGCGGCCCGCCGCGTTGTCCGGGCGCTCCCGCGCCTCCGCGGACGGCCGGCGGCTACTGCTTCGGCGCGGACCCGCCCGTCGGCGCGGTCGCCGGGGGCGTGGCCGGGGCGGTCGGCTGGACCGGGGCCGTGGACGGCGGGGTGACCGGGGTGACCGGGGTGGCCGGGGTGCCGCCCGACTGCGCCGGGGGTACGGTCGGCGGCTGGGCCGGCGGGGTGACGGCGTACAGCTCGACGCCCCACAGCGAGTAGCCGTACTTGGTGGCCCGGGTCACGCCCTGCACCCGGAGGAACCGGGCGCCGGCCGCGTCGAAGCGCACGGTCTCGTCGCCGCCCTTGCCGTTGTCCACCGTCGCCGCGTCGGTCCAGGTGGTCCCGTCCGCCGAGACCTGGAGCTTGTACGAGGCGGCGTACGCGGCCTGCCAGTGCAGCACCGCCGCGCCCAGGTGGGCGGCCTGCGGCAGTTCCAGCTGCACCCAGGCGTCGTCCTTGGCGGGGGAGGACCAGCGGGTCTTCGGGTCGCCGTCGGCGACCGCCGAGGCGGGGAAGTTGGCCGTCTCGTCGCCCGAGGAGGTCGCCTTGGCGCCGAGCGCCAGGTCCGGCCCGCCGGTCGGCGGCACCACGTGCACCTGGAGCACCTGCTTCACCGTGGTGGTGCCGGCCACGAACTGCACCGGCACCTGGTACGTCCCGGACGGCGTCCCGGGGGCGGCGCTGACCAGCAGCGGCACGCCCACCCGGCCGCCGCGCGGCACGGTCACCCCGCTCGCCGGAGCCACGGTCAGGCCCTTGGCGGCGGCCGGCACCTCGGTGCGCAGCTCGCCGCTGGTCCCCTCGGGGCGCCCGGCCTCGACGGTGGCCCGGGTCTGGGCGGGCGCGGCCGCGCCGGTCACCACGTCCAGGGCCGGGTCGGAGAGGCTGAGCCGGGCCGCCGGGACGTCCGAGTACCAGGGGATCACCTGGTTGACCACCGGCGGGTCGCCGCCCGGCTTCCAGGCCAGCCGGAACGCGTCGGCGACCTGCCCGCCGGCCGGCAGCTCGTTGTAGCCGGGCTGCACGGTGCCGATGTCCGTCCAGCCGCCGTCCGGCCGGCGAACCGAGACGGTGGCGGTGGCGTGCACGCTCGGGTCGGTGAGCACGGTGAGCCGGTCGAGCGGACGGGCGGTGCCCAGCTCGACGGTGAGCGGCTCGTCCTGCGCGGTCGGCGGCTTGGCGGCCCGGTACGCGGTGTCCGGGTTGCCGTCCAGCACCGAGGCCACCGAGGAGCCGGGCAGTGCGTCGGGGCCGCCGGTGACGCTGGCCGGGGCGTCGTCGGGCGCGGTGACGCTGAACTCGCGCACCGCGACGGCGGTCTTCTGGGCGGCGGTGGCCCGCAGCCGGACGGCCCGCACCACCGTGCCGGCCGGCAGGCGGGCGCTGACCGTCTTCTGGTTCCTGACCGTGGTGAGCGGCTGCCAGCCGCCCTCGCCGGTGGTGTACTCCAGCACGCCGTCGCGGATGTAGTCGTCGACCGCGTTCTCGCCGTCCGGCCCGCCGCCCCAGGAGCCCATCAGCACGGTGACGGAGCCGACCGGACGTCCGCCGCCGAGGTCCACGCCGACCGCGTCGCCGGGCTGCGGGGGAGCGGAGCTCCAGTAGAAGGTGTCGGCCACGCCGTCGGTCATCAGCGCGGGCAGGTGGTCCTGCGCGGTGCCCATGGTGGTGGTCGGGGTGACCCCGCCGCCGACCACCCCGGCCCAGTTGTCGGCGGCCCGGACGGCGCGCTCCAGGAACGGGCCGAGCACGCCCGCGCCGATCGTGGCTGGGCTCTGGACGAGCTGCTCGCGCAGCCGGTTGAGCTGCACCCGGGCCTTCCAGGCGGCCGCGCCGTCGCCGCCGTGCTGGGCCAGCAGCATGTCCAGCGCGGCCTGCCCGGCCTGCCCGTAGTCGCGCAGCGGGGCGAGCCAGGGGGCGGCCTCGGCGGCGAGCTGGGCGGTGGCCTGGGTGCCGGTGAGGGTCTGCTGGGCGGTGGCCATCGCGGCGAAGGCCTCGCGCAGCGGCGCGGCCGCCTCTATCAGCTTGGCGAGGTCCGGCGCGGTGCCCGAGGTGGGTTCGGCGTTGGCCCAGAACCGGTCGAGCAGCGGCGTCAGGTAGCCGGACTCCTGCGCGGACAGCGGCGAGGAGGAGCTGTTGCCGGCCAGCGCGGTGACCGCGGACAGGGCACTGCCGGCGGGCGTGCTGCCGGCACCGGTCGGGCCGGCGAGCGAGCGCACCGCGGCCTGCCAGGAGTCCTCCGGCTTGTAGCCGGTCGGGTTCCAGGCGAAGTCGCCGGCCGTGGCGAGGGCGATCCGGGAGGCCACCGGCTGCTGCATGGCGCCGGTGAGCATCACCGCCGAGCGGGTGGCCAGTTCCGGCTCGCGCCCGGTGTAGGCGCCGAGGAAGAGCCGGTCCGGGCTGGCGTCGTTGACCGGGTAGTTGTCCATGGTGACCAGCGGATGCCCGTACAGGGCACCGGTGTCGGCGGCCTGGGCGCCGGTGATCTTCTCCGGGATCACCCCGACCCCGCTCCAGGCCACCTGCACCCCGTCCGGCAGCGCCGCGGCCAGCGCCTTGCGGTACGGCGTGGCGCCCTGCTGGTGGTACTCGGTGGGCACGACGGACAGCGGGGCCAGGCCCGGGTTCTTCGCGATCAGCCGGTCCTGCACCTTCCTGACCAGCTCGGCCTGCGCCTTGGCGGCCGCGGCGGGCCCGGTGCCGTACTCGTCGCGGTCGTCACCGCAGTGCCACTCGTCGTAGCTGACGTCCAGGAACTGCAGCTGGAAGGCCGTGAAGCCGAGCTTGCGCAGCCCGTCCAGCTTGGCCACCAGGGCGTCCACGTCCTTGCCGGAGCTGAAGCAGAGCGACTGGCCCGGGTCGATCGCGTAGCCGAGGGTGACGTGGTTCTGCCGGGCGCGGCCGCCCAGCTCGCGCAGCTCGTCGGTCCGGGCGGCCGGGTAGGCGTCGCGCCAGCGGGAGAGCCGGAACGGGTCGTCGCCGGGGGCGTAGAGGTAGAAGTTCTGCTTGGAGCGGCCGAGGAAGTCGACCTGGTCGAGCCGCTGCTGCGCGGTCCACGGGGTGCCGTAGAACGCCTCCGCGGTGCCGCGCACCGGCGCGCCGCTCGGCCAGTCCCGCAGCGTGATCCCGGGCAGGCCGAGCCCGGCGGCGCCCGGTGCCTGCCCCTGCCCGGCCGGTACGGCGGCGAGCAGCTGGCGCAGGCTCTGCGCGGCGTAGAAGGTGCCCGCCGCGTCCGCGCCCGCCAGCACCACCACGCCGTACGTCCCGCCGCCCTGGGCGGGCAGCTGGCCGGCCGACAGCACGTACCCGCCGGCCGGCAGGCCCGCGGTCGAGGGCGCGGCGCCGTTCTTGCCGCCGGCCGCGGCGGACAGCTCGCTCAGCGCCCGGTCCACCGCGCCGTCGGCGCCCTCGGCCGGCCCGCCGACGTACACCACCAGCGATCCGGCGGCCGGCGTCCCGGCGTCGGGCCGCGGCGTCACGTCCGTCGCCCCGGCGACGCCCAGCACCTCGTGGACGGCGTCGACCGCGCCGCGGTCGACCTTCGGCGCGGGCACCAGCGTCACCGCGGCCGGCACCGCGACCGGCTTCCCGGCCACCGTCTGCTCCTGCGGCCGGGGGAACACCTGCGGGTTCGTCACGCTCCCCAGCGGCGTCTGCGGCGCGCTGCTCACCACGTCCGGCCCCGTCGCCGCGTACGCCGCCGCGGACGGCACCGGCCCGGCCAGCAGCCCGCCGACCACCGCCGCCGCCACGACACCCGCCGCGATCTGCAGGGTCCGCCGCCCCGGCAGCCCAGCCGCCCGCCCGGCCCGTTCCGCCCGCACCGACGCCAACAGCGGTTCCGTCCCCTTGAGGTCGGCGATCAGCCGGTCCGCCGTCTTCGGCGCCAGCTGACGGCACGTCCGCGCCGTGGCCCGCCGCGCCGCCAGCGCCGTCGGGTGGTACAACACCTCCCGCAGCGCCGCACTCTGCTCCAGCTGCTGCCGCAGCCGCCGCCCGGCCACAACGGACACTCGGGCTTGCACAGGGGCCTCCTCGCCAGGCCTGGACCACATCGCCGCCACCCCACCAGCTACCCAAACCCGGTGTCAACGTCACCGACTGCTATGCCCGCTTTACCCCGATTGGCGAATTCGGTGAAGCCGCCGTGAGAGCGCCCGGCACCCGACCGATCCATCCGCGCGCTCGTGTCGCGCAGCGTCGTCGGGCCGTCACACGGGTAGGACTGTGGTCGTCCTGACCAGGCGTTGCCGAGACATCGCAGGAGCCGCGAGTGGCCGCTTATCTCGACCGTGACGGAGCCGACGGGCTGAGGGTACCGGCGCAGGACGCGCCACCACCGCCGGCGGAGCTGGTGGCGCTGGCGCAGGCGTACGGGGTGGACACCCGGAATCCGGGTCCGGGGGGTCCGGCCGTGGGGGCCCGGACGCTGGTCGCGGTGCTGGGGGCACTGGGGGTGGCGGCGGGGACGCCGGAGGAGGCGCGGGAGGCGCTGGAGCGTCACCGGGCCGAGCAGCAGGCCCGGTTGCTGCCGCCGTGCGTGGTGGTGCGGGCCGGGCGGCGGACGGCGCTGGACGTGCCGGCCGACGCGCGGCTGCACGTGGCGCTGGAGGACGGCGGGGTGTGGGAGCTGCCGCGCGGGCACTCGCACTGGCTGCCGGCCGACCTGCCGCTCGGCCGACACGTCCTCAGGGCCGAGACGGGCGAGGGCAAGAGCGAGGCGGCGCTGATCGTCGCCCCCGAGAAGCTGCCCGCGCTCCCCGGCCGCGGCTGGGGGTTCCTCGCCCAGCTGTACTCCGTCCTGTCCGACCGCTCCTGGGGCATGGGCGACCTCGGCGACCTCGCCGAACTGGCGCAGTGGGCGGGCGCCGGCCTCGGCGCGGGCTTCGTCCAGATCAACCCGCTGCACCAGGCGCTGCCCACCGCCCCCGCCGACCCGTCCCCCTACCGCCCCTCCTCCCGCCGCTTCGCCGACCCGGTGCACCTGCGGGTCGAGGCGGTGCCCGAGTACGCCTACCTGACGGGCGACCAGCGGGCCGAGGCGGAGGAACTGGGCCGCCGGGCCGCCCGGCTGCGCGACGAGGTGCTGGCGCACGACGGCCTGATCGACCGGGACGCCGTCTGGGCGCTCAAGCGCGAGGCGCTGGAACTGCTGCACGAGGTGCCGCGCGGGGCAGGCCGCCAGGCCGCGTACGAGGCGTACCAGCGCCGGGAGGGCGACTGGCTGCGCCGGCACGCGCTGTGGAACGCGCTCGCCGAGGTGCACGGCGCCGACTGGCACGGCTGGCCGAAGGGGCTGCGTCACCCGGACGGCCCACAGGTCGGCCAGGCCGCGCGGGACCTCGCCGACCGGGTCGAGTTCCACCGCTGGCTCGCCTGGCAGGTCGACCAGCAGCTCGGCGACGCCCAGCGCGCGGCCCGCCGGGCCGGCATGCCGGTGGGCCTGATCCACGACCTGGCCGTCGGCGTCCACCCGGACGGTGCCGACGCCTGGGCGCTCCAGGACGTCCTGGCCGGCGGCATCGCGGTCGGCGCCCCGCCGGACGCCTTCAACGCCCACGGCCAGGACTGGGGCCTGCCGCCCTGGCGCCCGGACGCGCTGGCCGCAGCCGGCTACGCCCCGTACGCGGAGCTGCTGCGCTCGGCGGCCCGGCACGCGGGGGCGATCCGGATCGACCACGTGATGGGCCTGTTCCGGCTCTGGTGGGTGCCGGACGGCCACCCGCCGACCGAGGGCGCGTACGTCCGCTACGACGCGGAGGCGATGCTCGGCGTGCTGGCCCTGGAGGCGCACCGGGCCGGGACGGCGGTGATCGGCGAGGACCTGGGCACGGTGGAGCCGGGCGTCCGGGAGGAGCTGGCGGCGCGCGGCATCCTGGGGACGTCGGTGCTCTGGTTCGAGCGGGACTGGCAGGCGGGGGGCGAGATCCTCGCCCCGGACCGCTGGCGCCCGGGCTGCCTGGCCACCCTCACCACCCACGACCTGCCGAGCACCGCGGCCCGGCTCTCCGGCGAGCACGTCGAGCTGCGGCACCGGCTCGGGCTGCTGGCCCGTCCGCTGGGCGAGGAGCAGGCGGAGGCGGCGGCCGAGCTGGCGGACTGGCGGGCCGAACTGACCCGGCGGGGGCTGCTCACACCGGGCGAGCCGCTGTCGATGCCGGTGCTGTACCGCTTCCTGCGCTCGACCCCGGCGGAGCTGGTCGGGGTCTGGCTGCCGGACCTGGTCGGCGACCCGCGTCCGCAGAACCTGCCCGGCACCTGGGACCAGTACCCGAACTGGCGCCTGCCGGTCGCCGACCACGCCGGCGACCCGGTCACCCTCGACCGCCTGGCCGCCACCCCGGCCGCCCGCCTGCTCGCCCACCTGCTGGCCCCGCCCGGGCCCCACCCGTCGGTCTGAACCCGTCCGGCTGTCGAGCGCCCCCGTCCCCGACCGGCCGACCCGGCCCCCACCTGCGCCCCCGGCCCCGAACCCCGTGCCCGAAGGGCCGACCCCGGCGCGCGGGGGCGCGTAAGGGGCGGGTAAGTTGGAAACGTGGACAAGAGGAACGCTTTGCGAGCCGGCGCGGTCTCCGCAACGGTCACGCTGATGATGCTGCTGTCGTCGCCCGCCATGGCCGTCACCCGGGACGACGGCGACGACCCGGGGGCCGGCCTGAGCGTCGGCCAGACCATCGGTCTGTACGTGCTGATCCCGATCGCCGCCTTCGTGATCATCGCCGCCCTCGCGGGCCTGCCGTACGGCAAGGGCAAGAAGAAGTAACCGCCGCGTCCACCAGGACCGCACAAGCCTCGAAGGGGCACCGGATCTCTCCGGTGCCCCTTCGAGGCTTTTCAGCGGGTCAGCCGGTCAGCGGGCGCCCGCCGCCCGGTCGACCACCTGGGCCTTGAGCGCGCGCTCGATCCCGGCCCGGGCCTCGACGACCTGGCGCCGCAGCGCCGGCGCCGGCTCGGCCTCGGCCAGCCACGCGTCGGTCGCGTCCACCGTCGCCTGCGTGACCTGCAGCGACGGGTACAGCCCGCCGATGATCTGCTGCGAGATCTCGTGGCTGCGGGTCTCCCAGATGTCCTTGACGGCCGCGAAGTACTTGGCCGCGTACGGGGCGAGCAGCTCGCGCTGGTCGCTCTGCTGGAAGCCGGCGATGGTCGCTTCCTGGACGTAGTTGGTGAGGGTGTCCGACTCGACGACGGCGGCCCAGGCCTCGGCCTTGGCCTCGGCGGTGGGCCGGGCGGCGCGGCAGGTGGCGGCGTGCTCCTGGCCGGCCGCGGTGTTGTCGCGGGCCAGCTCGGCCGTGACGGCGGCCTCGTCGGCGCGGCCGGTGGCGCAGAGCTGGGTGAGCAGGCTCCAGCGCAGCTCGGTGTCGACGGCGAGGCCCTTGATCTCGGCGGTGCCGTCGAGCAGGCCGTCGAGCAGGCCGAGCTGCCCGTCGGTGCGGGCGACGGAGGCCAGGGTGCGGGCCCAGGCGAGCTGGTGGTCGCTGCCGGGTTCGGCGGCGCGCAGGTGCTCCTCGGCGGCGGCGGCCCACCGGGCGAGGCCCTGCTCGCGCCAGCCGGGGTCGGTGTAGGCGTCGAGGGCGAGCCTGACCTGGCGCTGCACGGACTGCACGACGCCGATGTCGCTCTCCCGCCCGATGCCGGCGAGGGCGAGCGCGAGGTAGTCACGGGCGGCGAGTTCGCCGTCGCGGGTCATGTCCCAGGCGGAGGCCCAGCACAGGGCGCGCGGCAGCGACTCGGTGAAGCCGCCGAGGTGCTCGGTGACGACGGCCATCGAGTCCTCGTCGAGCCGGATCTTGGCGTACGAGAGGTCGTCGTCGTTGAGCAGCACGACGGCCGGGCGGTGCCGGCCGACGAGCTCGGGCACCTCGGTGCGCGGGCCGTCGACGTCGAGCTCGATCCGGTCGGTGCGCACCAGCGCGCCGTCGGCGAGCTCGTACAGGCCGATGGCGATGCGGTGCGGGCGCAGCACGGCCTCGCCCTTGGCGCCGGCGGGCAGCGCGGGGGCCTCCTGGAGGACGGCGAAGGACTCGATCTCGCCGTCGGTGTTCAGCACGATCGAGGGCCGCAGCACGTTGATGCCGGCGGTCTCCAGCCAGGCCTTGGACCAGGTCCGCAGGTCGCGGCCGCTGGCCTCCTCCAGGGCGCCGAGCAGGTCACTGAGGCGGGTGTTGCCCCAGGCGTGGCGCTTGAAGTAGGCCTGCACGCCCTGGAAGAAGGCGTCCTGGCCGACGTAGGCCACCAGCTGCTTGAGCACCGAGGCGCCCTTGGCGTAGGTGATGCCGTCGAAGTTGACCTGGACGTCCTCCAGGTCGTTGATGTCGGCCATGATCGGGTGGGTGGACGGCAGTTGGTCCTGCCGGTAGGCCCAGGTCTTCATCTGGTTGGCGAAGGTGGTCCAGGAGTGGGGCCACTTCGAGCCGGGGGCCTCGGCCTGGCAGACGGCCTCGGCGAAGGTGGCGAAGGACTCGTTCAGCCAGAGGTCGTTCCACCACTCCATGGTGACGAGGTCGCCGAACCACATGTGGGCGAGCTCGTGCAGGATCGTCGCGGCGCGGGCCTCGTACGCGGCGTCGGTGACCTTGGAGCGGAACACGTACTGGTCGCGCAGGGTGACGGCGCCCGCGTTCTCCATCGCGCCGGCGTTGAACTCCGGGACGAACAGCTGGTCGTACTTCGCGAACGGGTAGGGGAAGTCGAACTTCTCCTGGAAGTAGTCGAAGCCCTGCTTGGTGACGGCGAAGACGTTCTCGGCGTCCAGGTACTCGCGCAGCGAGGGGCGGCAGTAGACGCCCAGCGGCACCTTCTGCGCGCCGTTCTCGTAGGTGTCGAAGACGCCGACGTACGGGCCGGCGATCAGCGCGGTGATGTAGCTGGAGATCCGGCCGGTGGGCTCGAACGTCCACACCTGCGCGGAGCCCTCGCCGACCGGCGTCGGGGTGGGCGAGTTGGAGACCACGACCCAGCCCGTGGGGGCCGTCACGGTGAACGCGAACGCGGCCTTCAGGTCGGGCTGTTCGAAGGAGGCGAAGACGCGGCGGGCGTCCGGCACCTCGAACTGGGTGTACAGGTAGGTCTCGCCGTCGACCGGGTCGACGAACCGGTGCAGGCCCTCACCGGTGTTGGTGTAGGCGCAGGTGGCGACGACGCGCAGCTCGTTCTCCGCGGCCAGGTTCGGCAGCGGGATCCGGCTGTCGGTGAAGCTCGCCGGGTCGAGCGGCGCGCCGTTGAGGGTGATCTCCTCGACGCTCGGCGCGACGAGGTCGATGAACGTGTCCGCGCCGGGGGTCGTGGCGGTGAACCGGACCACGGTGGTGGACCGGAAGGTGCCACCTTCGCGGGCCGAGCTCAGGTCGAGCTCGATGTCGTACGCGTCCACGTGGAGGAGGTCGGCCCGGGTGCGGGCTTCCTCACGGGTCAGGTTGGTGCCGGGCACTCGCTGCACTCCTTCGTCAGGCTGATGGGGCGAATCCTCCCATGACCCAACGGACGAGCCACCTGAAAAATCACAGGCGGGGCGGGCCCGGGCCGATGGCCCGTTCCCGCCCCGCCCGGTCCGGCCCGAGGGCCTGCGCCCAGTGGCCTGCGCCCGGTGGGGGGTCAGCCCCGCGGCGTCACTTCTTCCACTTGGTCAGCGGCGCGTCGGAGCTGCCGCGGCGGAAGGCGTACACCGCGCTGCCGTCGGTGGAGACGACGTACTCGGACAGGCTCATCCCGATGTCCAGGCCGTTGGGCATGGCCATGGTGCCGAGGTCGGTCATCGAGCCGTCGGTCGGCGAGAGCGTCACCAGCCGGGCGGGCTTGTTGTAGCCCTGGCTGACGATGGCGCGGACCTTGCCGTCCTTGTCGGTGCCGGACACCAGCCGGATGTCCTGGCTGGACGTGGCGCTGGCGGCGGACCAGAGGCGCTTGCCGGTGGTCAGGTCGTACGCGTTGACGGCCGACTTGGTGCCGGTGATCTGGGCGTACAGGGTGGTGCCGCTGACCACGTTCTGGGTGTAGGCGTCGGACTGGCCGGACAGGCGCAGGCTGTCCGCGCCGGGCTCCTTGACCGACATCTGGTTTCCGGGCTTGTTGGTCTTGTCGAACGGCAGGATGTAGTCGCCGTTCGGGCCGCTGCTCATCAGCAGCACCAGCGGCTGGTCCTGGACGACCTTGTCGATCCGCTCGATGGTGCCGGTGAGGGTGATCGGCGTGCTGGCGGCCTTGCCGCTGTCGGCGTCCACGATCACCAGCTGCGACTTGGGACCGGAGCCGCCGTAGCAGCGGTCGCTGACCGCGAGCTGGTTGCCGGCCGCGCGGCCGTAGAGGCTGCAGTCCTTGTCGCGGGGCTGGAACTGCCAGACGGCGGAGCCGTTGTCGATGCTCAGGCCGCCGACCACGTTGCCGCCGATGGCGACCACCTTGTCCGTGACGCTGAGGGTCGGCGAGGACACCCGGTCGTTGGAGACCTTGACGGTCCACAGCAGCTTGCCCTGGCTGATGTCGACGGCGCCGACGGTGGAGCAGTCGCTGTCACCGGTGTTGAAGGAGACGGCGGCGATGCTCTTCGAGTTGGTCGAGTAGGAGGCGCTGCACAGCTCCTTGCTGCCGGCCGGCACCGGGATGGTCCAGGCCTCCTTGCCGTCCGAGGTGTTGAACGCCCGGATGCCGGCGCTGTCGGCGCGCACCGCGACCTTGTCGGTGCCCCAGATGCCGAGCATCTGCGTACTGCTGTCCGCGTTGGCGGCCTTGGCGGCGCTCCACGCGATGTTGTAGCCGGCCCCGCCGCCGGTGCTGCCGCCGGTGCTGTCGGCGGTCGGGGCGTCGGTGACGGTGCCTCCGGAGGTGCCGCCCGAGGTGGTGGTGCCGCCGGAGCTGGCACTCGGCGCGGGGTCGGGGTTGCCCTTGAGGAGCACGATCAGCCCGGCGACGATGGCGATCGCCAGGACGCCGCCGATGATCCCGCCCCAGAGCATCACGGGGTTGCGCTGCTTGGGCGCGGGGGGCACCGGCGCACCCGGGTAGCCGTACCCGGGCTGCTGCTGCGGGTATCCGTAGCCGGCGCCGTAGGCCTGCCCGGCGTCCGGCGCACCGTAGGCACCACCGGGCACCGGGTCGTACGGGCCCATCGGCGCACCGGCCGGCGGCGGCGGGGCCTGGCCGGGGAAGGCGGCCGCGGTCGGCGCGTACGGCTGGAATCCCCCGCCGCCGGCCGGCGGCTGCGCGGGCGGTGCCGGCGGTTGGGCCGGAGGCGGTCCGGCGGGCGAGGCCGGGCCCGGGATCGCCGAGCCGTCGAGCTGTGTCATCTGGTCCGCCACGGCGGCCGGGTCCACGCCGCCGGGCGGGCGCCCGAACGAGACGCCCCGGTTGTCCTGCGGCCCGCTGCCGGGCTTTTCGCCCGCCCCCGGCGTAGGGTGATCCCCTGCCATCTGATTCCCCGTCATGTCTGGAAGTGCCCCCTGCCGGTACCGTCCGCGGTTCCGGGGGGACGCGTGAGATAGGGCACCATGGTAGTGGTGAGTGGTTTTCGGCCAACGCCAGGACTCCGGTAGCCCGTTTCCGCAGCTCCCGGCCGTGCCGGCCGCGCGGCTCCCCGCCCCGGCCGCCGCCGGCCCCACCGGCCTCGGCTAAGACCATGTGCCGGTCGGTCTCAGGTCCGATCCGCGCCGATCCACGGCACAGGCCCTACCCTTCAGGAGTTGAAGGGGACGTCCGGCGGAGGGGTCCCCGCCCTGGGAGGGTGGATCATGTCGACGGACACACCGGGCTCGCAGTCGTCACTGCACCGGGCGAACCTGGAACGGGTGCTGCGTGCGGTGCGGATGGCCGGCTCGCTGACCCAGGCCGAGATCGCCCGCGGCACCGGCCTCTCCGCGGCCACCGTGTCCAACATCGTGCGGGAGTTGAAGGAGAGCGGCACCGTCGTGGTCGCCGACACCTCCTCCGGCGGCCGGCGCGCGCGCAGCGTCTCGCTCAGCGGGGACGCCGGCATCGTGGTGGGCATCGATTTCGGTCATACCCATCTGCGGGTCGCGGTCGGCAACCTCGCGCACCGGGTGCTGGCCGAGGAGAGCGCCCCGATCGACGTGGACGTCTCCGCCGCGCAGGGCTTCGACCGGGCCGAGGCGATGGTGGAGCGGCTGCTCCAGCAGGCCGGGTTCCGCCCGGACAAGGTGATCGGCGTCGGCCTCGGCGTGCCCGGCCCGATCGACGTGGAGACCGGCGCGCTCGGCTCCACCGCGATCCTGCCCGGCTGGACGGGCATCGCCCCGGGCCGGGAGCTGGCCGAGCGGCTCGGCATGCCGGTGCACGTGGACAACGACGCCAACCTGGGCGCGCTCGGCGAGCTGGTCTGGGGTGCCGGGCGGGGGCTGAGCGACCTCGCGTACATCAAGATCGCCAGCGGGGTCGGCGCCGGTCTGGTGGTCAACGGCCAGATCTACCGGGGGCCGGGCGGCACCGCCGGTGAGATCGGGCACATCACCCTGGACGAGGCCGGGCCGGTCTGCCGCTGCGGCAACCGCGGCTGCCTGGAGACCTTCGTGGGCTCCCGCTACCTGCTCTCGCTGCTCACCTCGACCCTCGGCCCGGACCTCACCCTGACCCGGGTGGTCGAGCTGGCCCACCAGGGCGACCTCGGCTGCCGCCGGGTGATCGCCGACGCCGGCCGGCAGATCGGCACCGGCGTCGCCACCCTGTGCAACCTGCTCAACCCGCGCCGGGTGATCCTCGGCGGCGACCTCGCCGAGGCCGGTGAGCTGGTGCTCGCCCCGATCCGCGACTCGGTGGCCCGCTACGCGATCCCGAGCGCCGCCCGCCAGCTCTCGGTGGTCCCCGGCACCCTGGGCGGCCGGGCGGAGGTGCTCGGTGCACTGGCCCTGGTGATGAGCGAGATGGGCGAGTCCGGGGCGCTCGGGCTCGTCTGACGAGCCCGGGGCGCACCCGAGCTGCTCCGCACGCCCGTTCGTCAATCCGTCTTGACGCGCACCTCCGGGCCGACCTCCGGGAATGGCGGTATCGGGTCGGTGGCACCGGGCGCGCCGCTCGGTGTCCGGCAAGCGGACATTAGACTCGACCGGTCGGCACCGGCCGCGACCGCCGGCCAGCTGCCAGACCGGGCAGCGACGCCCGTCGGACCGCCCGCGGTCCGCGAACACTGAACGAGGAGGAACGGGTGGCCCTGCTGACCCGCATTCGGGGACCGCGCGATCTCGACCGGCTCACGCCCGGACAGCTGGCCGCACTGGCCCAGGAGATCCGGACCTTCCTGGTGACCGAGGTCTCCAAGACGGGCGGCCACCTCGGCCCCAACCTCGGCGTCGTGGAGCTCACCATCGCGCTGCACCGGGTTTTCGACTCGCCGCGCGACCGCATCCTCTTCGACACCGGCCACCAGAGCTACGTCCACAAGCTGCTCACCGGCCGCCAGGACTTCTCGATGCTGCGGATGAAGGGCGGTCTGTCCGGCTACCCGTCCCGCGCCGAGTCCGAGCACGACGTGATCGAGAACTCGCACGCCTCCACCGTGCTCTCCTACGCCGACGGCCTGGCCAAGGCCAACCAGCTGCGCGGCACCTCCGACCCGGTGGTCGCGGTGATCGGCGACGGCGCGCTCACCGGCGGCATGGCCTGGGAGGCGCTGAACAACATCGCCGACGCCGAGGACCGCCCGCTCGTCATCGTCGTCAACGACAACGAGCGCTCCTACTCGCCGACCATCGGCGGCATGGCCAACCACCTCGCCACGCTGCGCACCACCCGGGGCTACGAGCGCTTCCTCTCCTGGGGCAAGGACGCCCTGCAGCGCACTCCGGTGGTCGGCCAGCAGCTGTTCGAGACGCTGCACGGCGCCAAGAAGGGCCTCAAGGACTTCATCGCCCCGCAGGGCATGTTCGAGGACCTCGGCCTCAAGTACATCGGCCCGATCGACGGCCACGACCTGACCGCCCTGGAGTCCGCGCTGACCAAGGCACGCGGCTTCGGCGGCCCGGTGATCGTGCACTGCCTCACCGAGAAGGGCCGCGGCTACCACGCCGCCGAGAACAACGACGAGGACCGCTTCCACGCGGTCGGCAAGATCCACCCGGAGACCGGCCTGCCGATCAAGAGCGGCGGCGGGCAGAGCTGGACCTCGGTCTTCGCCGAGGAGATGGTCGCGCTCGGCCACGAGCGCGAGGACATCGTCGGCATCACCGCCGCGATGCTCCACCCGGTCGGCCTGGCCCCGTTCGCCGAGGCCTTCCCGGACCGCATCTTCGACGTCGGCATCGCCGAGCAGCACGCCGTCACCAGCGCGGCCGGCCTGGCCACCGGCGGCCTGCACCCGGTCTTCGCGGTCTACGCGACCTTCCTGAACCGCGCCTTCGACCAGGTCCTGATGGACGTCGCCCTGCACAAGCTGGGCGTCACCTTCACTCTGGACCGGGCCGGTGTCACCGGTGACGACGGCGCCTCGCACAACGGCATGTGGGACATGTCGATCCTGCAGGTCGTCCCGACCCTGCGGCTGGCCGCCCCGCGCGACGCCGACCAGCTGCGCGCCCAGCTGCGCGAGGCCGTCGAGGTCAAGGACGCGCCCACCGTGGTCCGCTACTCCAAGGGCACGGTCGGCCCGGCCGTCCCCGCGGTCGGCCGGATCGGCGGCATGGACGTGCTGCGCGCCGCCGAGGCGCCGGGCGGCACGCACCGCGCGGACGTGCTGATCGTCTCGGTCGGCGCGATGGCCGCCACCAGCCTGGAGGTCGCGGACCTGCTGGCCGCCCAGGGCATCACCGCCACTGTGGTGGACCCGCGCTGGGTCAAGCCGGTCGACCAGGCCCTGCCCGGCCTGGCGGCCGAGCACCGGGTGGTCGTCACGATCGAGGACAACGGCCGGGTGGGCGGCGTCGGCGCCGCCGTGGCGCAGGCCCTGCGCGACGCGGACGTGGACCTGCCGGTGCGCGACTTCGGGATCCCGCAGGAGTTCCTGGACCACGCGAGCCGGAACGAGATCCTGGCCGAGATCGGCCTGAACGCCCCGGACATCGCCCGAAAGGTGACGGCCCTGGTCGGCAATCTGGACGCGGCGCCGGTCGAGGCCTGAGGGCGCAGCCCGGAGCGCGTTCCGTCGACGACCGTTCGTCGTAACCCTGTAACAGTTCGTCACGAAACAAGCTGACAATCGCACCGAAAGGCGGGACCGGCGCGGCCCGCGCCGATCCCGCCGGGTAGGTTGTCACCCGTGCCCACCCCCACCCGCCTCCGCCTCGCCGGACTGGCCGAGCGCCTGCCCGAGCGTGTCCGTACCCAAGTCCTGATCGGGTACTGGACCAGGCTGGTGCCGGTGCTCGCGCTGGTCGCGCTGCTCACCCACATCCCCTCCTTCGCCCGGCCCGTCTGGAGCCCCGACGAGGGGTTCCTGGCCACCCAGGCCCGGATGCTGGCCGACGGCGGCGTGCTGTACGACACCGTGGTGGACCGCAAGCCGCCGCTGCTGCCCTGGCTCTACCAGGCCTGCTTCGCGGTCTTCGGCTCCGCCTCGCTGTGGCCGCTGCGCACCCTGGCGGTGGCCGCCCACCTGGGCACCGCGATCCTGCTGGCCTCCCTCGCCCGCGGCCGCTGGGGCAACCGGGCCGGGGCCGGCGCGGGACTGCTCTACCTGCTGGTCTCCATCGGGCTCTCCCCGGAGGACACCCAGGCGGCGACCTTCGAGGTCTTCATGCTGCCCGCGATGGTGGCCGCCTTCCGGTACGCCGAGCGCCGCCGCTGGCTGGCCGCCGGCATCGCGGTGGCGCTCTGCTCGCTGACCAAGCAGACCGGCGGCGCGGTGCTGCTGCCGGTGCTCTGGATGCTGTTCCAGGACGCCCGCCGGCGCGGGGTGCGCTGGCCGCCCGCCCTGTTCAAGATCGGCTTCGGCTTCACCCTGCCGATAGCGCTGGTCGCGGTCATCCTGACCAAGCCCAAGGGCTTCCTGTTCTGGGTGGTCACCGGCAGTGGGGACTACGCCTCCTTCGGCGGCGCCTGGCTGCAGATGACCGGCCGCGCGCTCGGCAACTCGGCCATCCTGGTCGCCGCCGGGCTGGGTTTCCTGCTCCCGGTCGGGCGCCGGCTCTGGCTCAAGTACCGCCACCGCCCGCTGCCGGTCGCCGGGGAGGAGCACGGCTCCACCGCCGACCTCTGGGTCTGGCTGGCCTCCTCGGTCGTCGCGGTCAGCGTGGGCTTCCACTTCTTCGGCCACTACTACCTGCAGTTGATCCCCCCGCTGGTGCTGCTGGGCACCGGGGCGGTGGCCACCTCGGCGGTCCGCTGGAAGCCCGTCCTGGTGTACACCACGGTCGCCTCGACGGTCTTCTGGGCGCTGGCCCTGGCCTGGCCGGGGGAGCGGCTCGACCGCACCACCGAGGTCGCCACCGCGGTCGCCGCCCAGACCAGCCCCAAGGACACCGTGCTGGTCTGGGGCATGCACCCCGAGCTGTACTGGCTGGCCGACCGCAAGCCCGCCACCCGCTACCTGACGGCCGGCTTCCTGACCAACTACAGCGGCGGCAAGGACGGCAACCCCAACGTGGGCGAGCAGTTCAGCGTCAGCAACGCCTGGCAGACCTTCGACAAGGAGCTCGCCGACAACCTGCCCGAGGTCGTGGTGGACGACTCCGGCATCGCCCCGTACCAGCCGGGGATGGTCCCGCGGATCGAGAACCTGCTGGACACCCACTACGAGATGGTCGGCGTCTTCGCGGACACCGTGGTCTACCGCCTCAAGCACTGACCGCCCCCGCACACGCCGGAGCCCCGGTGACCTGGACCAGGTCACCGGGGCTCCGGCGTTCGTACCGCTGCGCCCTACGCGGGCACCGAGGCCACGCCGGGGGCGAGGAAGCGCTTGCCGTTCACCCGCTCCGAGACACCCTCACGGTCCAGGTACGGGGTGATCCCGCCCAGGTGGAAGGGCCAGCCGGCGCCGGTGATCATGCAGAGGTCGATGTCCTGCGCCTCGGCGACGACACCCTCCTCCAGCATCAGGCCGATCTCCTGCGCCACGGCCTCCAGGGCGCGGGTCAGGACCTGCTCCTCGGTCAGCACGGTGTCGCCGAAGGACAGCAGCTCCAGCACCTCGGGGTCGAGCACCTGCTTGCCGTCCACCCAGGTGTAGAAGCCGCGCTTGCCGGCCTTGACCACCTTGCCGAGGTTCTCGGAGACGGCGAACCGCTCCGGGAACGCGCCGTGCAGGGTCTCCGAGACGTGCAGCGCGATGGCCGGGCCGACCAGCTCCAGCAGCACGATCGGGGACATCGGCAGGCCGAGCGGCTCGACGCCCTTCTCGACGGTGGCGATCGGGGTGCCCTCGTCGATGATGGTCTGGATCTCGCCCATGAAGCGGGTCAGGATCCGGTTCACCACGAACGCCGGGGCGTCCTTGACCAGCACCGAGGTCTTCTTCAGCTTCTTCGAGACGCCGAAGGCGGTGGCCAGCGAGGCGTCGTCGGTCTGCTCGCCGCGGACGATCTCCAGCAGCGGCAGGATCGCGACCGGGTTGAAGAAGTGGAAGCCGACGACCCGCTCGGGGTGCTTCAGCTTCGAGGCCATCTCGGTGACCGACAGCGAGGAGGTGTTGGTCGCCAGCACGCAGGTCGGCGAGACCACGTTCTCCAGGTCCGCGAAGACGGCCTGCTTGACGCCCATCTCCTCGAACACGGCCTCGATCACGAAGTCCGCGTCGCCGAAGGCGGCGGCCTTGTCGAGCGAGCCGCTGACCAGGCCCTTGAGACGGTTGGCCTTGTCCTGGCCGATCCGGCCCTTGCCGAGCAGCTTGTCGATCTCGGCGTGGACGTAGCCGACGCCCTTGTCGACGCGCTCCTGGTCGATGTCGGTGAGGACCACCGGCACCTCCAGACGGCGGGCGAACAGCAGCGCCAGCTGCGAGGCCATCAGACCGGCGCCCACGACGCCGACCTTGGTGACCGGGCGGGCCAGCGACTTGTCCGGCGCGCCGACCGGGCGCTTGGCCCGGCGCTGCACCAGGTTGAAGGCGTAGATGCCGCTGCGCAGCTCGCCGCTCATGATGAGGTCGGCCAGGGCCGCGTCCTCGGCGTCGAAGCCGGCCTGCAGGTCGGAGTCCTTGACCTGGGCGATGATGTCCAGTGCCTTGTAGGCGGCCGGCGCGGCGCCGTGCACCTTGGCGTCGGCGACCAGGCGGCCCCAGGCGACGGCGTCGTCCCAGGCCTTGCCGCGGTCGATCTCCTCGCGCTCGACGACGACGTCGCCCTTGAGGACCTTGGCGGCCCACAGCAGCGACTGCTCCAGGAAGTCGGCCGGCTCGAAGATCGCGTCGGCGATCCCCAGCTCGAACACGTCCTTGCCCTTGAGCTGCTTGTTCTGGTTCATCGAGTTCTCGATGATGACCTTGATCGCCTTCGAGGGGCCGATCAGGTTCGGCAGCAGGGTGCAGCCGCCCCAGCCGGGGACGAGGCCCAGGAAGACCTCCGGCAGCGAGAACGCCGGGACGCCCGCGCTGACCGTGCGGTAGGTGGCGTGCAGGCCGACCTCGACGCCGCCGCCCATCGCCGCGCCGTTGTAGAAGGCGAAGGACGGGACGGGCAGCGCGGCGATCCGCTTGAAGACCTCGTGGCCGCCCTTGCCGATGGCCAGCGCGTCCGCGTGCTCCTTGAGGATCTCGACGCCCTTGAGGTCGGCGCCGACCGCGAAGATGAACGGCTTGCCGGTCACCGCGACGCCGACGATCTTGCCCTCGGCGGCCTCGGCCTCGACCTGGTCCAGCGCGGCGGACAGCTTGAGCAGCGAACCCGGGCCGAAGGTGGTCGGCTTGGTGTGGTCGAAGCCGTTGTCCAGGGTGATCAGGGCCAGCCGGCCGGCCTGCAGCGGCAGGTCCAGGTGGCGCACGTGCGCGGTCGTGACGACCTCGCCCGGGAACAGTTCGGCGCCGTGCTGCAGCAGCTCAGTCGTGGTGCTCATGCTCACTTACCACCCTCGGACTCGGACGACTTTTCCGCTCCGCTCCAGTGCGGGTTCTCCCAGACGATGGTGCCGCCCATGCCGAAGCCGATGCACATCGTGGTGAGGCCGTAGCGGACGTCCGGGCGCTGCTCGAAGCGGCGGGCCAGCTGGTTCATCAGGCGCACGCCGGAGGAGGCCAGCGGGTGGCCGAAGGCGATCGCGCCGCCGTACGGGTTGACCCGCTCGTCGTCGTCCGCGATGCCGTAGTGGTCCAGGAAGGACAGCACCTGGACGGCGAAGGCCTCGTTGATCTCGAAGGCCTGGATGTCGTCGATGGTCAGACCGGCCTTGGCCAGCGCCTTCTCGGTGGCCGGCACCGGGCCGATGCCCATGACCTCGGGCTCGACGCCCGCGAAGGCGTAGGAGACCAGGCGCATCTTGACCGGGAGGCCGAGCTCCTCGGCGACGTCCTCGGCGGCCAGCAGCGAGGCGGTGGCGCCGTCGTTGAGACCGGCCGAGTTGCCCGCGGTGATGTTGCCGTGCGGGCGGAAGGGGGTCTTCAGACCGGCCAGGCTCTCCATCGTGGTGCCCGGGCGCATCGGCTCGTCCACGGTGGCCAGGCCCCAGCCGGTCTCGCCGACCTCGGGGTTGGTGTTGCGGATCGAGATCGGCACCAGGTCGGGCTGGATGTCGCCGTTGGCGTACGCCTTGGCGGCCTTCTCCTGCGAGCGCACGGCGTAGGCGTCGCAGCGCTCCTTGGTCAGGTGCGGGAACCGGTCGTGCAGGTTCTCCGCGGTCATGCCCATGAACAGGGCGGACTCGTCGACCAGCTTCTCGGAGACGAAGCGCGGGTTCGGGTCGACGCCCTCACCCATCGGGTGGCGGCCCATGTGCTCGACGCCGCCGGCCACGACCACGTCGTACGCGCCGAAGGCGATGCCGCCGGCGGTGGTGGTGACGGCGGTCAGCGCGCCGGCGCACATGCGGTCGATCGCGTAGCCGGGGACGGACTTGGGCAGGCCGGACAGCAGGGCGGCGGTGCGCCCGATGGTCAGACCCTGGTCACCGATCTGCGTGGTGGCCGCGACGGCGACCTCGTCGATGCGCTCGACGGGCAGGTTCGGGTTACGACGCACGAGCTCCCGGATGCACTTGACGACGAGGTCGTCGGCGCGCGTCTCGTGGTAGATGCCCTTCGGGCCGGCCTTGCCGAACGGGGTGCGGACGCCGTCGACGAAGACGACGTCCCTCACGGTACGAGGCACGGGGGCTCTCCTCCCAGGGACCAACATTTCGAGGTGGGCAGGCTGCCGCCGGCGAAGATCCGAGCGGCGCCGCTTCACCGTCATGCTACCGGTCGGTAACCAACCTGCCCAGGCCCCTCGGAGGGTTCGGACCGTGTGTCCCGCGACACGTCCGACCGGCGCGGTCGCCCCGGACACGCCGAAGGGGGCGCCGCCGCAAGGACGGTGCCCCCTTTCGGGTGGGCTCGCTCAGGCCTGTGCGGCCGCGGCCTCGGTGAAGGCGGCGGCCACCACCGGCGCCACCAGGTCCACCTGCCACTGCCGGGCGCCGAGCCGGCGCAGCGCGGCGGCCACGCCCTCGGCGTCCGGGGCGGCCGGCGGCTCCCAGGAGACCCGGCGGACCAGGTCCGGGGTGATCAGGTTCTCGGCCGGCAGGTTGTGCCGCTCGGCGAGGTCCGCGACCGCGGCGCGCGCCCCGGACAGCCGGGCGGCGGCCACCGGGTCCTTCTCGGCCCAGGCCCGCGGCGGCGGCGGCCCGTCGTGCGGCGCGGCGGCCGGCGGCAACTGGTTCTCCGGGACCTCCCGGCCCCGCTGGACGGCCGCCAGCCACTGCTCCAGCTGGCGCCGGTGCACCCGCGGCCCGAAGCCCTGGACGGCCTGCAGCGCGGCGATGTTCAGCGGCATGGCCAGCGCGGCGTTGACGATCGCGGCGTCCGAGAGCACCCGGCCCGGCGAGACGTCGCGCTCCTGCGCCAGCCGGTCCCGGGCCAGCCACAGCTCGCGCACCACGGCCAGCTGACGGCGCCGGCGGACCTTGTGCAGCTGCGAGGTGCGGCGCCACGGGTCGGTGCGCGGGGCCGGGCGCGGCGCGGCGGCGATCGCCGCGAACTCCTCCAGGGCCCAGCCGAGCTTGCCCTGGGCGTCCAGCTCCTGTTCGAGTGCGTCGCGCAGCTCGACCAGCACCTCGACGTCCAGAGCGGCGTAGCGCAGCCACGGCTCGGGCAGCGGGCGGGTGGACCAGTCCACCGCCGAGTGCTCCTTGGCCAGGCTCAGCCCGAGCACGCTCTCGGTCATCGGCCCGAGGCCGACCCGGGCGAAGCCGGCGATCCGTCCGGCCAGCTCGGTGTCGAAGAGCCGCCGGGGTCTCATGCCGACCTCGGCCAGGCAGGGCAGGTCCTGGGTGGCGGCGTGCACCACCCATTCGGTGTCGGCGAGGGCGTCGCCTAGGCCGCTGAGGTCGGGGCAGGCGATCGGGTCGATCAGCGCGGTGCCGGCGCCCGCGCGGCGCAGCTGGATGAGGTACGCGCGCTGCCCGTAGCGGTAGCCGGAGGCCCGCTCGGCGTCGACGGCGACCGGTCCGGTGCCCGCGGCGAAGGCGGCGACGGTGGCGGCCAGCGCCTGCTCGTCCGCCACGACGGGCGGGATCCCCTCCTTCGGTTCGAGGAGCGGGACCGGGGCTGCTTCTTCTGGGATGGCTGCTACGGCGTCGGTCACCCACCAAGGGTACGACGGTCCTCGCGGCCGGGAGTGTTGTCGGACTGGTCAGACCGGGTCCATGACCGCCCTGCGGGGGCCGGACGGGTGGCTGCGGCACACGCCGACGGCGGTCGAGGAGGAAACGTTCCTCCTCGACCGCCGTGGCGGGCCCGTTCGGGGACTCAGTGGATGATGCCGGTGCGCAGCGCGACCGCGACCATCCCGGCGCGGTCACCGGTGCCCAGCTTGCGGGCGATCCGGGCGAGGTGGCTCTTGACGGTGAGTGCGGACAGGCCCATCGCCACGCCGATCGCCTTGTTCGACTGGCCCTCGGCGACCAGCCGCAGCACCTCGACCTCGCGGCCGGACAGCTCGCGGTAGGCGGACTGCTGCGCGCCCGGCGCACCGGGTGCACCGGGGGCTCCGTGGGCGCCCGGCGCACCGGCGGCGCCCGGCACGCCCGGCATGCCGGGGCGGCGCATCCGTCCGGCCAGCCCGGCGGCGCCGAGCGGCAGGCCCGGGCGGCCGGGCATCGCGACGTTGGTGCGGGTGCCGGTGACGACGTAGCCCTTCACGCCGCCGGCCAGCGCGCTGCGGACGGCGCCGATGTCGTCGGCGGCGGACAGGGCCAGACCGTTGGGCCAGCCCGCGGCGCGGGTCTCGGCCAGGATGGTCAGGCCGGAGCCGTCCGGCAGGTGCACGTCGGCGACGCAGATGTCGCGCGGGGTGGAGACCCGGGGGCGGGCCTCGGCGATTGACGACACCTCGATCACGTCCCGGACGCCTAGCGCCCACAGATGACGGGTGACGGTGTTTCGGACGCGGGGATCGGCGATGACCACCATGGCGGTGGGCTTGGTCGGCCGGTAGGCGACCACGTTTGCGGGGTGCTCAAGAAGGACCGACACCAGGCCTCCTGCGGGGAGTGGCGGACGGAACCCCGAGGGGGCGGTCGGAGTGTTCCGCGTTCGGAAAGGGTCACAGTCTGCTTCGGCAGCTACCGCGCCCGGCTTTAGCGAATGATCACGATCTAGTGAGTAACAATACGGACAAATCGCGCATATGAGTGATGGGACATGCCCCGTATTCGCACAAAATCGATCAGATCCAGTGCTGATCGATCGGCTTCGACCGGTTAATTGACGCAGAGCGGGGTCGAAGTCACACTCCGTCAGTCCTGGGGGTGGCGCGCGGGGCGCCCCGGGCCCCCCCCCCCGCCCCCCCCCCCCCAATGCGCACCCGGACGCCCGCGCCCGGGCCACGGGCCCACCCCACCCAGAGACGGCACGGCGGGCCGCCGCT